>DFGZ01000085.1 GCA_002371295.1 Oribacterium sp. UBA3737 | reverse complement strand
TCCTCTAATCGGTGACTTTTTATACAATCCTGATTTCAGATTCATGGAAAGGCAGGCCCTTCATTCATATAAGCTCAGCTTCAGTCATCCCATTACCGGAGAAGCTCTCAGCTTCACCGCACCCCTTCCGGAGGATATGCAGGGCCTGTTCCCGGAATTCAGATGAAGCTTGTACTAAATATAAATATCCCTTACAGCTCCATACCGCTCAGCTCTGCGAGCCTTGTGAACACCTCTCCAATCTTGTCGTTTATCACCAGAGTATTCTGGGCCGATCTTCGGAGGCTCAGCTCGTCTCTGTTGATGATGACCAGATACTTTCCTTCAAAATAATTTATGTAGGAAGCCGCCGGATATACAGTGAGGGAGGTTCCTCCGATTATGAGCATGTCTGCCGAAGCTATAGCATTGACAGACTTCCTTACTTCCATCTCAGGGAGACTTTCCTCGTACAATGTTATGTCCGGACGGATAACTCCTCCGCAGTCACAATGGGGCACCGGTTCCCGGGAGCTGAAAATATAATCAGTCGGATACTTCTTTCCGCAGCTCATGCAGTAATTCCTGAGAGCACTTCCGTGGATCTCATATACCTCTTTACTTCCTGCCTTTTGGTGGAGTCCGTCAATGTTCTGAGTAACCACCGCCTTCAGCTTGCCCGTCCTTTCAAGGGCAGCCAAATACTTATGGGCATTGTTCGGCTGAATATCTCTTGTATCCATCTTCTGCCTGTGAAACTCAAAATAGACCTCAGGCTCAAGCACCAGACAGCTGTGGCTGAGAAGATACTCCGGCTGGTACTTTTCGAACTGCACATCATGCTGGTTGTATAGTCCGTCCTTACTTCGGAAATCAGGCACCCCGCTTTCGGTGGACACTCCCGCCCCTCCGAAAAATACAATGTTGTGAGATCTGTCGATCATCTCCTTTAGTTCCAGCACCTTCTGTTCGTCCATTTTTCCCTCCTCTGTAAAAGCGATTTTCACACTGTCATTATAAAGTTATATTCCGAACAACCTTATGATGTGTATCAAAAATACAGGCCACTCACTGATCAGCGCTAATGCATACATCCGTGTGCAATGTGCTTCTTATCTTTTAAACAGCCCCTTGATCAAACTAAAAATATTGAGGTTTCCGGCCTCCTTCATGGCCTCCTGTATCGAATCATCACTCTGGGCTCTGGGATTGTAGATCTTATCCTCAGTGAACACCCTGTCCATCTTTATGTCGTTCTGATCCACTGGTACCCTGTCGGAAAGCAGTTCCTCATAACAGAGGCAGTACTTATACATGCTCTGTCCCCTGAGCCATCTGTCATAGAAGCCTGCTCCGTGCCCCAGTCTTCCGCCCCATCTGTCAGCGGTAACGCAGGGCACGACCGCCAATGCTATCTTATATCCGTCTATCACCGGAAGCCCCTGCTTTGGCTCAGGTATCCCCATAGTTCCCGTCTCAAGATCGTCCCAGCTTTTTATCTGAACAGCCTCCATCCTGCTGTCTTCCATGGAAATGCATCTGGGAACCGTGACCATCTTTCCCATCTGCCATGCCGTTTCAATGATGGTCCTTGTATCAGGTTCATTTTCCATGCTCACATAGCAGAAAATCGAATCCACCTGCTGGAACACCGGATAAAGCAGAAAACGTGTGGCGATGCCTGCATCGGCCTGTGCTCTGTACTCTTCTGTAAGATTTTTGTTCTTTTCGCGGATAAATGCTCGCAGCTCTTTCTTTTCCATAATGATATTATAACCTTCCCGGCAGTATACGTCAGCCGATTTTAAACATGTTCCAATGCAAAGAAATCCGGCATTTGCGGCATTTCCCCCACTGTCATCATTGGAAATTGACATATGACTAAATTTTATTAATTATTAATTATTTATTTCAAATAAAAATGTTTTCTTATGTTTTTGATATTCACAAAGAATACCCTGAATGTTACTATAAGGTCAGAAGATAAATACAAGTTAACTAAATCATCTGACGAGAAAGGATGGTAAGGTTAGCCCACAGGCGATTGTGATCGGTCGTGATCAAACATAATCGCAAAACTATATCGTAGAAAGCTGAGGGATGAAAATTATGACACCAGCACAGTTACACGATGATATCTTAGGTTTCAGATAGGTAATTTAGAAAAATCGATAACAGCACTTCGCGTGGTCATGTTATTCAACTGAGGAGTGTTTCTCCAATTATTTAACCTTTCTGAAATTTGAGTATCGTCAGAATACGATGTATTTAAGTATTAAGAATTAAATCTTAGATATCTATTTTGTTTATATTTTACAAGGTATATAAGTAGAGCGTAGCACAAAGCTTCGCCACGTAGCGTATATGCCTAATACATAGAAGGGAGACTACCCCGTTGTATTAGATAGTTAACAATAGAATATAGATAAGAAACTTTTAAAAATTCAAATACTTAGAAAAGGGCCCTGAGGCAGGGCCCTTTGTTTTTTATAAAACCGTGAAGGATATGCCGCAATCACACTGTCAGATATATGACGGTCAGCACGAAATCGAGGCTCTTTTCTCCCCGGTTTTTATTTTGCCATATCCTTTGCCAGATTGATGAGTACCTCCACCATCTTTCTCATGGAATTGATATTGAGATACTCATAGATTCCGTGGTAGTTCTCTCCTCCTGTTGAAAGGTTCGGACAGGGAAGTCCCTTAAAGCTGAGCTGTGCACCATCGGTTCCGCCTCTTATAGGAACTGTTACAGGAGTGATTCCGGCCTTTTTAAAGGCTTCCTTTGCCGCATCAATGAGATACATATTCTCAGGATCTATCTTCTCACGCATGTTGTAGTACTGGTCTTTAAGGGCCACCTCTACATGAGCTTCCGTATTCTTATACTTTTCATTGAGCTTATCTGCAGCCTTCTCGAAGATCCTCTTTCTTTCCTCGAACTTTGCTCTGTCATGATCACGGATGATATAACTCATGTCCGTACCGGCTTCATCACCGCTTATACCTGTAAGATGGAAAAAGCCCTCATATCCTTCTGTGTTGCATGGACGTTCATCCGGAAGAAGTGAGTTAAACTCCATGGCAACAAGTGCTGCGTTCACCATCTTTCCCTTTGCATCTCCGGGATGAACATTTACACCTGTTATGCTTACCTTTCCTGATGCGGCATTGAAATTCTCATACTCAATCTCGCCGAGTGTTCCGCCATCAACAGTATAGGCCACATCTGCCCCGAAATCCTCCACATCGAAAAAGCAGGGTCCCTCTCCTATCTCCTCATCAGGAGTGAAGCCGATCATGATATCTCCATGCTTTACCTCAGGGTGTGTCAGCAGGTACTCCGCCATAGCCATTATCTCAGCTACTCCGGCCTTATCGTCAGCTCCGAGAAGAGTTGTTCCGTCAGTCACCAGAAGATCGGAACCTTGCATGGTATCAAGCTTAGGGAAGGTCTTCGGAGAAAGAATTATATGCTTTTCCTCATTCAGAACTATATCTCCCCCCTGATAGTTCCTGATCTCACGAGGGTTAACACCTGTATCGCTGGCTGAAGGTGATGTGTCCATGTGAGCTATAAATCCAAGCTTCGGTGCTGTTTTCCCATCCTCAAGATTTGATGGTATGCATCCGAACACATAGCAGTACCTGCTGAGTCTTACGTTCTGTACTCCCATTTCCTTAAGCTGCTTCTCAAGTAACCTTGCAAGGTCAAACTGCTTCTCTGTGGATGGATGTGTCCCTGTTGTTTCACTGGACTGGGTATCCACCTTTGCATATTCTAAAAATCTCTCTAATACGTCCATAGATTCTCCATTCAATGATTATTTCCCTGCAGAACAGGGATACACCTGTTTCTTACATAAAACCTTATTTATGGTCAAAATGCGGTTATATAAAAAACGGTGATGAAAGAAATGGTATCCCTTTCATCACCATAATGCAAGCTGTTTAATATATGTAACTTAGTAACTTATCATAACAAGATACTCAGATCTTTTTAAAGGTAAGGGTAGTATCTCTCTCCTGGAAATGATCCCCGTCCTTCACATAGCTGTCATAGACCACAGGCTTCAAATCATTGAGATCATAAGGAGTCTCCTGATAAACGAAGTTCAGCCAGTTGGTATAGGTACAATTGGAGGTAGAACGCCAGCTGAGTATGGGTTCCTTTTCAGGATCATCATCCTCATAATAGTTTACAGGCACATCGGGATTCAGTCCCTTACCAAGATCCCTCTTGTACTCTTTATCAAGATCATACTTATCATACTCAGAATGTCCTGTGATGAAGATCTGACGGCTGGAACAGGCAAGAACCATGTAGGTACCGCCCTCTTCCGGCTTCACTGACTCTGCCACCACATAAAGCTCCGGATTTCTTCTGACTGCCTCTTCGTCTATACCTGTGTATCTGGAAACAGGAACATAAAAGTAATCGTCCATGCCTCTCATGATCATCTTCTTACGGTGAAGCACCTTCTGGCGATAAATACCGGAAAGCTTCTTCTCCAGCATGATCTTCCTTATACCGTAATGATAGTAAAGTCCGGCCTGAGCTCCCCAACATATATGGAAGGTGGAGAAAACATGAGTCTTGGACCAATCCATGATCTTCGTAAGCTCTTCCCAGTACTCAACCTCCTCAAACTCCATCTTTTCCACAGGCGCACCTGTGATGATCAGTCCGTCAAAACGATCTTCTCTGATCTGATCAAGAGTCACATAAAACTTGTTAAGATGTGAAGCATCTGTATGAGTAGATTCATGGGTGGCTACCTTCATGAGAGTGATCTCAGTCTGGATAGGAAAATTTGACAGGACTCTCAGGATATCCAGCTCAGTATCCTCCTTCAAGGGCATAAGATTGAGTATACATATCCTCAGGGGACGGATCTCCTGTGACTGGGCACGCTGTTCATCCATCACAAATATGTTTTCACTTTCCAGTATATGTTTTGCCGGCAGCTCATTCTGTACTTTAAT
>DFGZ01000155.1 GCA_002371295.1 Oribacterium sp. UBA3737 | reverse complement strand
AATGGGGTCTGACCCCCTTACAGTATTGTGTAGAAATTGTTATACAAAACAATTTTATAGAAGAAGGATGTGGTACAATATATACGAAAGTTTAAGACCGTATCAATGAAGACAGGGAGCTGTGAAAAATACTTTTTATAACTATTTGTGCAGCCAGACAAAAGCTATGGAATGGAGATTTGTATGAAAAAAATATCGGCAACTCAAAAGACAATAAATGAATTAAAGAAGTATTTATTATCTGATGAGGCAAAAATAGGAGATAAGCTTGCAACGGAGAAAGAAGTATGTGAAAGATTATCCGTCGGCAGAGGTACAGTGAGAGAAGCTTTCAGAAATCTGGAGGCGGAAGGCTACATTTCAATTAATCCCGGAAAAGGAGCTTTTATAGTAAAAAAATCCCAAAATGATGAGGATGCTCTTGCCAGCTGGTTTACAAAAAACAGAGGAAAAATACAGGATTATGTTGAGTTCAGAAATATCCTTGAACCTGCGGCGGCAAGAATGGCGGCAGAAAGAGCTTCTGACAAGGATCTGAAGGCTCTTGAAAAGATTCATAATGATTTTATCGAATATGCAGCTGTGATGGATGACGAAAAGCTGGCACTTCTTGATGAAGAATTCCACACCAGGATTATGAAGATGACCGGAAATGAGGTCATGGAAATGATCAATCAGAGTGTAAGTAAAAGGATAATGAATTTCCGTTTCCAGACCTTCAAAATAAAACACAATGTTGAGAATGGGATTAAGGCACACGAGAAAATCCTGAGAGCTCTGATGGACAGGGATGCTGATGTGGCCGAGGTTTATATGAAGCGACATATCGAACTTATCGATAAGGATATGGAACGCATAATTGTGATGTAACATAATGCCCGGAAGTATTGACTTTCAGCGCTCAAGTCATAAAATATTAGTAGTAATGGACCGAGTCTGTGAAATGAGATTTCAAGGATGATAAGACTTGGTTTTTGGTCAAAATACCAGGAGGAAAAACATGAAATTTTTTATTGATACCGCAAATGTAGATGAGATTCGTCAGGCTAATGACATGGGCATCATCGCCGGTGTAACAACCAATCCTTCACTTATCGCAAAAGAGGGACGTGATTACATGGCTACATTGAAGGAGATCACAGAGATCGTTGATGGTCCTATTTCAGGCGAGGTTAAGGCAAGCACAACTACAGCTGAGGGGATGATCGCAGAGGGCAGAGAGATTGCCAAGATTCACAAGAACATGGTTGTTAAGATTCCTATGACTCCGGAAGGTCTTAAGGCTGTTAAGGTTCTTTCAAGTGAAGGCATCCATACAAATGTAACTCTTATCTTCACAGCTACACAGGCTCTTCTTGCTGCAAGAGCAGGTGCTACTTATGTTTCTCCTTTCCTTGGACGTCTTGATGATATTTCTACAGACGGAATCACTCTTATCCAGGATATAGAGGATATTTTCCAGATGTATCCTGATATAGAGACAGAGGTTATCTGCGCATCTGTTCGTCATCCTATGCATATCATTGATTGTGCTAAGACAGGCGCTGATATCGCTACAGTTCCTTTCAAGGTTCTTATGCAGATGACCAAGCATCCTCTTACAGATATCGGTATCGACAAGTTCGTAAAGGACTACGAGGCTGTATTCGGAAAATAATCCAAGTGCTATTAAATCCCCTGAGATTACATCTCAGGGGATTTTTCGTTAGGAAAATACTTTTTGTTTCCGGTATTTCTGTATTTCGTTGAAGTTTAGTTCTTTTACGAAGGGAGCACGGTAATCGGAGGCGCCGGGGCCGTAGTTTTTGTATTCGCAGAAGCTTACGGTGGATTCGGCGTCTTTTTTGTTCCAGTTGTGGAAGCCGGCGGGATGGATATGGCTTCCGAGGTAGGAATTCCGGATCAGTACATTTGCAAAGTTTCTCCAGGGGCGGCCAAGATAGCAGCTGTGCTCAGGGCAATCTGACTCGAAACGGCAGTTGTCGAAGATATATCCGTAGTCCTGACCTTCAGGAGTGGAAGCGGCGGTAGCATAGCTTTTGGCCTCCCGGGATTCATCACTTTCTATAAGCTTCTTTAATTCTTCGTATTTCTCATTACTTAATCCTGTTCGAGCTGTCTCCATAAGCTTTACTTCGGAAAAACTGCCGGACATCCTGATATCATTCTTTAACAGATATTTATATATAAGAAGAGGAGTCCTGTTCTTTTGAAAGATATAGCAGTTGTCAAAATATGCTGTGGACGAACCGAAAATAAAATCTATATCCCCTTCTATATATGAGCTTGTATAATATTGTCTTCCGTTTATTCTTTCGGCAAACTGTTTTGGACCGATAAAACCGTTTTTTTCTATTTCTTTTGGCGGAAGTGGACCTGTGAAGAGAGTATCCTGCCAGCCCAGGAGTCGTATATTGCTGCAGCTGATTCCTTCTCCTTCTGCGTAAAGGGCTATAGCCTGACCTATATCGGGGCCGGCTCCGGCGGAATTTTCGATGGTAAGGTTTTTTAGACTTACATTCTCGGCATCTATAAACATGGTATAAGAACGGAAGGTTCCCAGTTTGCCAATGTCTTCAGCGGGCATATTGCCATACAGACCATAGGTGATGATGGTTTTGTCGGATGGTATATATCGATTTGGGTGTAAATTGCCATCCGGATCCGTGAAGCTGTATTCAAAACCTTCTGCCTTTATATATTCTCTGAAATCTGTATTGCATCCTGTCAATGTAATTCCCGGAGTCTTTATTTCGACTCTTTCATTATATATTCCTTCTTCTATTAATATAGTGTCGCCGGATATGGCATTGTTTACAGCTTCCTGGATGGAAGTGTAATCGTACTTTCCTGTTTTGGATACCGTTATCATGGTATTTTCCTCCATTGTGGATCTATATGGTTTGCTCTTATCAGAAATCCGATGTTTTTTTTCGGGATAAATAATTCCCGGGTTGATGTTATTGTTTACGGAAATATCAAGGAACCGATAACTATCAATATTATATGATGAATAAACATATGCATGAATATAAAATCGGATACTTTTATACTATCGAATACTATAAGGCGAAAAAATAGCGCTTGGAGCTATGATTACTTTAAGGATAATGACTGATTTGATGGAAAAATAACAAAGATTATAACTATTGACGATGTAAAACGCTTACAAAATTTATCAATATATCGATATCGACGAGAGAAAAGATTGATTATGTGCAAAAAAATTGCATAAAACACGGAGAATAATTATCTAAAAGGATATCACGGAGACCTAAAAACCCTAAAAAAGTAGCTCAAAAAGGCAAAAAATATATATTAATAGTATCAGATATGATAATTATGAGTAAATTGGGTCAGTAATTGTAAGATTTATCTCAAAGTGACTGATATAATCATACATGTCAGTAAGAAATGAATAAGTGATCAGAAATGATCCTTGAAAAGAGGAAGTATGGATTTTCAAATAGCAGCCGTTTTTAAACGGAGTATAACAATAGAATTATTGAATGATACGATCTGCTATGCTCCTTCGGAATACAGCATTTTGATAAACGGAGAGGAAAAGTTAAAGTCCGATCTTAATGTTGTGACGGTTGACGGATTAAAGCCCGATACGGAATACACCATCACTCTTCTGACGGAAAACGGCAGGACGGATAAAACCTTCCGAACAGAATATGAGTCAGTTCTTCTGGATGTCAGAGAATTCGGAGCATCCGGAGACGGGGAACAGGATGATACGGGTTTTATACAGGCGGCTATAAACAGCTGTCCTAAGGACGGTACGGTTTATCTTTCCAAAGGAATATATCTTTCGAGGCCGCTCTTCCTTAAAAGCCATATGACCTTATGGATAGATGATGAGGCGGTTCTGATGGGGGATCCGGACAGAAAACATTATCCTTTATTACCTGGGCTTACACCTACTACGGATGAGAAAGATGAGTACAATCTTTCAAGCTGGGAAGGCAATCCCGAAACAAGCTTTGCATCGCTTATCACAGCAGTTAATGCCGAAGAAATCGAAATTGTCGGAAAAGGAATCATCGATGGCAACGGAGATAAGGGCGACTGGTGGAAGGAACCCAAGAAGAAAAGGACAGCCTGGAGGCCCAATACCGTTTTTCTGAATCATTGCAGAGCTGTAAGGATGCAATCGGTAACAGTGAGGAATTCTCCCTGCTGGACCATCCATCCCTACTATACAGATGATATAGCACTTTACAACTTAAGTATCTGGAATCCATCGGATTCACCCAATACAGACGGGTTTGATCCTGAAAGCTGTGACGGGGTTCTGATCCTGGGAACAAGGATTTCTGTCGGAGATGACTGCATCGCCATAAAATCAGGCAAATACTACATGAGTGATAAACACCATAAGCCTGCAGATCATTTCACCGTAAGGAATTCATTCCTGGAAAGAGGTCACGGAAGCGTAACCGTTGGTTCCGAAGCAGCAGCCGGTGTACAGAATGTAGAAGTTTCAAGATGCATATTCAAGGAAACTGACAGGGGACTCCGCATCAAGACCAGACGTGGCAGAGGACCCAATGCGGTTTATGACAACATAGTATTCCATGACATAAAAATGGAAAATGTGCACATGCCCTTCACCTTCAATATGTTTTATTTCTGCGATCCTGACGGTCACAGTGAGTATGTTCAGGATCAGAATGAGAGACCTGTTGACGACAAGACACCTGTAATAGGGTCTGTAACAGCAGAGAATATCGTGGCAGAGGGTGCCGATCAGTGCATGCTGGTTGCTTATGGATTGCCTGAGAGATTTATCGACAGGATAGTCTTTAAGAACATAAAGGTTTCATTCCTTCAAAAGGAAGAAAGAAAACCCGGTCAGACCATAATGATGGATAACTTCCCTGAAATGACCGGAAAAAGTATTTATGCCAGAAACGTAAAACATCTGGTACTTGACAATGTTGAGATATCCGGTTGCGATGACACAGGTCCGGAACTTATAAATGTTTTGGATTATGACAGCCTGAATATCGTATATAAAAGTTAACAATGAGGTAAAACTCAATTTAAACAGGAGACCGGAAAGGGCTCCTCAGGAGGTAAAAATGAAAAAGACAATTACTAAGTTTCTCGCCGGCGGTATGGCAGCATCTATGATGCTCAATCTTGCAGCATGTGGTGGTTCATCCACAGCTACCAATGATTCAGCATCAACAACAGCAGCGGCCCAGGGTGCAACAGAGGCAGCTCAGGGTGCAACAGAGGCAGCAAAGACTGCAGCTGAGACAGTAGCCAAGTCTGAGGGCGGAAACGGAACAACACTTAGAATTTCATGGTGGGGCGGTGATTCAAGACACACAGCTACACTTAAGGCGCTTGATGAGTATATGGCAGCAAATCCCGGTGTCACCATCGAGTCAGAGTATGGCGCATGGTCAGGCTGGCAGGATAAGATCGCTACTCAGATCGCAGGAAATTCAGAGCCGGATCTTTTCCAGATCAACTGGAACTGGTTATGGCAGTTCAGCCCGGACGGAACAAGATTTGTAGATATTCAGGAGCTTACGGATTTCGACCTTTCACAGTATGATCAGTCACTTATCGACCTTATGACCATTGACGGACATGTTCTCGGTGTTCCTGTTTCATCAACCGGAAGAGTATTCTACTGGAACAAGGCAACCTTTGAGAAGGCAGGTCTTGAGGTTCCCAAGAGCTTCGCAGATATCCTTGCAGCAGGTCCTGTATTCAAGGAGAAGCTGGGCGATGATTACTATCCTCTTGCAGCAGGAACCTATGATCTTACAATCCTTCTTACCTATTATATGCAGGAGAAGTACAACAAGCAGTGGGTTGTGGATCACAAGCTTAATTACACGGTAGAAGAGCTTACAGATGGTTTTGATTTCCTTAAGAGCCTTGAGGCTAACCACGTAATTCCTACACAGGAGAAGCTTACAGGCGACGGTGCCGATTCTCTTGATAAGAACCCTAACTTCATCGATGGCCATTATGCCGGTGTTGTTGAGTGGGACAGCTCAATCAAGAAGCTTGAAGATGCACTTGATTCAGATCAGGAGCTTGTAATCGGTGAGTATCCTGCAGATTATGGTACACCTGCTACAGTTTACAAGGTTTCCATGGGATTTGCAGTATCTCCTAACTCGGCTAACAAGGAAGAGGCTGCCAAGCTCCTTCAGTACATGTTCAACGGTGACGGTGTAGAGACTCTCGGACTTGAGAGAGGTGTTCCTGCATCACACGCAGCTCAGGAGAAGCTTGAGGCAGCAGGCGCTCTTGCAGGTCTTACATTTGAAGCAAACAAGGCAGCAGCTGCCAACGCTCCTTTCCAGCTTTCACCTTACTATGAGGATGCAGCTCTTAAGGACAGCGCTGAGGGTGCTTACCAGGAAATCATGGACACAATGTCTTATGACGGTGTAGATTCCAAGGAACTTGCAGAGATGCTCATTGAAGCAGTTGATGGGGTTGAGAGCAAGTAATCCTGTAAAACATTGATCCGTCAATGTTTATAAACAGTTTTCCCTGATCCTCCTAATCCGGGTTTAAAAATCACCACATGTAATGTGGGATATATCGGGCCTTGGCTTGTATCTGGGGCCCGATTTTATTGCAAAAAACTAATGTTTCAATCAAGGTAAGCCGGTGAAAAACGGTACCTTCCAAAGGAGTAGATAAAATGTCAAATTCAAAAACAAATACCGCTCCGAATAACTTCTGGAAAGAGAATAAAGGATTTATATTCATCTTCCCATGGTTTGTAGGATTTCTTGTTTTCAAAGGATACCCATTCCTTTCATCACTGGTTTACAGTTTCAGCGATTATTCTCTTTTTGAGGGAATTTCAAAATGGGGTATATTTAACTATCTTGATGTTTTCACAAACAAAAAGATACAGGAAGGCTTCTTTATCACCTTTAAGTATGCATTTATGACAGTGCCGCTTAAGCTGATATTCGCATTGTTTGTAGCTTACATTCTTAACTTCAAGATCAAGGGAGTTAAGATGTTCAGAACAGTCTATTACATTCCTTCGATTCTTGGATCATCGGTTGCCATTGCAGTTCTCTGGAAGGCGATCTTTAAGGATGACGGAATCGTCAATATGCTTCTCGGATTATTCGGAGTA
>DFGZ01000234.1 GCA_002371295.1 Oribacterium sp. UBA3737 | reverse complement strand
TGAGACAGAAAACTTCTCAATTATCAGGATGGATGGTGGAACGTTCAACCGGAATATAATTTTTAGAGATCGGAAAACCGGTCTCTTTTTATGTCTAGGAAGCGGATTATTACAGAAAAAATATAAAAATGAATATAATTCATTGAATTATATTCATTTTAATGTTAAGATACCTTCAGAGTCACCATAAAAGAGGAAATGTTATGGAAAAGAAAGAAAAGGTCAGACAGGTAAGAGCAGCTGAAACAAGAAGAAAGATTGTTGCTGCAGCAAAGAAATTGATCACGGAGAAGGGCTTTGAAAGTGTAGCTATTGAAGACATAGCAAAGGAAGCAGGTGTTTCCACAGGTTCTTTTTACACCTATTTTAAGAAAAAGGAAGACGTAATAGAAGAACTGAATCAAGCAGATTTTTTTGTCCTTGCAAAGACTGTTAATGAAATCAAGGACAAGAATCTGAATGAACGCCTGAAATATTATTTCCGTGAATTTCTGGCTGAAATAGAGAGAGTAGGAATCGAGATCTGCAGGCAGTGGATCAGGAATAATATTAATCCAATCGAGATGGAAATCGAAGGTAATATGACCACTAAGTATGATCATGATTACCGGGCAATGAAATCAATCCTTGATGAAGGCATCAAAAGAGGTGAACTTTTAGGTGAAACCCCTGTAGATGAACTGGCACTGTTTATCAATGCACAACTCTACGGACTCATGGTTGCCTGGTGCATGACAGATGGCACTATGGTCGGATCGAAACAAGCCGATTCTTTCTGCGAAAGTATAGTAAAACCGGCACTTATGCCATACATAAAATAATAGGAGGATGCATAACATGATGAAGGATTTTATTTTCAGTAACACAACAAAAGTTTATTTCGGAAAGGATCAGCTTCAGCATCTGAGTGAAGAAATCTCGAAATTCGGGAAAAAGGTTCTACTCGTATACGGTGGCGGATCAATCAAAAGAATCGGACTGTATGACCGAGTGATGGAGGAACTTAATAAAGCAGGTATGACTGTGTTTGAACTTCCCGGAGTGGAGCCGAATCCTCATCATACAACTGTAAATAAGGGAGCTGCGATCTGTAAGAAAGAGGGAATCGATGTGGTTCTTGCCGTAGGCGGGGGTTCAACGATCGATGCAACTAAGGCAATAGCTGCAACAGCAAAGTATGAAGGTGATGACTGCTGGGATATCATTACAGGAAAAGCATTTGTTCCAGATAATCTCCCTATCGTAACTGTTCTGACTCTTTCCGCGACCGGTTCGGAAATGGATATCGGTGGTGTCATCAGCAACGTGGAACTGAACGATAAGCAGCCTATGTTCGGACCAACACTCAGATCGAATGTCTCATTCCTTGATCCTACAAATACATTCAGTGTCAATGCATATCAGACGGCCAGCGGCAGCGTGGATATCATGGCACACGTCTTTGACGTCGCGTATTTTTCGGCACAGGAAGAGATGGATATGCTTACGCGTATGCAGGAAGAGGTACTGAAGACGGTCGTTAAGTATGCTCCGGTTGCTATTGATAAACCTGACGACTATGAAGCTCGTGCGAACCTTATGTGGGCATCTTCCTGGGCTCTGAACGGGTTCCTTTTCAGTGGGATCTCGCAGGATGCTGTATGCCACATGATAGAGCATGAGGTATCTGCATTTTATAACATCACGCACGGTCACGGGCTTGCAATCATAATCCCGAAATGGCTGACTTACATCCTGAATGAATCAACAGCACCTAAGATTAAGAGGCTCGGCGTAAACGTATTAGGAGTCGACACTTCACTTTCGGATATGGATGGAGCCAAGGCTGCTATTGCAGCTTTGGAAAAACTTTACTTTGAAACATTGGGGCTTAAGAGCCGTTTTTCTGATCTCGGAATCGATGACAAGAACTTCGCACTTATGGCAAAGAAAGCATGCGGGGCTAAGGGTAAGCTTGAGGGTATCACTGCTTTGACTCCCGATGATGTTGAGGAGATATTCAGAATGTGCCTGTAAATCCTTTAGGGTCAAATCTGATACGAATTTTGAAGAATGAGGTGCTTTGAAAATAATCTGTGAAGAGGAAAGAGTGGATCTGCGTATTCAGGATCCCAAAAGTATTGAGGAAGGCAAGAGACTGACACAGCTTGCATTCAGATTAAATCACACTATGCCCATGACGGATGAATATCAGGAGATCCTGAAAGCATTATTTGGAGATAATCTTGGAGAAGGATCTTATGTGACTGCTCCTATTTTGGGTGTTTGCTTTGATCATATAAAGATAGGCAAAAATGTAGTGATCAATTCCAATATGCTTGCAATGGCAAGAGGCGGGATCACGATAGAGGATGACGTGCAGATAGCGGCAAACGTGCAGCTTCTAACCAATAATCATGATCCTTACGAAAGAAGGATACCCCATGCAGACCGATACTGATCAAAAAAGGAGCATGGATCGGCGCGGGTGCAACAATCCTGCCGGGAATCTGTGTCGGCGCCCATGCAATAGTCGGAGCAGCATCTGTGGTAACAAAGGATGTACCTGACTATGCTGTTGTGGTTGGTAATCCTGCAAGAGTAGTAAAGATGCTGGATGCAGAGAAATTTCTGTAAATAAAAAAGAGAGGCGGAGGAGACATGGAGAATGTTTTTGGTGAAAACACGAAGAAACTTGGTTTCGGAATGATGAGACTTCCTGAACTTGCTACATCCGGAAAGTTTGGAAACATCGATATCGAGCTTACCAAGAAGATGGTGGATTACTTTATATCCGAAGGCTTTACTTACTTTGATACTGCCTGGATGTATTGTGGGTTCAAGAGTGAGGATGCTGCCGGTGAAGCACTGGTAAGCAGACATAACAGAAACGAATTTACGCTGGCCACCAAGCTTCACTCAGGATTCTTTAACAGTGAGGAAGAAAGAGAGAAAGTATTTAATACCCAGCTTGAGAAAACAAGGGTGGATTATTTTGACTACTACCTTCTTCATGACCTCGGAGAGGACCATTATAAGAAGTATCAGAAATTTGGATGCTTTGAATGGCTGGCTGACAAGAAGAAAGCAGGATATGTCAGACATATGGGCTTTTCATATCATGACAGGGCAGACCTTTTGGACAGGATACTTACAGATCATCCTGAAGTGGAATTTGTTCAGCTCCAGATCAATTACCTTGACTGGGAGAGTGAGGTAATACAGTCAAGAAAATGTTATGAAGTGTGCGAAAAACACGGTAAGCCGGTGATCGTTATGGAGCCTGTCAAAGGCGGAACACTGTCTAACGTAGTGCCGGAGGTTGAAAAGCTGTTTAAGGATCATGCGCCTGATATGTCGATCGCATCCTGGGCAATCAGATTTGCAGCAAGTCAGCCAAATGTAAAGATGGTTCTTTCCGGTATGGGAAACATGGACATGCTGACAGATAATACAGGGTATATGAAGGATTTTATTCCATTGAACGCTGAAGAGATGGACATCATAAAGAAAGTAACGGATTTGATAAATTCAAGCATAGCTATACCTTGTACAGGGTGTGCATACTGCGTGGACGGATGCCCTAAAAATATACCGATACCAAAGTATTTTTCTGTTTATAATGCTGAGATGCAGGAATATAAAGGTAAACCATTTACTCCTCAGGGCGAATACTATGACAGGCTTACTCAGGTATATGGCAAGCCGGGTGACTGCATAGGATGTGGAAAGTGCGAGAGAATCTGTCCTCAGCATCTGCCGATAAGAAACAATCTTAAACTGGTAGCTTCGCAATTTGAGTGATATTACAAATGTAATCACCGGTTAATCAATAGAACGATAAATCGAAAAATGACGAAGAGGAATTATAATGGATTTTCAAAAGTTCTATGCAGGCGAAGAATTCAATGCCTATAATTATTTGGGGGCACACCCTTTGGATAAAGGTTTTGTCTTCAGAGTGTATGCACCGGCTGCAATCAAGGTATCACTGATTGGCGACTTTTCAGACTGGAAAGAAGTTCCGATGCAGAAGATCTATGACGGTCAGTTCTACGAGGTTTCTGTTCCTTACACAAAGGAGAAACAACTGTATAAATACAGAATCTATAAGAAAGACGGGAGCTATATCGACCATGCCGATCCCTATGCTTTCTGGAGCGAAAAGAGACCAGGAACAGCGTCTGTCTTATACGATCTTCACTATTCTTTCAGCGATGATTCTTGGATAAAGAGTCGGAACGATCATAAAAATGCTGCTCTGAATATTTATGAAGTACATGCCGGATCGTGGGTCAGAAAGGCCAAATGGGATGGGAAAACAGATCCCGCGGATGGCTGGGTCACTTATCAGGAACTGGCTGACAGGCTGATCCCATACCTGAAAGAGAACCACTATAATGCCGTGGAATTAATGCCTTTGGCAGAATATCCGGCGGATGAATCATGGGGCTATCAGGAAACAGGTTTTTTCAGTGCTACATCACGCTATGGAGAACCACATGACCTTCAGTATCTTGTTGACCAATGCCATCAGAACGGAATTGCTATAATTCATGATGTTGTGACCGTTCACTTTGCCGTGAATGATTATGCCCTGTGGAATTTTGATGGCACGGCTCTTTATGAGTACCCGCATCCAGCAGTCGGATACAGTGAATGGGGCAGTTGTAATTTCATGCATTCCCGAGGTGATGTCTGTTCATTCCTGCAGTCAGCATGTGCATTCTGGTTGGATCAGTATCATTTCGACGGTCTGCGGTTTGACGCTGTTGGTAATCTGATCTATTGGCAGGGCAACAGCGCAAGGGGAATTAATCAAGATGCTGTGAAGTTTATGCAACGGATGAATAGCGGCTTAAAGTCGCTGTATCCAGATGTAATGCTGATTGCGGAAGATTCTACTCCTTTCTCCGGAACAACAAAGGCCGTATCTCAGAACGGGCTTGGATTCGACTATAAGTGGGACCTTGGCTGGATGAACGATACGTTGAAATTTATGGGGGAAGATCCCGCATACCGAGGACAGGATATCGGTAAGCTGTTGTTTTCGATGGAGTATTTCTTCAACGAGAACTATCTTCTTCCCCTCTCCCATGATGAAGTTGTCCACGGCAAAGGAACCATTGTCAATAAAATGTACGGAGAGTTTGAAGCAAGGATCAGGCAGGCAAAACTGCTCTACCTGTATATGTTTACGCATCCAGGTAAAAAGCTGAATTTCATGGGCAATGAATTTGCTCAGATTTTTGAATGGGATGAAAAAAAGGAACTGGACTGGGAGGCATTAAACAATCCTGTTCATGCTGAGTTTCAGGAATACTGTAGGAGATTAAACAAAGTATATATTGAAAACTCCG
>DFGZ01000034.1 GCA_002371295.1 Oribacterium sp. UBA3737 | reverse complement strand
GTTGATGAAGGGTGATAAGGTTATCTAGGTTCCTGAAATAGGTGGCAATTTTATCTTGTTCAGCTTTGCTAGGTACACGAATTTCGAATTGCGAATACTCCTGAGCGTTAACTCCAGGCTGTCCAGAACGCATGGAAGTTACCTTGATAAACTTCTCATAAGCTGATGTAAGAGTATTCTGAAATACAAATTCAGGGTTATATTCAGGCTTAATTTTTGCTCGAATTAAGAATCCTGCATAATATACCAATCCATCCGAAGCTCTGTAAATATAGCTTTTTCCAACACTTGCCCCTGTTCTGGCAAATAAAATATCTCCTTCAGATAATTTATAGGCTTCTGCTTTCGATAAGTCTGCATCAGGAGATGTTACATCCTCTTGAGAAAACTCTCTGCTGTTATCATCGATATCTGTGATACGAATATACTTATTTGTACCATCATATTCTTTGGCTGCAGCATTAAGTCCGTACTCAAATGATGAAGACATTTCTCCCAACTTACGCTGTTCCCAATCATCGTTAAAGCCTTTGAACCGCAGCTTTGGCACTTTTCGTTTATTCATTAGCAAAACCTCCCAATAAGAGCTGCAATTCCCGGATTCCTGCCATATCTGCCTCTGATCCTTCTATGTCTGAGAGCATATTTGAAAGAGATTTTTCAGTTTCCTGAATTTCTTTTTCAAGATCAGCCATAGTGATGGCATACTTGGAAGAAAGATTTTCTATATTCTTGGTGAAAACATCAAGCATATCTCCGGAGAGCTTAAGAATTCCGGATGTCACAGGGCTTATCCATTTTTCATGGAGAGCTTCACGTATCTGTTCATCCGAAAGGTTCTCAATCACGGTTTTTGTCTTAAGATGAAGCTCAAGCTCTTTCTGCTTGATATCTGATTTGAGCTTCTTCTCTGTAGTGTTCAGTTCCTCAGCTTTAATTAAAACCTCTACCAGGCCGGAGGCATCCTTGTCAGTTTTCAGCTGTTTAACCATTCCCTTGATATTTTTAAATACAAAGGCCTCGTTGTTATCATCGAGTGCCTCGGAGATGGTTTCCTTATCTTCTTCACTTAATGATTCAAGAAGTTCATCGTATGAAGAAGGTATCGCTGCAAGTTCATCCTCCATTTCCTTTAATGCTGATTTTTCTTCAGTAAGATATAGATCCTGAGCCAGTTCAAAAGGAATTACATGTCCCTTCCATCCGTCCTGCACTTCTTCATCTTTTCCGTTTTTCTTTTTCAGAACCATGTTAGGATCAACCTGCTTTACAGCCTGGAGACCTTCTGTCTGTATCAGTTCCAAATCCCCGGAAATCATTTCAAACTGCTTTTCATATATCTCGTAGGCTTCATACGCGTCTACCAAAGCGATATCAGTAAAGCGACCGAAGATATTTGCAGCTGTATCCTCTTCTGTCTTCGGAATAGAAAGAGTTTCTGCTCCATCTATGAGAATGCACTCCATGTCTGCTCCAAGATCAGAAAATGCGGCTTTATAGTTTTCGAGATATGCCTGTACATCAGCATTATCCCGAATAGTCTTTTTTACGTCCTGAGAGCGAAGGTTAAAGTATCCGTTATCTCTTTCAAAAAGATCAGCCTTCAATGTCGGGAATATGCTCCAGTAGTTCTTGTATTCTTCCAGCTCATTTTCCGGGATTCCACCGAACATCGAAGCATAAATATCATAGCTTTCCGCAGATTCGGAAGAATCGACATAGCGCGGAATGTTCAGGTTATAGTCATTGGCACGGATCTCCTCACGGCTTACCACCTTTGAGTACTTATCTGTTGCCTTTCTTTCACGTACTGTATCTACGATTCTTCGGATATCGGATGCACGAAGTTTGTTGTTCTTTCCTTCTTTTACAAAATTCTTTGAGGCATCGATAATGAGCACATCTGTGTTCTCACGTTTCTGTCTGAGTACCATGATGATGGTAGGGATGCCTGTACCGAAAAAGATATTAGCCGGAAGTCCGATTACGGCATCAATGTTGTTCTGCTCTATCAGATTCTTTCGGATCTGTCCTTCTTCACCACCACGGAAAAGTACTCCGTGAGGAAGTACGATAGTCATGATTCCGTCCGGCTTTAAGTGATATAAATCATGCAGCAGGAAAGCGTAGTCTGCCTTTGACTTTGGGGCTATGCCATAGCGGGCATATCTTGCATCATTATCTTTGTCCTTAGGATCCCAGCGCTGGGAGTATGGTGGATTTGAAACCACAGCATCTACATACAATGGGTCATAAGTTCCTGCCGGGTCGCTATCATCAAAATAAGGCCAGTCCTCTTCCAGTGTATCGCCGTTTCTGGTCACGATGTTGTCAGGGAGAATGCCTCTCATAACAAGGTTCATACGTGTCAGGTTATAGGTATTGGCCTTAAGCTCCTGGGCATAGTAACGGATACTGTTTGGATTGTCTATATACTTTGCGGCTGTCTTACCTATGTTTATAAGGAGGCTGCCCGAACCCGACGTAGGGTCATATATTTTGATTTCACTCCTGCCCTTCAGATGGTCAGCAACTATTTC
>DFGZ01000183.1 GCA_002371295.1 Oribacterium sp. UBA3737 | reverse complement strand
TATAGGGGAGAATAAGACCATGACTAACATTCTTGAGGACATCGCTGAACATACGAGAAAGCGAGTGGAAAAGGCAAAGAGAATCGTTTCTCCGCAGGAGATGAAGCAGAGAGCAGAGAGGATGAACTGTAACACAGGCTTTCCATTTGAAAAAGCCCTGAGGGAACCGGGGATCAGTTTTATCTGTGAGTGCAAGAAGGCATCACCCTCCAAGGGGCTGATTGCGGTGGATTTTCCATATCTTAAGATAGCTTATGAGTATGAAAAAGCCGGAGCCGCTGCTATTTCTGTACTTACGGAGCCCAAGTGGTTTAAGGGAAGTAATGAATATCTCCGTCAGATTGCAGAAACAGTTAAGCTTCCCTGTCTCAGAAAGGATTTTACCATTGATCCGTACATGATTTATGAGGCCAAGGTTCTGGGAGCCCAGATCATTCTGCTCATTTGTGCCCTTCTGGATGAGGAGACTTTGAGAGAATATATAAAGATAGCTGACAGTCTCGGACTTTCTGCCATCTGTGAGGCCCATGATGAGGAGGAGGTAAAAAAGGCGGTAAATGCAGGCGCCAGAATAATCGGTGTCAACAACCGTAATCTGAAGGATTTCACTGTTGATATTCGGAACAGCATTAAACTCCGAAAGGATGTTCCCGGGGACATACTTTTTATCGCGGAAAGCGGCATCAAGAGTCATGAGGATATAGCAGTTCTCGAGGAAGGTGATGTAAACGGAGTTCTCATCGGTGAGACCCTTATGCGTGCTGCTGACAAGAAGGCTATGCTGGATGAACTGAGATACGGTCCCATGGTAGAAAAGATAGTCAGCTGATAAAACCATATCTGCTATCTTTCGGCGAATTTTCTTACCTTAAATACTATACATATCATGAAAAGGGGAACTTTCCCACCATCGGGAACCTTCCCCCTTTTACATATCCAATACAGCATCTATACAGTAAAGGCATCCCCCAGTTCCTCAAATTTCTGTACCGGCATCGGCTTATAGAAATAGAATCCCTGCATGTCACTGCACCCCTGTTCTTTCAGAAAATCCGCCTGGGCGGGATTCTCAACACCTTCAGCTATGATCTCCATTCCCAGAGAACGAACCATCTTGATTATGTAACTTACTATGATACGTCCCTTTTCAAGATCTCCCACACTTGTAAAAAAATGGAAATCCAGCTTTATCCGATCGATCATCATTTCTTTAAGCATGGATAATGAAGAGTACCCGCTTCCAAAATCGTCCATTTCCACATGGAATCCAAATTCTCTCAGCTTTTTGGTTGTTTTTTTCAGTAGTTCCGGATCCTCGGTATAAGCCGTTTCAGTAATCTCGATACGAAGCTGCTTAGGTTCGATCTCATATTTTCTTATGAGCTCATAGAAGTGTCCGGGAATATTCCGCTCTTCCCGTATATCACATCTGGCAACGTTCACAGACACCGAACGCTGTACCCCCTGATCATTCCACCTGTTCAGATCCTGACACACTCTTTCCCAAACGAAACAGTCAAGCTCATAAATAAGTCCTGCTTCTTCAAGTACAGGGATAAACTCTGCAGGGCTCAGCCATCCAAGCAAAGAGTGATTCCATCTGCAGAGGGCCTCGGCTCCCGTTATCTTTCCGCTGCTGTAATCCACCTGAGGCTGGTACCATACCTGAATTTCTCCATCCTTTATAGCCACAGGAAGATGGGAGATGATATCCGCAGTTCTCTTTCCTCTTTCCCACTGCTCGGGATTGTAAAATTCATATCCGTCTTTCTTATTTTCCCTTACTCGTTTCTCTGCAACTCTTGCAAAGTCAAGCATATGATCCACGTCTATGTTCTGATGATCTCCGGGTGTCACAACATAGATACCACTGCAGATCTGCACACGGTTTCCTTTGCCTCTGTCAATAAAATAGTTTCTTATAGGCTCAAATACATCAGTTTCATCCTTCCGCATCTTTGCATCACCACCGGACTTTCTAAGGACTGCAAAACGATCTCCCTCGATACGTCCCATGGCTTCGTCATCCTTCAAAACTTCCAGAGACTTATGGGCCCAGAATCGAAGAAAATCATCTCCAGCCTCTTTACCCAGACTGTCATTTATGTATTTGAAATTTTTAATGTTGTTGTAGGAAAGTAGATATGTTGTATCGGGATTGTCACGAAGCAGTTCCTCAACACGCTTTCTGAAACCATGCATACTGAGAACTCCCGTGAGAGGATCCCTGTCGATGAGCTGCCTCATCTTTTCTTCCTGTTCAAGCCGCATCACCCTTACTCTCATAGCAGCTATAAGAACTATGGCAACAAGGAGCACTGCACCCAAAAGCAGCAGCAATCCGTACTCATACAGATAATCCGAAAAATCATACTTGTACAGTTTCCTGGATGTGTGATCAAGAACGATAGCCTGACGCCGTGTATCGGGTAATGCCTCTATCCCGGCATTTATGTGTTCTATTATCTCTCGACCTTTTTCAGTATCCAGTGTGCCTGCCCGGAAATCCATGGAAAACATGGCTGATGGCTGGACCGTAAGGTCACTGTAGGAGGGCTTCTGAAGAACATAGCTCCAAACATAGGAATTGTGAAGCAGCGCATTCACTTTCCCTTCACGAAGCGCCTTTACGCATTCCGGCATAGTTTCATAAAATACTATCTCCATCCCGGGATAAAGCTGTTTAACTGTTTCCGCACCGCCTCCCAGAGACTTAAGCATTCCTACTTTTAGTTCATTCATGGGCGGAAGTTTCCCGTCTCCTTTTGTCACCAGGGTGAAGGGGGTCTGTAAAAAATTGTCTGAAACGATGGATGAAGCGCCTTTTGCACTAGGTATGGCACTTCCAAAGGGCATGATGATATCGTACTCCTGATTGTCCAGGGCTTCCTTAAGATTTGCTTCCTTTAAGCGCTTAAAT
>DFGZ01000273.1:2413-2960 GCA_002371295.1 Oribacterium sp. UBA3737 | reverse complement strand
CAAGATAAAGTATGTATGCATTTACGATGAAAAGCACCAGCTGAACGAGTATCTTCACGATCTTCTGTAAAGTCTTCGGCAGCATGTTTACCAACATGTCGATGCCAAGCTGTGTACCATTCCGATATGCTCCGGCACTTCCGATGAATATCGCCCATACAAAGCAGTTGGTGGCGACCTCCTCGCTCCAATAGATACCCTTGTTCAGAAAATATCGGAAAAATACATTTGTGAGGACCAAAACCGTCGTGATGACAATCAGGAGGGCTGCAATGGCTTCCTCCGGGTTTTTAAGTATGAATTTTTTCATATGCTCTCCGATCCTGTTTTAAATATGTATAGAAGGTGGGTTCAGCGGCACGGATCGATCATGATCCGGCGCGTAACATGGTCACATCTCTACGAACAGAAAGTCACCTCTCCACAAACGTGAAGACACGTTGTGGAGAGTGAACTTTTAAGATGTTATTTCATGATGTGAGTGTCAAAAGTCGATATCGGACCGCTTCGCGCTATGCGCTCCCGCGTTCCTCCCACATTCCGCACT
>DFGZ01000273.1:0-2362 GCA_002371295.1 Oribacterium sp. UBA3737 | reverse complement strand
CCGCACTCTCAGGCCGATAAATCGTCCTTTCGTGCTCCATGTGGGGCGTGTCATGAAGTCTATCCTCCACTTTTGTGCAAGCACAAGTGGAGGAAGACTTATGACACTTATATCATTTCATGTTCTTGATATATTCCTGGAACTTGTCATAGAGACCCGGTGTAACGCCCTTGTTCTCTTCCATGTCCTTGTAAAGAGGAGCGATCTTCTCCTGGAATGCAGCAGAATCAACTTCATTGAATGTGATTCCCTGCTCCTTCTCAAGAGCTTCCATCTGAGCTGCCTCGTTCTCTGTGATTTCCTTTACCATCTCAACAGCGCCCTTGTCGAACTCCTCCTGGAGGATGGTGCGATACTCTTCAGGAATGCTGTTGTATACGTCAACGTTGATGTAAGCGCCGCAAACACCGAGGAGGTGCTTTGTAAGAGCCATCTTCTTTGCTACTTCTGCGGAGCCGTTTGAACCGTATGCGTCGATTGTTCCCTCGAGACCGTCAACTACGCCCTGCTGAACAGCTGAGATAGTATCTGCAAATCCCATAGGAGTTGCTGTAGCACCCATGGCATTGATGGTGTTTACATAAAGCTCTGACTTGGGTGTACGGATCTTCATGCCTACGAGATCATCAGGTGTCTTGATTTCCTTGTTAGTCATCATGGAACGGAAACCGAAGATGTATCCGAGGTTAAGGATCTTGATGCCCTGCTTCTCCAGCTGAGCTTCCATATCCTGTACTTCCGGTGTTGTGAGAAGGTACTGATACTGATCATAGCTTGTTACAAGCATAGGTCCTGCAAGTACATTGAAGTCCTTTACATAGTCTGCAAGGTAGCTTGGGTCCTCAACTGAAATAAAGTTTGCGCCCTGTGCAACCTGTGCAACACCGTCCTGATATACAGGAAGCTGTGACTGTGGGAAGCACTGAATGTCGATGGCACCGTTTGTCCTCTCTCTTACATTGTCGGCTATCTTCTGCATGTTCTTGGTCAGTGCCTCGTTAGGTGCGAATACGTGGCTTAATTTTAACTCAAGATGATAGTCGCTTGGTGCTGCTTCTGCCTGGGCAGCGGTTGTTGCTGTGTCCTCTTTCTTTGCGTCAGCTGCTGCTTCTGTCTTCGGTGCTTCTGTTGTTCCCCCTGCGTTTGATCCGCCGCATCCTGCGATGGTTGCTGCAGTCATAGCTGCTGCCATGATAACTGCAAGTGCCTTGTTGAGTTTTCTCATAAAACCTCCTTTTTTTGCGGTGTCCGGTTTTTACATGACCGGACACCTGTTTTCTATACTCCGGGCTCTGTAGAGCCAAAGTTACAAATTTCTTCCCGTATTTTTGTTATACGATCCGGGAAGTTTCCTATGATGGTATCAACTCCGACGCTGATCATCGCCCTGATATCCGTTTCTGTATTTACTGTCCAGGTGTTGATCTCGATTCCCTCTTTTTTGATTTCCTCCACTATTTCCTTTGTGTTGTTGTAAAAGATGGGATGATAACACTCGACTCCTGCGTTCTTTACATACTTTCCCGGGTTCAGTATCCAGGATTCTGTAAGAAGACCGCACTTGATCTCCGGACATATAGCCTTTGCCCGCATAACGCTGTAGTGGTTGAAGGATGAAATGATGATACGATCCACCATATCAAATTCACGAACCAGATCCAGAACCTTCTTTTCTATACCCTCATAGACAAATATACCTGTCTTAAGCTCTATGTTCGTTATGAGCTTTGTGGGCTCCAGGAGCTCCAGATATTCACGAAGAGTCATGATCCTTTGAGGCTCCACCTGGCCTGCAAATCTGAATGAAAGGTCTGCCTTTTTCAGTTCATCAAGGGTGTAGTCCTTTACATACCCCTTCATATTTACACAGGTCCTGTCCAGAAGTTCATCATGAATGATGACCAGCTCTCCGTCCTTTGTAAGATGAACATCCATCTCGATACCGTCACATCCCGGTGTCTCGATGGCTTTTTGGAAAGCGAGCTTTGTGTTCTCCGGGTAGTTACCGGAAAAACCACGGTGACCAAAATTTTTGACCATTTTTTTCCTCCGTTCCGGCAGTATGAGTCTCTCATAGTTATGTGAAAGAGCTGTATATTATCTGCCTTGAACCCTCATCGAATGATATATTGCGTAGAAAAGAAAGTCTTTTCCTGTAATTTTAAGCGGTTTATGTTAAAAAATAAGTCTGTAAAACAAAAAAATACGTCCGACTTAAAAACCACCTGACAGAGCAAATGATTTTACAGCTGAACGTCGTCTCATCTCTCCAACACAACCGCATATCTTATTACCATTTTATAATACCTCTGTTGTGGCTTTTTCTCAACAAATAATTGTGATAATTGCATAATAAAATAAG
>DFGZ01000298.1 GCA_002371295.1 Oribacterium sp. UBA3737 | reverse complement strand
AGTCTGGTCCTCATTACAGATAAGAATGGTTACGTCACCTTTGTAGGCGGACACTTTACGGATGTGCTGGTCTCCGATGAAAATGACTCCATAAAGGCCATAGAATGTATGCTTGATCTTATCGGTTTTCCGGAGGGGAAGATACTCAGGTTCAGTCAGTCTGTAGAAGACAGTATCGGTAATGTTTATTATCAGTTCACTGAAGCAGATAGTAATACCGGATATATAAATAAGTTGAGTGTTATTTCTCTTGGGGTTGATGACGGTGGGAAAGTCATAAGCCTCAGCAGTAACTGCGGGGCAAAAATCAAGGATGGTTATGAAAATGATGATCCTGTATCAATCGAAGAAATCAAGGAATATCTGAAATCCAGGAACCAGACTCTGGTTTCCGAAGAACTGAAAACTATATACAGTGCTGCAATTAATAAATATTGTGAGATCTTTTACGGCAGGGATGAGTACGGATATATTTTTGAATATCTGACAGATAAAGAGGATATTAGGTCATTAGGGTATGGTAATGATTATATATGTATAGGTAAATATTCTGAATATCCTGCAAATGAAAACGGAGAATATGCCTTTTCCTATCTTTTTTCTGATGAGGTAAAAACAGAGGATCATGTATTCAAGGATTACCTCGGAAATGATGTGACGCTTTCGGTGGCATCTTTTATACGGGGAGGAGAGAAGTACTACTATATCTAGACATTGCTGATACGAAAGATCATTATTCATATCGTACTTATATAAAAGGATCAGAGGAATCGTTACACATCGACGCAGATGATCTCCTTTGGGCATATACCAGCAGATGTAATGATGCAGATTCTATTGATGGTTTTGTTTCGATAGAATATGATCTCACAGCTGATATGGGGCATGAGTATTGGTTATACAGGATTGATGATGAAAAAGATAATTATCTACCTATTTATATGAAATTAAAAGCAGATTTTAAAGGCAAATTAGAACTGTGCGATAATTCAATATATGGGATTTGCAGGTTAGGTGATGATGGTGAGGTCTTTACATTACATACCTTCAACACATCTGATTTTAAAAACGAGGAGAATCCGGTCATCAAATTGACAGAAGACCTAAATCAGGAGTCCGGACTGGACATTGAGGTGATCAGTGACAGTATTTCAGGAAACTCAGTAATACAGAAGCAGACAGCACCTAACCAGGTAACAAATGCTGCTCTAAATTCTGCGGCTGCCAAATCTTCGAATATGACTGCGAAAAAAATGGGTTCGGATGAGGAAACAGATGAAGGTAGAAACAACGAAACGAATGATGTTTTAAGAGAAACAACGGAAGTTGAGAGCAGTAAAACATCAGAAGTGACTCTGTCAGAAGGAGAAAAAGGAGCCACATCAGAAGGAGTGACAGCTACTACTGAATCAGGTAGCAGAGAAAGAAAGGAAGAAAGCAATTCCAAAGATACCTCCTGTGAGACTCTGTCAGAAGATGAAAAGAGTGCTACCTCTGAAGCTGTAACAGACACGACTGAATCAGACAGTACTGAAACAGAGGACGAAAACAAGGTTAAAGATTAATGTGGTGCGTCTTTTTCGGAAGGCGAAAAGGGTATGACAGATAATGCGTTCACAACTACCGGCACCTGTGCAGGCAGTTATAAAGAAGACCTATGTCGGTATGGGTGAGGATTTATGGAGGACATCCGCGTGGCTGAAGGATGAGTCCAAGGGAAGGAACTAAATAGTCACCGGTAGAACAGGATCAACAGTCTTAATTTGAGGTGGTACAGACCATGGAATATTCAGATATCAGTAGACAGATACTTGTTCTGGCAGGAGGAAAAGAAAATATCAGCAGCACAGAAGCGTGCATGACCAGGCTAAGGCTGGGTATAGTAGATATTTCTAAAGCAGATATTGAAGGTATAAAGAAAATCAATGGTGTACTTTCGGTAGTCAAGTCGGATACACTGCAGATCGTTTTCGGCCCGGGTACTGTCAACAAGGTACTGGAGGCTTTCAGAAAGATTCTGGAGGATGAGCAGGACAAAGCAAAAGGTAGTGAATCATCTGATTTTGGAAATGATTCTATAGATACTTTTGACAGTGAGCCGGATGACATATCTGAAAAATCACTTGCTCAGGAGGAGTGTGCTGAAGAACTGGCATTGCAAAACAAGGTATCGCAGCTGAAAAAATATGACCGGCATATTCAAAACTCTTTAAAACACATAGCAAATATTTTTGTGCCTCTCCTGCCGGGAATCATCGCCGCAGGTCTTATAAACGGAATTACGAACATCATCAATGTTGCAGGTCAGGGGGGATACAACGGAGCATGGTGGTATGAATGTATACGCACCATGGGATGGGCCATGTTCGCATATCTCCCAATGTTCGTGGGCTTCAATTCTGCCAGAGAATTCGGAGGAACTCCAATCCTTGGAGGTCTGGCGGGTGCTATGTGTATCGCCAATGTTTCCATGCCGCTTCTTTCACAGTACGGAGGATCCGATGTCATCCTTCCCATGACGAATGCAGCGTATAACCCTTCACATGGAGGACTCATAGCTGCCCTTATTGCAGGAGGAGTCTTTGCTGTGTTCGAGAGGGAGATACGGAAGAGAGTTCCGGTCATGCTTGATACCTTTCTGACTCCCCTTTTGGTGCTTATTCTGGGTGCGATAGCTATGGTTACAATAATTCAGCCTGTAAGCGCTATTCTTACAAACCTGATCTACGTCACCATGGATTTTGCCTACGGTAAAATGGGTATACTTGGTGGCTACATTCTTTCTGCAGGGTTCCTTCCGCTGGTTGCCACAGGACTTCATCAGGCTTTGAAGCCCATACATGTAATGTTGAACGATCCGACAGGACCCACTAAAGGAATAGATTATCTGCTTCCTGTTCTTATGATGGCAGGCGGAGGACAGGTTGGTTCGGGACTTGCTTTATACTTCAAAACAAAAAATAAGCATCTTAAAAAACTGATTCATGAAGCGATCCCTGTAGGCATTCTCGGAGTAGGAGAGCCTCTTATGTATGCGGTAACCCTCCCTCTGGGAAGGAGCTTCATTACAGCATGCCTCGGAGCGGGATTCGGTGGTATAGCTGCGACACTATTTCACATAGGTACAGACACTCAGGGAGTTTCAGGTCTTTTCGGACTTTTGGTCGTGGAGCCGGGACAGCAGCTTCAGTATGTCATAGCACTGTCATGCGCATATTTAGGAGGTTTTGTACTGACCTGGTTTTTCGGAGTGGATGAAAACAGAATCAATGAGATTTACGGGAAAGAATAAGGTGTAAGGAAGAAGAAAGCTGTTCAGAGTTGAAGACTATGATCACACTGCGAAATATACATGACTATCGGGATATACAATGGATATACAGAAGGAGGGATTGTTTATGCAGACTCAGGTTAAAACATGGGGTAATAGTCAGGAAATAAGAATTCCTAAAGAAGTATTACAAGAGGCGGATATTGCTGTTGATGATATATTGGATGTAAAAGCTTCAAATGGTGTGATTATGCTGGTTAAGCCGTTCAGACATAAAACTTTGGAGGAACGTGCGGCAGAATATGGTGGACATCTTGACCTTGATGGAGAATTTGACTGGGGTGAAAAGGCAGGGAGAGAGATTTGGTAATGAATGAAGGGATTTTTCAGGGGATATTCAAAAATCGCCCGAGTTCATATGCCTGAAATCATCAATATCACAGATGCGATCCAGAGTATTTTTGATTATGGGTGTCATTTTTTTGCGATAAAGCCGGAACTTACCTCCGAGGCAGATTAAAGGTCAGTAAGACTGTTAACAAAACGGTCCTATGTTATAGTTCTTTGCGAATTCGATGAATTTCGACGTATTCTGAGGGATGAAGGTGCCGGTCTTCCATATGAGTCCGAACTGGGAGCTGTTTTTGGAAGAAAGATGGATCTTCACAAAATCCCTCGGATTTACTGCAAGTGCGCTGTACAGAAAGGCACCACAGTCTCCTCCACGAAGGAAATTCAGGGTGGTGTCCAGCTGGCTGCAGTACATGATGATATTTGGTTTCAGCTTGAGTGAATTGAACTTTGATTTTAGAAGCTTGGTCTGAACCGAGTCAGTGTTCAGAAGTATAATGCGTTCGTCCTTAAGCATTTCCATGGAGATTTCTTTTTCCGATGCATAGGGATGGTTTCTTGAAACGCAATATACAAGGATGTCCTCCATGAGAACCTGACTGTTGTAATTTTCAAGATTGTAAACATCCATATTTACAAGAGCGATATCAAGGGCGCCTGTGTCAAGGAGTGCTCTGGCTCTTACGGAACCATATTCATAAAGCTGTACAGGCACGTCGCTGTATGACTCATGAAAAGCGTCTATCATTCTTGGAAAGAATACTGTGCTCATGAGCGGCGGTATGGCAAGTCGTATGGGCTTGGTATTTTCTGCCAGCTGTGAGAAGTCAGTATACATATCCTGAGTCTGGCCGAGGATCACCTCGGCTCTTTTATAGAATTCTATCCCCTCCTGTGTTGGAGAGATTTTGTTTTTAGCATGATTAAGCAGCCTGAGATGAAATTCATTCTCAAGCTCTCGTATAGCAACTGATATAGCCGGCTGGGAAACGAAAAGTTCCTCAGCCGCTTTTGATATGCTGTGATATCTGCATACAGCACAGAAATATTCGAGTTGTGTCAGTGTCATAGAATAGCCTTCATTTATTCACAATCATAGAAACGGTCACTGTATCAATACAGTTTCAGATATAGTAGCCTGTTTTCACCGGTCAGTTCAATAGAGAATGACTGTGTCAGATGTAGAATAAGCATCACGGAATATGTGCAATGTGCATAAAATGCAATGTTTGTTTTTGCCAGCTTAACTTTTCCTTATACTTACCTCCAAATGGCCAAATGTACAAAATCAAGTGTATCCCTCATAATGAGCATATAAGATATGAAATTACCCGGCCGGACGATTTCAAAAGAATCTAGCAAAGTTCTGAAGAAAAAAACTTTGGTAAGATTTCCATTCGGAAGGAGAATGGAAAGACCAAAACGGAGGTAAAAATGAGTCCAGCGTTAATAACTATATTGTTTTTGGCATTTGCCATAGTCATGTTCGTGACGGAAAAAATCCCACTGGGTGTGACATCCATGATCGTTTGTACAGGTCTCGTAGTCACAAATGTACTTGATGTCAGCACAGCTTTTAAAGGCTTCATTAATTCAAATGTTATTCTGTTCGTAGCCATGTTCATTGTCGGAGGAGCACTTTTCGAAACAGGAATGGCCAATGAGATCGGCGGTCTCGTAACAAGGTTTGCAAAGACCGAGAAGCAGCTGATTGTAGCCATCATGGTGATCGTAGGACTCATGAGCGGTGTACTATCAAACACAGGTACCGCGGCAGTTCTCATTCCGGTAGTTATAGGTATAGCAGCCAAATCAGGCTTCAAGAGATCGAGACTGCTTATGCCACTGGTTTTTGCAGCAGCCATGGGCGGTAACCTGTCACTCATCGGAGCTCCGGGAAACATGATCGCCCAGTCAACTCTTGAGCCCCTGGGACTTAAGTTCGGATTCTTTGAGTATGGAATCGTCGGTCTTCCTATACTGATCGCAGGTATTCTTTTCTATGCAACTGTCGGATACAGACTTCTTCCGAATCACGACACTTCAAATGACGATTCGATTTTTGATGATACACAGGATTTCAGCGGTGTACCACAGTGGAAAAAGACCCTGTCACTGGTCATCCTCATTGGAACACTTCTCGGAATGATCTTTGAAGATCAGATCGGAATCAAGCTTTGCATCACCGGATGTATCGGAGCACTTCTTCTGATTCTTACAGGAGTTATCTCAGAGAATAATGCCCTTAAGGCCATCGATTTAAAGACCATTTTCCTTTTCGGCGGCACACTTTCTCTTGCTGAAGCTCTTGATAAAACAGGTGCGGGGGAGATGATTGCCAGTGCGGTCATCGGAGCTCTTGGAGCAAACCCGTCACCATACGTCCTTACTTTTGTAGTGTTTATTCTCTGCTGTATCATGACGAACTTTATGTCCAATACAGCTACCACAGCGCTTATGGCTCCAATCTGCCTCTCCATAGCACAGGGTATGGGAGCAGACCCGAGAGCAGTTCTTATGGCTTGCGTCATCGGCGGTTCCTGCGCATACGCAACACCTATAGGAATGCCTGCAAACACCATGGTAGTGGGTGCCGGCGGATACAAATTCAATGATTACGTGAAGTCGGGTCTGCCGCTTATAGTCATCGCGACTATCGTCAGTATGATCATACTTCCGATCGCATTCCCGTTTTTTCCGGGTTAAATAAATTCACTAAGTTTTGGTATTTGAAAGGAGACAAACTATTATGTCCAATGAAACACAGGTAAAGAAAATGACCGACATCATGTCACAGTTTGTTGGCTTTACTGCAAAGAAGCTGCCGGATGATGTTATCGCAAAGCTCGAGGAACTTCGTGACAAGGAAACAAGCCCTATGACAAAGGTTATCTATGACACCATGTTCCGTAATCAGGAGCTGGCTGTAAAGCTTGACCGTCCGTCATGTCAGGATACAGGTGTACTTCAGTTCTGGGTAAAGTGCGGTACAAGGTTCCCCCTTATCGATGATGTGGAGGCTCTTCTCAAGGAAGCAGTTATGGATTCAACTATAAAGACCCCTCTCCGTCATAACTCGGTAGAGACATTTGACGAATACAACACAGGAAAGAATGTCGGAAAGGGCACACCTACAGTGTGGTGGGACATCGTCCCTAACTCCGATAAGTGCGAGATCTACACCTATATGGCCGGCGGCGGCTGTACACTTCCTGGCAATGCTACCGTCCTGATGCCGGGTGAAGGCTACGAAGGTGTTACGAAGTTCGTACTTGACAGAATGACAACCTACGGACTCAATGCCTGTCCTCCGCTCCTCGTTGGCGTGGGTGTTGCTACCTCGGTTGAAACGGCGGCACTGAACTCCAAGAAGGCGCTTATGAGAAACATTGGCACACATAATGAGAATGCCAATGCTGCCAAGATGGAAAAGCTTCTTGAGGACGGTATCAATGCTATAGGCCTCGGACCTCAGGGCATGGGCGGAAATTATTCGGTAATGGGCGTTAATATCGAGAACACAGCCCGTCACCCGTCTGCAATCGGTGTTGCAGTCAATGTAGGCTGCTGGAGCCACAGACGCGGACATATCGTTTTCGATAAGGATCTAAACTTTACTGTGGATACACATACAGGTTTTGAGTATAAGGAGGCATAAAATGGCTGTTGAAATAAAAGATGGAAAGAAGATTCTGGTAACACCGGTAGGCGCAGAAGATCTGAAGGACATTCATATCGGAGATATCGTTTACCTTTCAGGCGATCTTACAACCTGTCGTGACGTTGCTCACAGAAGAGTTGTAGAGGAGGAAAGAGAGATTCCTGTTGATGTAAGAGACTGCGGAATCTTACATGCAGGTCCTATCATAAGACCTCTCGGAGACGAGAAGTATGAAATGGTTTCTGTAGGACCTACAACTTCCATGCGTATGGAGAAGTTCGAATATGAGTTCGTAAAGGAAACAGGTGTCAGAGTTATAGTCGGAAAGGGCGGCATGAAGGAGAACACCGCCAGAGCCTGCAAGGATTTCGGCGCTATCCACTGTGTATTCCCTGCGGGAAATGCCGTTGTGGCAGCGGTTGAAGTAAAGGAGATCGTTGAGGCTCAGTGGAAGGATCTCGGAATGCCGGAGACTCTGTGGCACTGCCATGTTGAGGAGTTCGGACCACTTATTGTATCCATCGATTCCTACGGAAAGAACTACTTCGAGGAGAAAAAGGTCGAATACAACAGGAAAAAGGATGAGCAGGTAGAGATCATCTCAAAGCAGGTCGGATTTATAAAGTGATGTGAACTGACCATTCAAAAGTTATTTTGCAAGGATTTACAGAATCTGCCGTTAATGTAAAGTTCAAATCGTATAAAAAATCCCCAAGACTTTATGTAAAGCTAAAAATGTTTAATGGAATCCAGAAAACATTTAAACAGTAAAAAATCAAGCCGGAAACACATATGAAAAGGTGTTTACGGCTTGATTTTTCTTTGTATTTATTTGACTGTGGCCATACTTTGCTGACCGGTGTATCTTTTCGGTAAGTAAAAGTATGTTCTGAGATAATTCTCTTTACTAAATCATTCTGTGCGGCGTCTTCGCCGTCTTCTGTCGATATGGTTTTCTCGGTAGTAGCGGTCTTTTTCTGCGTACATCTCTTCATCTGAAAGAACCTGAAGATCTTCAAAGCTCATCTCGGGATGATCCTTATAGGCTGCATAGCCCACTGAGATATTGAGCTTATCAGGATATACACCTTTCCAGGAATTTGCGGTATCGGAAATAGTTTTAAAAATATGTGCCGGATCCAGGGTATGAACTATAGCGATAAATTCATCTCCTCCGGTACGGTAAACAGTTCCCAGTGTACCAACTGAAGCTGCAAGACAGCGGGCCACATCCTTAATAAGCTCATCGCCAACAGTATGTCCCTTGGTGTCATTTATGGTCTTCAGATCATTTACATCCATGGAGAAGATGACCAGATCTTCCGGAAGAGGATTTTGCTTAAGCTCTTCTGCATCCTTCACATAACGCCTTCTGTTATAAAGGGTTGTAAGCTCATCGGTCATGGACATGTGGAGGAGGCTGGCCTCTTTTTTCTTTTCCGCATCCACGTTTCTTGTAACATAGAATGCAGCTGTGGGAAATCCGTCATTATCAGCAGAAACAGCTATGTACTCTGCACGTATCCACCCGAATTCCGTATGAATGAAATCTTCGCTGATGATGGTCTTATGCAGGAGTCTGTCCCTCAATGTCTGCAGATTAGTAAAATCCATAAAGAATTCATGCTGTGAGGGAACTATATACTTTTGGAGATGCTGATTAATGATACTTTGACTCTGACGCTTGAGGTCCACGTAACGGGGATCCTTGTTCTGGCTCTTGAAAGAGGTTTCGGTGCTGTTGACAAAATCGATAAGGTTAACGGTATCATATATTTTTACAACAGCATCAAGAAGCTCCGCCTTTTCCGACATTTCCTTTTTCTGGTTTTCAATGATGCTTGTGGTTCTGAAAAGTTCCTTATAGCGTTCCGATGCCAGATTCAGTATCATGCTTCCGGAAAATAACATGACGAGAGTCTCTATAGTGTATCCGCCCATGGAATTCAGGAACAATGCAGTCGACCCGTTGGGATAGGCACCTATCTGAGCGGCCTGAAAAAAGGAAGTAAAGGCCGCAGTTCCTGACAACATGACAAAGTTAAGTGCGACCGAATAATAATACAGCCTCTTGTCACAGAAAAGCATACTCAGAAGCGGAACGAGGAACCATGTAAGTCTTATGGACACATCGGATAAATACATGTAAAACAAAAGGATATCCAGTGAAGTAAGAGCAAACATACTTACTGCCATAGAATGGGGAATCCGCTTCAGAAGCATAAGATGTAGTGATGAAAGCAGTAAAACCAGAATGCTTATATGAAGACAGGTCATATAAGTGACATAGGGAAATATTTTTGCCTGTATACCTATGGCTATGGCAGGACCTGTCAGAATGAAATACCTGAGAACGATATTCAGGTATTCATTTATCTTCTGCCTGTTGCTTATAATAAATTCGTCATATTCGTGTATTGAAGAATGATCCATATACTCCTCACAAGATTAAATAACTATATGATACCGGCCACTGTATCATATATGTTATCACAAACCGAAGTATTCGTGAGCAAGCTTCTCAAATGCAGGAAGTGAGCGCTTTATCATATCGTGGGAAACGCAGTAAGCCAGACGTACATAGCCCGGACAACCAAAGGATTTAGCCGGTACAAGGATTATGTGGTACTTCTTTCCCATGGCAACGAAGTCATCCTCTTCAGGAACAGGAGACTTGATGAGCATATAGAAGGCTCCGTCAGGATGAACCACAGAAAAGCCCAGTCGTGTAAGCTCATCATAAAGAAGCTTGCGGTTTCTGTCATAGAATTCAAGGTTTGCAGGTATATCAAGACATCTTGCAACAACAAGCTGGAACAGAGACGGTGCGTTGATATAGCCGAGGCAGCGGTTTGCAACAACAAGAGCCGAAATCATCTCGTCATAGTAATCGATGTCCTTTGAAACCGCCATATATCCTATGCGCTCTCCCGGAAGGGAAAGAGTCTTGCTGAAGGAATAGAGGAAGATACTGTTCTTGATGATATTCGGGATATAAGGGACAGTCTGACCACCGTAAACCAGCTCACGATAAGGCTCATCGGCAAGTACGTATATCGGGTGCCCGATTTCCTTCTCTGCTTCAACGAGTATGTCATTGAGCTTTCTCAGGGTCTCCTCTGTATAGATGACACCTGAAGGGTTGTTCGGGTTGTTGATGATGACACACTTGGTCTTTTCGTTAATGAGAGGGCGGAGAGCATCCAGGTTCAGCTGGAAGGTCTCTGTATCCGCAGGAACCACCACCAGATTGCCTCCGTAATTTGCCACATAGCTTCTGTATTCACCGAAGAAAGGTGCAAATGTTATGACCTCATCATCGAGAGCCAGCAGACTTCTGAAAACACAGTTCATGGCTCCGGCAGCGCCGCAGGTCATGATGATGTCTTCAAGAGTATATGAGGTTCCGTTCTTTCTGTTCAGACTGTCGGCAACGGCATTACGTACTTCGTCATAGCCGGCGTTCTTCATGTATCCGTGGACCAGGTTTCCATCGGTGTTATCAAGAATATCTTCTATTGAATCACGGACTTCCTGAGGTACCGGTGATGCGGGATTTCCGAGACTGAAATCATAAACATTCTCAGCACCTACTTCAGCGGCCATCTGTATACCTTCTTCGAAAAGCTTTCTGATAGTCGAGCTTCCTGCAACCAATTTTTCCATATTCTTTGAAATAACCATGATAGAACCTCACTTTCAAGCATAATATGATGACGTGAGTGTCAAAAGAATTTGCCACTCACATCATAGAATTATAACACCGGGGAATATGAAACAAAAGAGATATGAAAGTGAAACAGGGCGTCCCGCTTAGGCTTTTTTATTATGGCAGTTATTACTCTCTTTTGTCGGAGGGAACGGATAAAAGACTATAAAAAGAATTAACATTTCTTCCTTTTTTGCCGAAATACTAAATTATAACAGCTGTTAAGCTAAAGGAAAAATAAAATAACACTAAAGTTTTTTGAACCAATGCCCATTCTTTTTGATAAAATAAATACATGGAAAAATACAGGTACAGTGATGTTGAACAGAGATTAATAGAGGAAAGCAGTATTCCCATGGCAGTCTATCAGTTTATTGACAGGCGTGTGGTTACTGTTGCCTTATCAAAGGGTATGCGGGAGATTTTTGACCTTGGATCAAAGGAAGCTGCATACGATCTCATGGATAATGATATGTATCGTGATGCACATCCGGATGATGTGGCCAGAATTTCAGAGGCCGCCTACAGGTTTGCCACAGATCTTGATACCTATGATGTGGTGTACAGATCAAAGGTAAATGGCGAATACAGGATATTCAGGGCAAAAGGTGAGCATGAATATAAGGATAACGGAACCAGAGTCGCCGTTGTAAGATATATGGATGAGGGTCCTTATTCTGATGATGGAAATGGCTTTGAGTCAGATATGAATGGTGTCCTTGGCGAGTATGTCAGGGAGCAGGCCAGAAGATATGAAATGAAGTATGATTATCTGACGGGACTCCCCAGTATGACCTACTTTTTTGAACTTTCCACACGAGGAAAGGATGTGCTTATTGAAGAGGGCAGGCAGCCTGTCATGCTGTATCTGGATATGACCGGCATGAAGCTGTTCAATCAGAAGTACGGATTTACAGAGGGAGATAAGCTGATCCGCGGGGTGGCGGATGTGCTTAAAAAGCATTTCAGTACGGAAAACTGCGGAAGATTCGGTGGCGACCATTTTGCGATCTATACCTGTAGGGATGATCTGGAAGAAAGACTGAACGAAGCTCTTGATGATTTAAAGACTGTCAATGAAGGCGTCAATCTTCCTGTAAGAATAGGTATATATGTTAACCGGGAAGATGTTGTGGAGCCAAGCATCGCCTGTGACAGAGCCAAGATGGCCTGTGACAGTATAAGAAGCAACTATGTATCCGGATTTGCCTATTTCACCTATGAGATGCTGGAAAAAGAGGAGAAGCGTCAGTATGTTATCGAAAATCTGGACAAGGCCATAGCCGATGACTGGATCAAGGTATATTATCAGCCTATAGTCAGAGCTGCAAACGGGCGTGTAAGTGATGAGGAAGCCCTGGCACGATGGATTGATTCGGAGAAGGAAATCACGCTTATGCCCGGAGATTTTGTTCCGGTACTTGAGGACGCCAAGCTTGTTTACAAGCTGGATCTCCATGTTATAGCGAAGGTCATCGATAAGCTGAAGAAGCAGGAATCGGCTGGTTTTTTCGCGATTCCACAGTCTGTGAATCTGTCAAGAGCCGATTTTTTATCCTGTGATATAGTGGAAGAGGTCAGAAAGCTTGTAGATGAGTCGGGAATCGGCAGAGATAAGATAACTATTGAAATGACGGAAAGTCTGTTGGCCGACGATGTTGATTATGTAAAAGAGCAGATTGAAAGATTTGGGGCGCTGGGTTTCAAGGTCTGGATGGATGATTACGGAAGCGGTTATTCATCTCCGGACATCCTTCAGAAGATACATTTTGACACTGTTAAATTTGATATGCAGTATATGCGCCATTTTTATGATGGCAACGAGAGCAGGATCATACTTTCGGAACTCGTAAAGATGGCTGTTTCCCTTGGTATAGAGACAGTTGTTGAGGGCGTGGAGACTGAGGAACAGGTGGAGTTCCTGAAAGAGATAGGATGTACCAAGCTTCAGGGATATTATTTTTGTAAACCGGTGTCTATGGAAGGGATTTTTGAAAGATACAGAAAGGGTATTCAGATCGGATTTGAGAATCCGGATGAGGCGCCTTATTATGCGACCATAGGAAGGGTTAATCTTTATGATCTGGGTACAACTTTTGTTGCAGATGAGGAGGTCGCGAAGAGTTACTTCAATACCATGCCTATAAATATAGTGGAGAGGGATGGCAAGTCCCTCTGGATGGTGCGCTCTAATCAGTCCTTCCGTAAACTGTTCAGGGATACCTTTCCAAAGTTAAACGGTGGAATCAGGATGTCCAATGGATCAGAAACTGTTGTCAATCGTCAGAATGAGCTTTTTCTCGATGCCCTGACGAGTTGTGATGCAGACGGAAAGCATGTTTTCCTTGATGAATCCCTGGATGACGGACGTACGGTTCATCTCTTTATCAGACGTATAGCTACAAATCCAGTGACCGGAGTGGCGGCTTATGTAGTTGCTGTTCTGGGCATCTCTGAAGCAAATGACGAGTACGGACTTACCTTTGCAAGTGTTATTCAGGAGCTTTCTACCGATTACATCTATTTCTACTATGTGGACCTGGATACTGAAAAATACATAGAATACGGTCCCGGAAATGCCGGTGTAAATCTGCTTATCGAGAATAAGGGAGATAACTTCTTTGAGGAATCTAGAAAAAATTCAAGATATGTCCTTCACCCTCATGATGTAGATATGTTTGTAAGGTCTTTTACAAAGGAGAATGTTGTAAAGGCCATTAAAGAACTCGGAAGCTATAACATTACCTACAGAATCATGATAAACGGGGAACCGACCTACGTTAGTCTGAAGGCTGTTCGTGCCAATACAAAGGGTAACGGAATTCTTCTTGGTGTCAGCAACATTGATTCACAAAAGAGGCAGCAGGCTGAATTCGAAAGAGCTCAGCAGGAGCGTAAGGTATATGCCAGAGTCAATGCCCTCTCCGGTGATATCGTTGTGATCTATACGGTTGATATAATCACTGATGAATATGCCCAGTTTACCTCCAACAATTACGATGCTGCTGAACTTATCGAAGAAAGAGGGATGGATTTTTTCGATAAGTTCAGAAATAAGGGCATTATCAACATATATGAGGAAGACAGGGAGATGTTCCTGCAGTCCTTTACAAAGAAAAATGTTATTGATTGCATAAAAAAGAACGGAATCTATTCCATAAATCTCCGTGGACTGGTGCGTAATGAGATAGTGTATGTGACCATAAAGGCCGCTATTATTACAGAAGACGGTATTGAACAGATGGTCGTAGGTATCGTGGATGTCAACGATCAGATGAAGAGAGAACTGGAGTACGCATCTAACCTTACAGCGGCACGTAACGAAGCCAACAAGGATGCCTTGACCGGTGTTAAGAGTAAGCATGCCTATATAGATGTTGAGGATGAAATCAACAGACATATAGAGAACCATACTATCAGGGAGTTTGCTGTGGCGGTATTCGATCTCAACGGACTTAAGCACATCAACGACACCTTCGGGCATAAGGTGGGGGATGAGTACATAAAGAAAGGTTGCGCCGAGATATGTGAGATATTTGCCCATTGTCCGGTTTTCAGGATCGGAGGTGACGAATTCGTGGTCATCGCCCAGGGAAGGAGCTATGAGGATATCGAAGAGCTGATGAAGCAGATTCAGGAAAAGAATGAAGAAAACCGGAAAACAGGCGGAGTTATAGTGGCTGCCGGTTTTTCCAGATTTGATGGCGACAAGAATATGGCGGCAGTCTTTGAACGGGCGGATACAAATATGTATGAGAACAAGAAGTATCTGAAGAGTATCAGTTAAAACGGTGGGTCAAGATATTTGCCCACCGTCTTTTCTGGCGGTGCCCGCTGGTCTTAATTTCCCATAGGTACGCCGGAGAAATTTCAAAGATAAGCATTGGCCTGAGAGTCTGTTACGATATCGGCTTTTATGTAGGCTTCAGGTTAGTGAAAGAAGGAGGAAATGACGTGAATGATGTGAGAATTCAGCCAAAGTGCCGCTGCTGTGGGGCGCCGGTAGATAAGGGGGCAAGCTTCTGTGCATTTTGCGGGTGCAGATACGAAAATCCCAAACCTCCGTTGGTAGTGAGGAGGATGCCGATGTTTCTTATAGGGGTGCTGACACTCGGTTTTTTCATCACATCCTATTTCACTGCGGAGGCAGAGATGGAAATAGCTCTTATAGTTTCCAGTGTACCGGGAATCGTACTGCTGTTTCTTATCTACAGGATCGACAGGATAGAGCCGGAGCCCATGGGACTTTTGATGAAGCTGTTTTTCGGAGGGGCCCTGATCTCAACTATCGTGGCCGCGCTCATTGAATCTGTATTGGAAGTGGTAATCGCAGTGCTTTTCGGCTGGCAGCCTATTGTGTATTGCTTTGTGGCAGCCTTTATCATGGCAGCCGCTACAGAAGAGTTATGTAAATACGCTGTGCTGAAGGCATTTACATGGAAGAACCCGGCGTTCAACTACCGCTTTGACGGAGTTGTATACAGTACCACCGTAGCCATAGGGTTTGAGATATTTGAGAACTTTCTGTATCTCATAGACAGCACGGCGGATACGGCTTTTATGAGAGCTGCATTTCCCGGACACTGTATCTTCGGAATATACATGGGGTACTATTACGGACAGTCAAAGACCCTTGAGAACAGAGGGGACAAGGCGGGAGCCGCGGCAATGAGACGAAAGGGTGTGATCACTGCAATACTGATTCATGGATTTTATGATTTCATCTGTTTTCTGGCAGGAGTTGTGGAGTCGGATTTTATCACGATTCTTCTGGGGATCGGACTGGTTGCTGCTATGGTGGTTCTCAATATAACAGCCTACAGGAATATAAAGAAATATGCATATGAAGATGCTCCGGTTTAATGAGCAGACTTATAGAGAAAGATTTATGCTGCTAAATGATGGCGGTCATAAATCTTTCTTTATATACAGCACATTTCACGCGAATGTGTGTGGGCGCTATATGAGTGGCAGATACTTTTACACTCACGTCATTATATTATTGATATAATCTGTCGACAGAAAAGTTAAGGTAAGGTGCATGCTTTGATTTAACACCTTGATCCATAAGAGATGGTTGTGGACAGATACAGCCATGAAGTTGTATTGTTTTTGTCTGGCGGATACAGGCTGCTTTCAGAGAGGACTTAATGTGAAAAATCTTTTTTCACAACTATTTGTGCGCTCAGCGGAGGCAGCGGAATGGAGATTTGTATGAAAACCGTTAAATCTATGTATTTGGAGGTTTATCTTCATGCTGCTGATCGGGAACTTGAGGGACATTTGCCGGAAATTATCATTCCTGATGACCTTGAGGTTTCATATCATATAGGTGATTCCGGTGATATGCCGGAATTTGTAAAAGATAAAAATATTCTGGTTATTTCTGATAGGGAGGATATACTTCTTTCTGTTCCGGAGGACAGGAAAGGCTTCACATATCTTGTTTGTGAAGGGGATTGTTTCGAAGACATTGATCCGAAACTGAAAAAAAGACTATCTGACTTCTGGCTTCGTTCTGCAGATACAGAGTATAAGCTTTTCAGGCTTCAGAACCTTCTTTACCGTGTGGACGGAGAGTGCGGAAGATGGATGTACAGGAACCTCTTCAACACAACTATCGACAGTATGCCCGATATGATGTGGCTTAAAGATGTTGACGGCTTCCATTACAACGTGAACAGAGTATTTACGGAGATAGTCAATAAAACCAAGGAACAGTGCGAGGGCGCAGAACACTATTATATATGGGATATCCCAAAAGAAGAGTTTGAAAAGGGAGAGTTTACCTGCAAGGATTCAGATGAACGTGTTCTTAGCACAGGAAAGATGGATGTATCCTACGAGCCGGTAAAATCAGCTGAAGGTATGAAGCAGTTTACTACCTACAAATCACCCCTGTTTGATCCCTTCGGGAAGATCATAGGTACTGTGGGTATAGGTCATGATGTGACTGATTTCGGAAATATGGGTATTCAGTTTTCTATGCTCATTGAGAATATACCATTTCCCATGCTTATCTGTTCTGTGAACTGGAAGACGATCCGGGCTAATCAGCATTTTGTGGAGTTCTTCGGAATGGATGAGGAGGCCATCAGAGAGTTTTCATATCGTGATTTTAAAAAGGAAAAGATGACGCCTGTTTCAGAGGCGAAGGTTGACGCTGACAGGCATTATCGGTTTCAGGAGTTCAGGATAGAGTGTGATGGTAAACAAAGGTCTTTTATCATCGTTGAGCAGGAGGTGAGGGATACCTTTGGCAGTATTTCGGCATATTATTGTCTGTTCCAGGATGTGACATTCCAGCGGGAATATGAAAAGAAGATTTTGGAAACCGCCAATACGGATGCTCTGACCAAGCTTTGGAACCGGAGATATTTCTATGATTTTCTGAAGAATAATGAGAATGCCAGCATGACACTTCTTTATATGGATATGGATAACTTCAAGGTGGTCAATGACCGCTACGGACATGTCATAGGTGATGAAGTACTTTACAAAACCGCAAGAGCCATAGAGGAGATATATCAGGGCTCCGTCATAGCGAGACTCGGAGGAGATGAGTTTGCTGTACTCATACCGAAAAAAATCGAGAAAGATGTCCTGAAGGAAATGAATCTGGAACTTGAAAATCGTGTGAAAGGATTGTTCAGTGAGGATGGTCTGAATATCTCTGTGAGCATTGGCGTGGTTGAGTGGAATGGCGGAAAAATGGATATAGATTCATTTGTGCACGCTGCGGATAAACGAATGTACGAGGCGAAGAAGATTCACCATGGTAGAGAAGATTCTGAGAAAGAAACTGATAACAAATCGTGAGCGCGCAAAGCGCGAAACGATTCGTTATCGACTTTTGGTACCCAACATCATCATAAAATAAGTCAAGAAAAAAGGTGATCACTTCTTTAGAGGTGGTCACCTTTTTATTAATCTGATAAGTTGGTCGTAAAAGATACGACAGCTCTGCCTGTCAGCCTACTCCGCCTGCAGACCATGTCTTCAGGAGAGAACCACCGGATCTTCTCTTGAATACAAGGTTTCCGCCGGTCCACTGTGTGGATCTCCATTTGAGAACGATGGTATCCTTGCCGTCATACTCAAGATCATACCACTTGTCGGAGATGGTGCTTCGAGCGCCCCAGTTAAGACCGTCTACGGTTCCGAGCTTCAGGCTGTCACCGTTAGGGTTGTTTGAGTCATAAAGACTGTATGGAGTACCTGTGCTCATGTAGAGACCGAAATCAGCGCTTGCTATATATTCATCACCGGGAACAACGGTTATCCACATATCTACCCGCTTATCGGCATTGAAACCGGTCTGATCTCTGTTGTCCCAGTATCCGTCGATTGTGTAGTATTTTGATGGAATGCCGCTGTTGCTTGAAGAGCTGCTGGAAGAGCCTGACGAACTTCCCTGCTTGGTCTTTGTTCTGTCCCATTTCCCTGATGAGTCTACATAATATCCATCGGGGGTCCAGGTACTGGTGAGCATGATTCCGTCATCGCCCATATAGTAGTCGCCTACCCACTGGTTTGTTGCGATGGCGCCGGTACTGGTGCAGTAATACCAGCCCTTGGTGCCCTGGAACCATGTATCTGACTTCATCCAGCCGTGCTTGTCAAATGCGTACTTTTCGCCGTTGATTCTATATACACCGTTATTAGCATAGGAACCATCGTCGAATTCATAATACCATCCGTAATCTCCCCATTTCCAGGTTCCGGCCAATGCTGTCAGTCCGAACATCAGGATGCAGAACATGGTTGCTGCAACTGTTAAAAATGTTTTTCTGGTTTTCATAGTATTCTCTCCTCCTTCTTTAACTGATTCCCGTTTATCCTGAGAACATACCGGTCAGGCTTAGTTTCAATGGGCTAAAGTGCTGTTCCTGGGATAAAAGGAATCATCTTTTTAAAAACACGAACAAGTAGATTATTTATTTAATTATAACACATGATTTAAAACCGATGTGTAAAAATAACCCGTTATTTTGGAGAGACCCCGATGATTTGCTAAAAATTTGCTAAAAATCATCAACTTCCCGGAAATACACGGGTAAAATATCCTGATAATTATTTTTTTCGGCAGAAAGAGAGAATATATAAAAGAAAACCGCCGGCTGATTTTCTCAGCTGACGGTATCCGGTCGTGGATTATTCATTGTCCTTTCGACGTGGAGCACGCCGGCGATGAATATCGCGGGGGAGCACAAGGGGCACTGTATAGATATTATGATGTTACACTCCTATTATTAAAAGTACCCCTGCCATGGCGATCAGGAAGATGATGTTTATAACTGTGAAGACTATGAGATACTTCTTTGTATCTGCCTTTTCGGTACTGCTGTACTGCTTGAAGGAAATGAGGCTGGCCATGGAAGCTATAAGGGTACCCAGTCCTCCCAGATTCGTGCCCACTATAAGCTTCGGGATATCCTCCGTGAATCCTGAGCACAGGATCGCAGCGGGAACATTGCTGATAAACTGACTGAGGAGGATGCTGATGCCTACCTCGTTTAGCTTCACGAGTTCCTTCAGGATGTCACTCAGGAAAGGTATCCTTTTGATGTTCCCGATGAAGATAAAGAGGAATACAAAGGTGAAAAGCAGAGAGTAATCCGGCTTTTTCAGGATTCCCCGGTCAAAGAGCAGCACTAAAAGAAGAACACTGAGAAGTCCGGTCTGATAGGGGAGTATCCGTACCACCACAAGAAGTGACATTAGAAATGCAAGGATATACATGCCTATCATCATTGTCCGCTGCTTTGAACCGGAGAAGTTACCCTCCTCCTTGAGTGAGGCGGGTTCCGGTTTCACCATAAAGAAGGTAAAAACAAGAAGAAGGATGCCCGCTGCGATGCTGTAGGGAAGCATTAGCATGATGAACTCTGAGATGCTCATGCCTGACAGGGAGTAGAGATAAAGGTTCTGGGGGTTGCCAAGGGGTGTCAGCATGCTTCCGAGGTTGGCTGCGACGGTCTCCAGTACTATCACGTCGATGAAAAGCTTCTCCTGTCCTGAGATGGACAGGGTGATGATGGAAAAGGGCACAAAGGTCAGAAGTGCCACATCGTTTGTTATGAACATGCTGGAGAAGAAGCAGAGGGCGATGAGGATGGCTGAAACCCCGCGTATGGAGCTCATCCTGCCTGCAAGCTTCTGTCCTATCTGCAGGAACACGTCCTGCTGCTGGAATCCTGCCATGGTCAGCATGAGAGAAAGCAGTATGCTGAGTGTCCTGAAATCAATGTAGCCGATGTAAAGGCTGTCAGGCTTTACGAAGAGGCAGGACAGCGCTGCCAGTACAAATGATACTGTAAGTACGATTTCTTTTTTTATGAAGGTTTTAATGGAATTCATGGGTCCCTCGTTTTATAGATTATAGTCATGCAAAAGAATAATCCTTTAGGGGTTACAGGTCAATGTTTAACTGTTAAAGTGCGTACTTAAGCCTGGCTGAAAATAGGGCTTTCAGAGGTGTGCAGTATGGCAGTATGGCTGTTTTTATAAAAAACAAAATATATATATGTGAAACATAATCCTGATATGATAAAATACAAAGATATTTTGTTGTGTCAGGAAACTTGGAGGTTTTTATGTTAGAGTTACAGAACATCTCTTTTCAGGTAGATGCGGAGGGTCAGGATAAAGAGATCATCAGGGATATATCCTTAACTATCCCCGATGACAAGCTGGTGGTCATTACAGGACCTAACGGAGGAGGAAAATCCACTCTTGCGAGACTTATCATCGGAATCGAGAAGCCTACTTCGGGAAAGATACTTTTTGACGGAGAGGATATCACGGATCTTTCCATCACGGAACGTGCAAAGAAGGGACTTGGCTTTGCTTTTCAGCAGCCTGTAAGGTTTAAGGGCATTCAGGTTTTTGACCTTATCAAACTTGCTACCGGCAAGAACATTTCCATAGCAAATGCCTGTCAGTATCTTGCGGAGGTCGGACTCTGTGCAAAGGATTACATCGACAGAGAGGTTAACAGCAGTCTTTCCGGCGGTGAGCTTAAGAGAATCGAGATTGCAACTGTTCTGGCAAAGGCGTCCAAGATGTCTGTTTTCGATGAGCCGGAGGCAGGAATCGATCTTTGGAGTTTCCAGAATCTGATCGAGGTATTCCAGAGGATGAGACAGAAGATCAACAACAGTTCCATTCTGATCATTTCTCATCAGGAGAGAATTCTGAATATTGCAGATGAGATCATCGTTATCAAGGACGGAAGTGTAGTGAAGCGCGGTTCAAAGGATGAGGTGCTTCCTGAACTCATGGGCACAGCTTCGGCGGTTCCGGGATGCAATAAGGTTGAGATGGTAAGGGAGGCAAAGAAGGATGCTTAAGCTTGATGAGATACAGATGAGACTGCTGAAAGAGGTGGCAGATCTTCATAAGGTTCCTGAGGGAGCTTACAATATCCGTTCAAACGGAGAATCCGCAGGACGTGTTTCCACAGAGAACATCGAGATCACTCCGAGAGAGGACGGACAGGGGCTTACTGTACGCATCAAACCCGGCACAAAGAACCAGAGCGTACATATCCCCGTTGTTATGACAAAGACAGGTCTTAAGGAGGTCGTTTACAACGATTTCTACATCGGCGAGGATGCGGACGTCACCATCGTTGCCGGCTGCGGTATCGACAACTGCGGATCCCAGGATTCCGAGCATGACGGTATCCATCGTTTCTTCGTTGGAAAGAATGCGAAGATCAGGTATGTAGAGAAGCATTATGGTTCAGGAACAGGAAGCGGAAAGAGAATCCTGAATCCGGGAACCGAGGTTTACCAGGAAGAGGGCAGTACCGTTGAGATGGAGATGGTACAGATCAAGGGTGTTGATGATACCAACCGTACAACTACAGCAGAGCTTAAGGCAGGTGCCAAGCTTGTGGTGAGAGAGCGTCTCATGACTCATGGCGATCAGAAGGCCCTCAGTACCTATGTGGTAAGCCTGAACGGTGAAGGCGCAAGTGCGGATGTGGTTTCCAGATCCGTTGCAAGAGATGATTCATATCAGAAGTTCGACGCGAAGCTTGTGGGCAATGCCGCCTGCTCTGGTCATACAGAGTGTGATTCCATCATCATGGACAGAGGAAAGATCCTTGCGGTTCCTGCTCTTGAGGCCAATGATCTCGACGCAGCTCTTGTGCATGAGGCTGCCATCGGTAAGATCGCGGGAGATCAGATCATTAAGCTCATGACTCTGGGACTCACTGAGGCAGAGGCGGAAGAGCAGATCATCAACGGATTCCTGAAGTAAAGATATGATTCTGCGCCTTGCACACGAGTGTGTCCGGTGGTGCTGACATTGAGCGGCAGATGCTTCTGACACTCATATGTATATATAAATACATTAAAAAGAACCTTGAGCCCTGTGAGCTCAAGGTTCTTTTTTGCGCGATAAGGCTTCCGGGCAATCCCGGGGGCGTTTGCTTACAAAAACCGCAGTGAGTATTTGGAAGCCAACGCGGAATCGAACAGCACTGCTGTGAGATTGCGAGAATCAGTTTATGCAGAGCGCAATCACTCAGGCAGCTCTACAATTCCACTGTAAAGCAGGTTCCGTCGGATTCGTTTGCGGCAGTGATGGTTCCCTTCATTCTTTCCACTATGGCTTTTGCGATGGCAAGACCCAGCCCGAAGGAACCCTTGTTGTTCTCTCTGTCGCAGGAATAGAACCTGTCGAAAATATAAGGCAGGTCTGCTTCGGAAATAAATTCCCCGGTATTTTTCACCGTGAAGAGAATTCTGTCATCATCCTTGTATAGTCTGATGCGGATACGCTCATCCTTTGCCGTATGCTTGAGAGCATTGTCCAGCAGTATGGCGACCAGCTGTTTGAACTCGTCATCATTACCGAAAGTCCGGATGCCCTCTTCCACATCATACTTATAATCTATCTGTTTTTCGTAGGCTATGGATTCGTAAGTAAGAGATATCTCTTCAACAGCGGCGGACAATGAGAATTCCCTGCTGTCAAAGGTGGAATCTTCTTCGAGTCTGGCGAGAGTCAGGAGCCTTTCTATGAGATTGTTCATCCTATTGGTCTCGGAGACGATGTTCTTTACATGGATGTTATCACCGTGCTCCATCTCAAGTGCCTGGGCATTGATGCTTATGGCCCCAAGAGGGGTTTTGAGCTCGTGGCTCGCGTCGGTTATAAATCTTTTTTCTCTTTCCAGCTCCTGTCTTGCGGGTTCAGTGACAAATCTGGAAAGGTCATTGGTCACAAAGGTGAGAACGGCGATGCCTATAAGGAAAAGTACCAGACTTCCCAGAAGATATATCCTGCTTTCCCGATGCTCGGTGTTTAAAAGAACTATGAGCCTGTTGCCGTCGGACAGCTCTTTTTTGATGTATACGAAGGAACCTTCACGCCAGCCCTTGGGAGTGTTGTTCAGTATACGGTCTATGAGCCGCTGGGTGATATCGTCGGTACTTCCGCTGCCGATTTTTCTTATATCCACGACCGTATCGTTTCCGTCGATAATTACGCCCACAACAGGATTGAAGCCGGTTTCCTCCAGTGCCGTGATCCGGTTTTTGTAATCGCCCCGGAGCAGAACATCGCTGTCCGCCACCCACTTGACTATCTGGAATTTGTTGACGGCAGTGTCATAGGAGGAGTAGTGGTAAAATGCTACGAACAGTATGCCTATGGTTGCGATCAAAAGGACCATGGTCACTGTTACGAACTTTTTTCTCAGATTCTCAACCATCGGTCTTGCTTTCCTCCAGAGAGTATCCTACGCCCTTGGTTGTGATGATCTGGGTTTCGGCTTCAACGAATTTGAGCTTCTTTCTCAGAAAAGAGATATAAACCTCCAGACTGTTATAATCACCCTCATCACAGAAGCCCCATACTTTGGATATAAGTGTATCCTTGGTGTGGATATGACCGGGATCTGTCATAAGACATTCCAGGAGCTGGAATTCCTTGTTCCCGAGCTTTACGGATTTCTCTTTTCCCAAGAGCTTATAGCTGTTCTTGTCCAGCTTTATGTCACAAAATGTAAGGGCAGAAACATTGTCCTGCCCGGGTTTTCTGGTGCGCGCCCTGATTCTTGCGAGAAGCTCCCCTGCATCAAAGGGTTTTGTCAGATAGTCGTCCGCTCCGAGATCAAGTCCCAGAATTTTATCCTCCGTCTGAGACTTGGCTGTAAGTATGATTATGGGAGTTTTGATACCCTCCATGCGTGCGTTCCGCAGGATGTCTATACCATTAAGCTTAGGGAGCATGACATCCAGAAGGATGAGATCGTGAATGTCTTCAAGAATCGAATCAAGTCCTGAGAGACCGTCATATACAGCATCCACCTGATAGCCTTCTCCACGAAGTATGGCGCTTATACCGTCAGATATTTCCTTTTCGTCTTCAACTACTAAAATTCTCATACATAGGATTATATCATCAAATCAGCGTTTCACCTATAGTGACAGGGATCTCCCCCTCCTCATTTCTTTTTCTTCTGAGTATGGTTTCGCTGACTGAAACCCTGTGGTCCGTGAGGACTATGATGGTGGAGCCTCCGAACTCGAAATAACCCTTTTCGTCAGTTGTACGGACAGTATATGTTTTTTCTTTATGCTCGTAATTCGAAATCTTTCCAACGAAAAGAGCTCCTACCTCCATCTGTACAAGTTTCCCTGC
>DFGZ01000116.1 GCA_002371295.1 Oribacterium sp. UBA3737 | reverse complement strand
CAGGTACAGGATTTCTATCCGACACCGGGAACCGTATCCACCGCCATGTACTACACAGGCTTGAATCCTCTCACCATGGAAGAGGTATACGTTCCGAAAAATCCTCATGAAAAGGCTATGCAGCGTGCCCTGATCCAGTATAGAAGACCTGAGAACTATGATCTGGTAAAAGAGGCGCTCATCAAGGAGCATAGAGAGGACCTTATAGGCTTCGGACCGGAATGCCTTATTCGTCCGAGAAAGCCCCAGGAAGATGCATCTGCCAGAAAACGACCTGAAAGACATAACACAAGCGGTAAAAATCCAAAGGTCAAGGGAAATGACCGCCACGAATCACATAAATCCCACCCTAAAGCTTCACGGGGCGGGAACAGGCAGAAGAGCCTGCGTTAAAACCATCACTATCTTCCAGAGCATGACACCGTCATGCTCTTTCTTTGTAATGCCGCCAAATCGAAATGATTTGTTAAGGTATGAAAAGCCATTCCCATGCTAAAATGTAGACACAAAAATGCTGCTATGGAAAAACATCTGCGGAATGCAGTCAGTTAATTCCTGCGGCATAAGACAATAATTTAAGAGAGGATATGAGCAGGTCCCGGCACACGACCCGGGGATCAGCTCCTTTGTATTATGAAAAACCGAAACAAATTCATCAAAAAAACCGCCGCGGAAATATTGATAGCAGTTTTAGCGACTGTCAATGTCTCCACCTTTGCACTTGCAGACACAAATTCCGTCAAAGTGGAAATCACGGAATACGGTCCTGTTGGAACTGCATCTTCCGAACAAGAGAGCAGCGCAAGTCTCGGTCCTGCCGGGAGCATCGTTTCCGATGGCACTGTAATTTCTGACGGAAATTCATCCTCGGCAGCTACAGCCGAAACAACTGCGGCTACTGTACAAGAAACAACAGCAGCTTCTATACAGGAAACTACAGCGGCTGCTTCTCAGGTAACGGAAGGACCTACAGGAACAGCTGCAGCGACTGTCGATACCACTAAAGAGACAAAAGCTTCATCCAATGCATCAGGAACCGCTGCCTCTTCCGGAACAACATCAGCCACTTCCGGAGCAGTAACAGAAGCATCTGAAACCACTGCGGCTTCCGGCACCGATACCTCATCAGCTACAAACTATTTCAAGAACTCCGGAAACACAAAGAGTTTCCTTAAGACAAGCCTTACAGCCACTCCTGAGGTAAATGCCAACTTTGCAATTCTTGTTGACACCGATTCCAACCTTGTGATTGCTGACAAAAACGGCGAAGCCAGGATGAATCCGGCATCCATGACCAAGGTAATGACACTTCTCGTTGCCTGTGAGCACCTTTCCGATCTCTCGGAAAAGGTAGAGATAACCCAGGATATCGTGGACTATGTACAGAAGGAGGGTGCTTCTAACTGCGGATTTAAGGCAGGAGAAAAGGTGACTGTTCAGGATCTTCTCTACGGTCTCATACTTCCTTCAGGAGCTGATGCAGCCCTCGCACTGGTACGCCATATTGCAGGTTCAGAGGCACAGTTTGTAAATCTTATGAACCAGAAGGCTCAGGAGCTTGGTATTTCAGCGACAACACATTATACTAATTGTACAGGGCTTTACAATGCCGATCATTACACAACCGCAAAGGACATGGCTCTCGTCATGAAATATGCCGCGGCTGACCCTTACGCAAGTGCAGTGCTTTCCACAAGAAGCTACACAACAAAAGCCAGCAACAAGCACAGCAGCGGCCTGTCATTTTCAAATCTCTTTTTGAAGCGTATAGATGGACAGGAGACCGGCGGTGAGGCTATGATGGCAAAGACAGGCTATGTTGCAAAGGCCGGTAACTGTGCTGTTTCTTATTTCACGGCTGCCAGCGGACGACATTATATCTGTGTGACCGGAAAAACATCGGGGGCATGGAATGTTGTTTATGCGCATGCCGACCTTTATAAAAAATACGGAAAATAAGTGAGCTCCAGCCTGAAAGTACGGCAAGATATCCATAAAACCTGCCTGAAAGTACCGATATGGGCTGACAACCCACTTATGGAGGAAAAAATGGCTGGAATTTTGGGCGAGCTGGTTGGACCTGCAAAACTGGTTGCTATCACTATAGGGGAGATTCCCGAACAGTTTAAAGTAGATGGTGAACTGAAGATAGGCCGGCGACGTTTCTTTAAATTTAAGAATGAAACCAAAATATATCTGGAATATCCTCTTCTTGCAAAAGATCAGGGTAAGCTTATTCACCTGCTGGGAGAGTGGCATTATATAAATCTGACTGACCAGAACACCACCACCATTGATGATGAGGAACTGCCTCTGAAAGGAGACAGGATCCTGAAAAACGGAGATATCATTAGGATAAAAAGAGGTTCAGACATGCTTATCTTTGTGTTCCTCATGAAATTCTCCGGAGAACTTGAATGGAAAAGAGTCTTTCTGGACAGAGAGCAAAAGATCTATCACATCTACAGTCATGTCAGTGAATATGAGAAGGCCGGAGAGAGCTCTGCTTCTTCAGATTCCGGAGCAGAAGCGGAGTCTCCGGATAAACCCGGGGCAGAAAAGAATGAAGCTCCGGATCCCGGGGCCCATCATGCCATCTTGCGTTATACTGACGGGTACTGGCAGGTGGAA
>DFGZ01000247.1:5498-6746 GCA_002371295.1 Oribacterium sp. UBA3737 | reverse complement strand
ACAACAGGCTCACCGAGGAGACACATAACTACTGTAGGGATAAGTGAAAATGTGATGTGTGAGATCCATGGAAGAACCATGTCTACAAGATAAAGCTTATGATACTCTCTGTTATCAACCCACTTCCAGCCCATGTGCTGCCAGATGAGGTTCATAGTAGCTGTTCCGTAAAAAAGAACCGTTCCGATAGTACCTACCATGGTTCCGAATGATGTTGCAAGAGCGATACCTTCTGCTGAATCAGCAGCAAGTCCGTAGCTCTTCAGGGCAAGCATCGCAAGAGGGATACCGATATAAGATACGGCACGAACGTCTGCTGAAACTGTTCCGCCCGGTGTTACAAGCGCGATATAAACAACCTGCATCGCACATCCAACCAGGATACCTGTCGGGATATCTCCCAAAACGATACCGCATATAAGTCCGCCAACCAGAGGACGTCCCAGTGTGTAGTTACCGATAGATGTTCCGCCAAGTCCCGGCATACTTGAAAGAGATGCAAACAAACCGAGAATTATAGCCTGAATAACACTTATGTTCATGATTAATCTCCTTAGTTTATCATTTAGTTAAAGCCAAACTGACCTCTGAACTTGTTCCAGTTACCAATAGATGTTTCTTTAAGAAGTGCAAACTCTACTTCATAGCCTTTGTTCTTGATATCCTCAAGAGCCTGTGCCTCTTCCTGAGTGATCGACTGATTGTTTCCAAGCTTTACAGCTCCCGGTCTATCGTTGCAAGGTCCAACGATGACAGTCTTGACATCGCCTGGTACAAAACCTGCATCAACAAGTATCTTCTTCATATCGATCGGATTTTTTGTGATAACGAAGTAACGTGTATCTGACTCGATTACCTTCTTGCTCTTTGCGATAAACTCCTCTACGCCCCATACAAAGGTCTTCTTGTCAGAAGCACTCTTGTAAGCAGCCTTCAAAACAGGACTTGCTGCCGCTGCATCATTAACTGCGATGAGTCCGTCACAAGGGTACTCAAGTGCCCATCTTGTTACTGTCTGTCCATGGATCATTCTGTCATCAATTCGTAAAAATGTTACTGCCATATCTTCCTCCTCTATAAAGGCATGTTTTTGCCGTTTATCTCTGCCATAGAGCTGCAGATCCAACCGGCTCATATAATTTAAAGTTCTTCTTCCTCATCCTCTGCTTCAATCCTGAACTCGTGCAACTGGTCTCTTGCACCCTCCAGAGCATCTGCAAGAACTTCATCAGTTTCTGCATCATCTTT
>DFGZ01000247.1:0-5374 GCA_002371295.1 Oribacterium sp. UBA3737 | reverse complement strand
CCCAGCTCAGAGATAACATTGGCTGCATTGGTAAGTGGTGAACCGCCGATCAGATCACCAAAAAGTATGATCTCATCTTCTTCCTTTACTACCTTGAGCATCTCTCTAACGTTCTCGCAAAACTCATCTGCACCCATGCCGTCCTTAAGACTTGTTGCCAGAAGATCTTCCCTGTCTTCTCCGGCAAGCATGCAGGCCGCACTCCTCAGCCCCGGAGCAAATTCACCGTGACTGACCAGTACAACATATTTCATACATATACCTCCCCTTTGAGAACCCAGCCCATTACACACTTTCTGTAAGAGCTTAAGTTACTTACAACAGTTACTTCAAATCATCAGCTGCCCGGCCCGTAAACCGGAGCCACGTTCTGTCTGATCACACAGATACTATAACGATTTCAAAGCATTAAATCAGGTAACATGCGTCACTGATTCAACAAGTAATTTGTACTCCAAAGGACATGACATTTGTCATTTGTAAAAAAAAGAGTTCTCCGCAGCAAGTGCAGAGAACTCTTTAACCTTAATATTTAATAGCTTAATTTCTTTATGTAATTGTTGATCCTTCGGTTCCATATGATCTGTTCCATACGGATATTGGACTTATCCTCAAGAATCGAGTCCACCGCAGTGGTCACCTCAGTCTCCAGCTCCTCATAATCGGGAAAGCGATTTTCATTTTCCGCTCTTTCCATGACATAAGTAATCACATCTCTGTTCAGAACCACTCCGTAACGGTCCAGCACATACTCTTCCATCGCAGGATCTTCCGTAACTGACTTAAGGGGTGACAGCCCCTCTGAATAGTCATATATCTCTTTTTGTATGGCCTCAGTCGCTGTAAGGGTCTTTATGAACCTCCAGGCATCCCTTTTACTGTGTGAATCAGATGACATGGCAACAGTGAGTGTGTCCAGTCGCGAAACATTGTCACCTGCAGTACCTGCCGGCATGGATGTATAGCCCCACTCAAAATCCGAGTAGTTCTGATAGCTCAGGTCATTCTGGACCCTCGCCCTGTATGTTGCAAAGGACATCGGCTCAAATGCAACCACTCCCTTATAGAAATCACCGGCGGAGATCACCTTGCCTTTCGGAAGCTTTGACAGCTGTTCCAAAAGTATCAATGCCTCATTTATGTTATCTCCTGTAAAGTCACAGGCTGTACCCTTGTCATTGAAAAGCTTTACCCGGTTTGCTGCAAAGGCATCCTTCCAGCTGTAATCTATGACCCCATACTGCCCGGAAGCCTCTCCTTCCGACACACCTGTCATCCTGCAGGCCTCATAAAACTCATTCCAGGTCCAGTCCTTCCGAGGTTCCGGAATGCCGTTGTCCTGAAGCAATGTCCTGTTCATGACCATAATTACGGGTGAACATTCATACGGAAGTGCGTACAGCATATTTCTGTATCGTCCACTCTGAAGAGCCTTTTCATAAAACACATCCTCGGAAAAATCATTGTCATGCTTTATGAAACCATCAAGGCTCTGCATCGCACCTATTTCCGCAAAGCTTTGGAAACTATCTGAGGGAACCAGAAAAACATCCGGCATCTTCCCCTCTGCCTTCTTCCCGGAAAGCCACTCCTGATACTGGTCTCTCGTGATGCCGCTCACATATTGAACTCTGACTCCCGGATTTTCCTTTTCGAAAAGATCGATGGCATCATCAAGTATCTTGTAGGAATTACCATTCTGCAGACTCCAGTAACTTCCCGCAAAGGCTCCGACTGTGAGCACATTCTGACTTCCGGGACTTAGAGGAAGAAAGTCATATACGACAAGTACGGCCAAAAATACCAGCACAGCGCTTAGTAGTAATCTGTATCTTCTTTTCACCATAGTCCTCACAAGTTGTCTATATATTTATTGACCGTACCGGTCTGAACCGCCCATATGGCGAGCTGGGTTCTGTCCCTTAGGTTCAGCTTACTGAGCACAGTACTGAGTGTGTTCCTAACCGTACCCTCAGAGAGATCAAGCTTTGCCGCGATTTCCTTATTGGAGAGTCCTCTGCCCACAAGCACTACGACTTTCCATTCATTCTCCCGGAGGTCCTTCACCATATCGTCGTCAACTTCATTGGCAATGTTTGATTTGGCCATCTGAGAAAAAAGATTCACCACCTTGGAAGTCACCGCTTCGTTGATTATAGCTGTTCCGTTGTAAACCTTTCTTATGGCATCCGAAAGTTCCGTTACCGAGATACCTTTAAGGAGGTAGCCGCTTGCCCCGTACTTAAGCGCATCAAACACATATTTGTCATCATCAAAGGTTGTAAGGATAATGATTTTTATCTCAGGATACTGTTCTTTGATGATCTGTGTACACACCACTCCGTCCATACCCGGCATTCTGATATCCATGAGGATGATGTCCGGCTTTTCGTTTCTGACCGAACGGATGACTTCCCTGCCGTCAGAGACAGCATCCGTAACCTGAAAATCCGGTGTATTCTTCAGTATGATCATGAGACTCTGTCTCAAAAGCTCCTGATCATCAGCAATCAAAATCTTAATCATTTTACTTTAATCCTCTTTTTCTTCTGCACTGTTGCCCCATCTTATGGGAATTGAGGCTTCGATCGTAAAGCCATCAGAACCGTCATAGCTAAGCGTTCCTTTCAGGAGACTGAGCCTCTCCTGCATATGGTGGAGACCGAAGCCTTTATACACTTTTCCGCAGCCGATTCCGTTATCCTTAATCTTTATGTTCAGAAGTCCGTCTTCTCTTTCGATGCCAATGTCTATGACATCAGCCTTACCATGGCGGATAGCATTGGTCACACTCTCCTGCACGATTCTGTATATGGTATCCTCCTCATCCTGACTTAAATTAAGGAGTGATGTGGTACAGTTGTAATTGATGGTAATGCCTGTAGACCTCATGGTTTCATCGATTATCTTGAGAAGCGCATCCTCAAGCTTTAGTCTCTCCAGTGCATCAGGTCTCAATGCTTTCACCGATTGTCTGACATCTGTGATGCCCTGTCTCGCAACCTCCTCGATGGCCTTGAGCTGCTCCTTGGTGGCATCCGGCGCAATATCCATAAGCATGATGCAGGCTTCTATGCCTGTGACGATTCCTGTGAGGGCATGCCCCAGGGTATCATGTATCTCCTGTGCAAAACGGTTCCTCTCTCTGGTCTCCGCAGCACTTACCAGCTCCTCAGTATACTCCTCCAGCTGCTTGTTTGCCTCCGCAAGCTTGTGATTTGCGATTGAAAGCTCTCTGTAAAGCGCCGCGATCCTCTCCTTCTCACTCATCTGTTCCAGTATGAGGAACACCATGTAGAGAATGAAGATAAACACATCTATAAGGAACATGATGTTGATGGCACCGGAGAAAACAGAAGCGACATCTGGCCGGTAGTAGGTCCATATCTGGTTTACAGAAACCGGATTGGCATACCCTGAAAGAACATTGCCGTTAAGTACCAGATCCACACAGGAAATCAGTACGATATAAAGGATCTTTTTACTCCAGTCTATCCTGTTTCTGACTATATCCGCCAGTATCAGAAGTACCATCACCGTATAGGACAGCCCTGTACAGTAGAACAGTCCGGCACTGACTGCAATCTCAAGCCACAGCTTCACTATGAGTTCTATATGATTGTTACACTCTATGGACAGCAGTAAAAGCAGGCTTATGTACAGAATCCCGGCGATAACCGGAATCTTCCAGTAAACTATGGTTGCATGGCACTTTGTGATAAGGTCAAATGCATTGCCCTCCAGTATAAACCCGTGCATGGCATGCGCCGTTACCAGAGTGATAAACATTATCATGAGACAATTGAACAGCTGCATCAAAGAAAAAAGCTGAACAGATACCCTCTTGATCCCATCCCGATTCTGATTTAATACTTCTTCCATCCTACTGCCACCTGTCTATGGTAAATGATGCAACATTAGCTTTAGTGACCACCTGAACGGGAACCACAACTTCACCCGGGACGGTTTCTCCGTTAAGAAGTGCATACAGGGAGTCTGCTGCCTCCGTACCGATACGTGTCGGAAACTGGGCCGCCGATGCCTGCATCCTGCCTTCATTGATGAGAGCTTTGGCATCAGGTGATGCATCTACACCATATAACTCGACCTGATCAAGCATACCGTGCTTCTCAAGAGCTGTTGCTGCACCAAGCGCTGCAAAGTCATTTAAGCAGAACACCACATCAAATTCTTTGCCCGACTGTATGAATCCCTCAAGTCCGGGAAGTGCTATCTCATACTGTCCCTCACAGGGTATCTCCCCTACAAGATTTGTTTTCTCGTTTTGACTGACAGCATCAAGAAAACCCTGTACCCGCTGGCGCCCGGACATAGCTTCATCGTGTGTCATAACAACCACTCTGGAGCCCTCCGGATGTTTGGAGCAGTAGTACTGTCCTATAGCTTTTCCGGCATTATAATTGTCAGACTTGATAGTCACATCTGCAAGCTCCGGATCTTCAAGTTCCGTGTCCACGACCACTATCTTTACACCCCGGGATTTTGCCTTTTTCATTACTTCTGTAAGTGCAGACGCATCAACCGGAGTTACCACCAGCGCATCTATACCCATATCAAGCATCTCTTCTATCTGAGATATCTGTCGTTCCACACTAAGCGCCGGGTCTCTCAAAACTATGTTGTCGCCCTGCGCTTCAACTCTGTGATTTATCTGCTCGTTCACGATCCCGTAAAACTCGTTGTTCATAGTCATATAAGTGACTCCGATGAGATGAGCATTTTCCTTCTGGCTGGCGGAAAAATCCGGTTTCACACTGAAATAAACCATGATCGACACAAAGCTCATCACCACCATCAGCACTTCTATGATACGGATTATATGTATATATCGTCTTGATGAATCACTTCCATGGGCGATACTTTTTTTATAAGACATATTCGTTCCTTCATTTATTTAATTTTGCTAAGAATCATACTTCGTTTTATTTTTAACAAAATCGAGCGGCATTGTAAATATTTTTGCACAAGAAAAAATAAGTGCAGATGTCTGAGTTAATTACTCTCTAACAACTACACTTTTATGGTACTAAAAAGAAACCTCCACTAGTGATATGTACTCCCCCTTCCGGTTGTCCGATAAAGAAGGTATCTATCACTAGCTTGAGCCTCTTTTTTTATTATGCATCATAGCAGAAAACGCTTCTGCCTGTCAGTCACCGACAACAAATAACTCTTTCCCATTCAAATCATAGTCCTTCATGTGAACACTTTTTATTGCCGGGTCTTCATAAGATAACTCATCAACCTACATCATCCTATTATCTTTTCAAAATCCGCTTTAGGATGCTTGCATATCGGGCAAATGAAATCATCCGGCAGCTCTTCACCCTCCCATTCGTATCCGCAGATGGTA
>DFGZ01000340.1 GCA_002371295.1 Oribacterium sp. UBA3737 | reverse complement strand
TATCAGTCTCATCAAAATGAGACTTTATGAGACTTAGTTATTTTGAAATATGAGATGTGATAAGCTTATAAGGTAATTTAAATTAACAAATCGGTGTTTTGTAAGTGAAAAATAATGAATAAAATCTTAAAAATGGTAGGATGTTTTTTAAGCGGAATTATTTGTGTGACACTCATCTTATTGGTGTCATCTGATATTAAAACGAAACATACCCAGAATCTCAAATCGAGATAGCTGCTTTTTCTGCGCTCATTTTGAGCGGTAACTATTCACTATTCAAAGGAGGCAGACTATGGACTACGAGAAATTCAAACAGGACATGGAGCAGGATGTACTAAAGAATCTTGCAAACAGGGGAATCGAAGCAGAGACCGAGGTTCAGCCGGAAGATATCCTTGCCGCAGTGCTGCGTCTGGCGGACGAGATTGATGTGGGTGTGGATCGTAATCCGGAGTTGCTTTTTGATACGTCTGCGCTGACAAAACAGGTGGACATCGATGCCTTCGGACTCCACGAGTCCATTCGTATGGTTGAGGTGACGGAGAATGCAACTGCGCTCATGATTCCCGGTTTGTTTGTGCTGCCTGAGCCTGTTTTTTGAAGAAAGCATTAACAGTCTCAGTGATCTTTATAAGAGAAGTTGATTTCAGCACATAACCTGCAGGCCCCAGCTTCAGAACCTCCATAACGCTTTCCGTATCATTGGCACCTGTCAGGAAGATGACAGGAATATCACGGAGATCAGGATCGTCATGCATGATATAGAAAACCTCACGCCCGGATTTGACAGGCATCATATAATCAAGCAGGATAAGATCAGGTTTGTTCTTCTTCAGGTATGCCAGTGCCTGATCACCGTTTTTTGCCATAGCTATACGGTAATGCTGCATCAGAGCACCATGCAGCATCTTTATGTACATAATATCATCATCTACCAACAGAACTAATTTTCGATCGTCATTAGCCATATATTTCCCCTAATTAATTATGATTAAAATTTAAAAGTCTGCGATGAGACTCTGGACCTTGTCCCAATCGATGTTCTCAAGTGCATTCTTTACTTCCGTAAGAGTTGTTTTCATCTTATTGGATACAGACTGTGCTGTAAGGAAGTCAACCAGTTTTTCACAGGAATCAAAATCAAATTCATCGGCTTTCTGTTTGAGAATAGCAAAGACCTTTGACATCTCTTCCGAATTTAATTTACGAATTTCTCCTATATGTCCGATTGGGTCTGTACTCATATCCTTTGATTCTCCTTTTGGCTGAATAGTATCGACATCCACGTTCGGATTGTTTTCTTCAATGCCGGAAACATCTGACTGTGAAGTGTCACTGTCTTTTTTTGTAACTTGATAGCCTTCACGGAATGCCTGTAAAGCTGAAATCAATTTCTCATAAATCGCTGAAAGACCGGAAATGAATAAAGGAGTATTCTCTGAAATCAGATCTTCATCCTTTGATTTTCCTGCTTTTTCAAGTAACTCAGCCAGTCGGCTCAGCTGATTGGCACCGATGATCCTTGAGGTACTTTTAATAGAGTGAACCAGGATGGTAAACTCTTCCACATCCCTGAGATCCTGATATAGTTTGAATCTATCAAGGCAATCCGGGATTTTCTCAACAAATCCGCTAAGTGCTTTATAATATGTTGCCAGATCCCCGCAGTATTTGAGACCGGAAATGATATCTACTTCGGAAATCTGCGGCATGACGCCAAGTTCGTCCAGACCAAGAGGCATGTTTTTCTTCTGAAGTAAATTATTGACCGTTGCCTTTTCGTCTCTCTCTTTTTCGATTATCCGGACTTTATCCTCTGGTAAATATTGTATCAGCTTTGACTCCAAATAGGTAGGGGATATAGGCTTTGAAAGATAATCTATAAAGCCTTCATCCAGATACATTTGTCTGGCACCGGAGATCGCATTGGCAGTGAGAGCGATGACAGGTACAGTATGAGTCCATTCCTGATCCATCTCCCGAAGAGCATGGAATGTCACTATTCCGTCCATATCGGGCATAAGATGATCCATGAAGATAAGATCGTAACGGTGTTGTCTGCATAGATCCAGAGCTTCCTGGCCGCCGGACGCCTCTGTGATCTTAAGCTCTGTGTTTTTCAGCAGTGAACGGAAAACAAGCCTGTTCACATCAACGTCATCAACTACAAGGACATTGGCCTCGGGTGCCTTGAAGGATTCGTGATAGTGATTGTTTTTTATGATCTCACTTTCGTATTCGGATTTATGGGAGCTTACAGTTGCCCAATCTCTGACATTTATCTTTATGGTAAAGTAAAAGTCAGAACCGATGCCATATTCGGAGATGAATTCCAGTTTACTGTCATTCATATTAAGCAGTCTCTGAACTATGGAAAGACCGAGTCCGCTGCCTTGTGTGGTCCGGTGATTTTTTTCGTCAAAACGTTCAAAGTCACTGAATAGTTTCTTCTGGTCCTCCGGTTTAACACCTATACCGGTATCCTTGATGTGTACAGTCAGGTACTCGAAGTCATCGTCGATCTTCTCGTAGTCCAGCGAAAAGGTTACTGTACCCTTATCGGTGTATTTGGCGGCATTTGAAATCAGATTCGATATGATCTGCTTCAGCATGACTACATCAAAGTGAAGAAGATAAGGCATGTCATCATTCACTATCACATCGAATTTCAGATTCTTTTTCTCACAGTAGTGCTGAGCTATCTGTACAAGATCCAGAATGAGCTTGAAGAGATCGAAGTCCACGGGAATGGGAGACATCTTGCCTGCTTCAATTTTTGAAAAATCAAGTATGTTGTTTACGATGTTCAGCAGCATATCACCGGAGTTGGCTATACTGTTTGCATATTCAAGTATATGTGGATCCGTGGATTCTCTCAGGACCATTTCGTTCATTCCGATGATGGCATTGATAGGAGTACGGATCTCGTGTGACATTCTGGAAAGGAACTGGGTTTTTGCTTTATTTGCCTGGTCCGCTTTTATGGCCATATCATTCAGATCCAGAGAGGTCTTTTCAAGATAATTAACCAGTCTTTCGGAAAGAGGCACCACGCTGTTCAGTATAACTTCCTGTCCCGCCTTAAAATCTGTACGAGGCATGGAAGCGGTTATGGGACCCTCGCGCATGGCAACAGATACTATGGATCCGGAAAGAAAGCCTCCGAAACCATTGTATTTGTATATTTCTCCGGCGCCATGAGCGTAAGTGGCCTGTGGGAGTATACGGGTCAGATTATCGATCTCCGCAAAATAACGATCCCTAAGAAGCATAAAACGGCTTACGCAGATAAAGGAAAACATGGCTTCCGGAACAAAATCCTGTATCCTTAAGCTCAGTAATTCCGATTCTCTGATCAGTTCTCTGGGATTTCCGTATCCTATCTGAACCCTCTCGCCCTCCTTTATATCTCCGTAATAGTAAAATTCTCCGTTGTCACCGCAAAAGAAGGGTATACGAACATAAGGAATCCCGTCTCGTTCCAGAACTATGGGGAATTCATTTATGTTCATCATATTATAACCGTCGATGTCTGCATCAAGATAGTATTTGTATATGTCCTTGACCGGAGTTTCATCCAGTGTTTCGAGACAGGTATCACCGACTTTCATCTGGATGTTTTCGTTCACATGAGCTGAAAAGGCTTTTCCCAGAGGCTTCCAGCCGAGACAGGCATCAATCTGTATATTCAGTTCCTCACCGTAAAAAGCAACTGCAGCAAGACCATACTTTACTGTATCATCGGTAAAGGCATAGGGAAGGCCTGCCTTTAAAAAGTCATCCACATGTGTGCTGGCAAGACTTCCGAAAAACGGAACATGTGACAGTCCTTCAGCAACATCCTCGATTATCCTGGAGATACCGATGGAATATCCTGCAGGGTACAATGCCACTCCCTTAAGATCCGTGCCTGAACGTAGAATCCTGTTAAGCTCCAAAGAGCCGGTTTCTTCGCTTATTTCGGTGAAATCAAAAAGAAATGTTTCTATATGACTGGAATGGAAGAACATAAAGCTCAGGATAACAGCAGTTTCATCGTTTATCTTGCTGACACCGAAAAGAGAAATTCCCGCAGTTTTTATCCCCGGGAAAGCGGAGATAATAAGTGACAGCATATCTTTTAAATCATCTTCAGGAATCCGGGTCGTGTAGATCTGAACAAATGAAGCTACGGTATTGGAAAAGAAACCTTTCAGGTCTGTATTCTCGACTATTTTTCTGACATCTGCGATGTCACGAGCTATAAACGTTTTCTGATACATAGTACTCCGCCAAAAACAACACAATCCTTAATCTCAGTTACATACATAAATGATATCGGCGAAATATTATCCCAAGATAATAAAAATCCATATGTTTTAGACATTGACGGGAATCTGTTTTTTAAGACCCGGAAGAAATGTTAAAACATATGGATATAATCATTAATTTAAGCTGTATTCAGTCATCTCAGAGTCCAAGATATGAACATCTCAGATTCCGAGATGTGAACATATCAGACCCTGAGGTTTGAACATCTCAGACTCCAAGATATGAACATATCATACTCTGAGATTTGAACCCTTGAAATCTCTCTCCAGCTCACGCTTCTGCTGTTTCTTGGCGAGATCCGCACGCTTATCGTAGAGCTTCTTACCACGGCAGAGACCTATCTCTACCTTGACGAGAGATTTTCTGAAGTAGACTCTGAGAGGGACAAGGGCGTAACCCTGCTCCTTGAGCTTTCCGATCAGCTTGTTGATTTCGTATTTATGCATGAGAAGCTTTCGGTCACGGAGAGCATCCTTGTTGAAGATATTGCCCTTCTCGTATGGATTTATATGCATTCCGAGAATATAGACCTCGCTGTTTCTTATACTGCAGTAAGCCTCTTTGATGGAGCATTGGCCCATTCGAAGGGACTTGACCTCGGTGCCGGCAAGCTCTATACCGCACTCGAAGGTCTCGTCAACAAAGTAATCATGATATGCTTTTTTGTTGTTGGCTATAAGCTTTGTGCCTTCTTCTTTTCCGTAGTTAGCCATCTGTAATCCTCCTGTATTAGGAACTTGGCCCGCTGTTTTCGGGCAGATGTCATTTGCTTTATGTGAATGTTTTCCGCCGGTCTCAAAGACTTATCAATCCTCAGAATCGGGGACCAGCTGGAAATCTATGGTTCTGGTAAGCTTGTCAGCCCTCAGGGCTCTCACGTGAACCCTGTCGCCTAATCTGTATATCCGTCCGGTGCGTTCGCCTACGAGCTCGTACTTATCCTCATGGAATACGAAATAATCGCTGTCCATAAGACGGAGAGAAACCATACCTTCAACAGTGTTTGGCAGCTCGACATAGAGACCGTAATTTGTGATGCCGGAAACCACGCCGTCAAACTCCTCGTCGATATGATGCATCATCCACTCGCACTCTTTGAGCTTGTCCGTCTCCCTCTCGGCCTCGTCCGCACGTCTCTCCAGAGTGGAAGAGCGGTCAGCCACGCCCGGAAGCAGATTCCGGTAATGCTCAAGGCGGCGGCTCTTAAGCTCTCCCCTTAAGTCCTCCTTGATTATACGATGAATCTG
>DFGZ01000153.1 GCA_002371295.1 Oribacterium sp. UBA3737 | reverse complement strand
TGCCTGTAAAGTTACTCTCTATCGCTCCGAGAAAACTGCTGAAATCTACAAGATCGTAGCTGTAATTAGGAGCAAATCGATAAGCTTCCTTACTTGCCTGTCTCAGATGATCTCTTCCGTCTTCTGTTTTCTCAGCCTTTTTAAGAAGCTCTGCCAATGCTTTCAGTTTGTCGGAAGTGTTTCGCTTAAGGGCTTTAAGGTCCACCAGTGAGTAAGCACCAACCATTTCATCCTTGCCCTCACCTTTTCCCTTGTTTCCGGCGATGAAATCATCTATAACCTGTTTACCCTGCTCTATAGCTGATAACTCAGGATTGCTGTTCAGTCTCTTCAACCAGTTTGTGTAGTTAAGACCGATGGAATACTCATTATCCTCAGAGGCAATCATGTAATCCACATGAGATGAAAGACCATAGCCTGTTTCCATGGCACCCATGAGTCTTGCATCAAAAACCAGGAGATCGAGATCCATGTCTGCATTGCCGAGAGCAGTAGACATTTCTGTCAGTGTAAGCTGCTCGCCGGCACCATTAACCTCATCATATCCAAATCCACTCACAGGTCCTCCGGACTGTCCCCAAAGAACCGCCTCATATCTTTTGGCCGGGAAGTTTTTCTTTACATATTTAAGAAAAGCCTCAAATGAATCACCATCAGTCATGCTGACTTCGGAAGTGTTTCCGCCATCACCGAGATAAATGAGCTTAGTGCCCTTAACCATCCATCTTTCGATCTTGGACTCGTCAAATTCCTTGTCTGCAGTTGAAATGTTATGGAAATCCTTTGTTCCGCCGGTTTCGATGATAACATTCATATCATCTGTATTGAGATTTGCGGAAAGCATGGTCACAAGGCTGTTTGCCGCAAGGTTTGATTTACTCTCAAGAGAAGAACCTATCATATATACAAGTACCGTGAGCTTCTTTTTATCCAAAGGAAGTGTTACGGTGCCGCTGTTTGTTGATGTGGCACTCTCTTTCTTTTTAGCTGAGGTTTCTGATGAAGCCTCTGTCTCTTTTTCAGTCTCCGCAGCGGTTTCCGTTTCAGCTAAAGTTTCTTTTGTAGTTTCTGATACAGTCTCCTTCGTGGTCTCTGCTGGGGTCTCGGCATCAACTGCATTTTTTGCTTCCTGAGATTTTTCTTCTGAAGAAGTCTCAGAGTCTTCGTTTACATCAGATGAACTGTCCATATATGGCTCATTGCTGAGAATGACATTTGTTTCAGAAGCCTTTTTTGTTCCATCAGCCTTATCAAGCTTTGCTCCTGATGAACCTATTCCCAGAATCTGATTAAGAGCCTCCTGATCTTCCGAAGCGGTATCGGTTGAATTGCTGACGGTTGATGCTTCTGTTGCAGCTGTTACTGTTGAAGCATCTGTCTCTTTCTTTTCTGAATCTGCACTGCAGTTTGCTCCCTCCACTTTTTTAGCGGCTGTACCGGCATTGTTTCCGTTTGAAGCTTTCGCGCCGGATCCGGCAGCTGCTTTCGAAGCCCGATCTTCGCCTTTCGCAGCTGCCGTTTCCGCTGTTTCCGGAATTCCGGTCTCTATAGTAGTGTTGATATTCTCTGACTGATTGAGTGCAGCCTCTGTAAGACCTTCATCGGTTGTGATCCTGATGATCTCTCCGCTGGTCTCAACCTCTGCCAGCTGCTGTACCTGTTCCACTGCAGCGGCACGATTAACGATCCCAAAAGCTATGGTCCCAAACAATAGCATAAAAACTATAGTAAAAGCTCCGCCAAGAGCAAGAACCTTTTTATGCTTTCCGAAAAAATCTACGGAGTCCTTTTTAAATTCCTTTAACTCCTGACCCTCCCATTTCCCGTTACTGTTTTCATGTTTTTTTCTGCTTTTAAACTCTCTCATATCTCATAACCCTTCCCCTTAAGAAAGTAACGATCCGACATTCTATGCTACATGAATCGCTACTATCTCTGTTCTTCAATGTTAACAAAAATCCGCCTTAATTTGGTTGAAGTTATCCATACAAAAAAGGAACAGACTTTAATAAAAAAGTCTGTTCCTTTATTTTTTTTAAGATTTTTGTAAATGTCAGCGAGTTAAATAAATCCTGAATTTTGCTTTTTCCGAAGCGCTCATGTTGGCCTCTTCATCCATGGCCTTTGAATATATGGTAAATGACTTAACCTTTCCATCAGCATCCGGTTGTACATTTTCAAGTATGATACTTCTTTTGGTAGCATCAATCGAATAGTAATTTCCGGTTTTGCTATCTATAAATTTATTCGTTGCCAGTTCGTCAGAATAAAACAATGTTTTTGAAAATAGTGTTTCATTTCCTGAGCCATTAGTCCTGACTCCTCCGTCAAAACCAATTTCATCCAATACACTCAATAAATTAGCCTTACTGTTTAACCTAAAACGGTCAAGACTGTAGCTCTGGTTTTCCTCATAGCTTCCGGTCTTATCTACATAATAGTCAGCTATACGAACAGTATTTCCATTGGCTAAGATTGACAGATTATCCTTCAACTCCTGTACTGTCCATCCTTTACTGAGTATATCTTCACCTATAGCCCTTAAGGTTGCCTGATCAGCAGCCACTCTTACATTATTGTCTATATTTTTCTGCTCCATCAGTGTTTTGCCTTTTAAAGGATTAACTGCTGTCAGATACTCAGCAAAATTCGACACCGTCCATGTAAGTGTGGCTTCTCCCTCACTATTGATAGTAACATTAATGAACTTCGGATACCCATCATTAGGAATTCCATGAGCATTAAGCTTGGAAGCAAACACCGTTGAATCTTTTTTTGACTTTCCGTAACCCATAGGCTGAGCAGTCATCATAACGCCACTTGCAGCATCATAGTTTCTACTATAGTCTGTAGAAGAATATGGGTTAAAATCCACCATCCATTCTGCAATTGCTGCAGCCTTTGCGTTACGCATATTGGCAAGGTCGGTAGCTTCTTTGGATTTCTCAAGCTGGGAGGAAAGTATAGGTATACTCACAGCCACCAATATTCCTATGATAGCAACTACTATTAGTAATTCCGCTACAGTAAAGCCTTTCTTAACGTTCTTCATAGCTTTCCCCTCAAAAAACAACTATTCTCACACTTCTATTTTAATCCAAATCGGTTTCATTATCCATGTTTAAGGATTAAAAAAAGTAGAAAATTTTGTTTTTACCAATGCTTCGGAAAAAGCTTCTGTGATTATTCCTTTACCGAGTTTTCCAACTCAAGGAACCGGTCAAAATCACTTTGGTATAATCTGTCTTGAATTATTCTGTATTTTTCGTATTCTGTCTCGGCATGAAGTTTTGCCTGTTCTGCCGTTATTTTCCCCTTATCTTTTAATATTTCATGATCCATGAGTGTTAGGAAGCCATCCAACCTTACTTCCCAGTCTGACATGGTCATCGGGATATTTCTCAACGCCATACTCTCTGCAAATGGTAATTAATTGTGTTCGTCCCAACATCGTAAAGAACACCCATCATTTTCTGTGTAAGCCAAACATTCTCATCGGCATATATGGCTTCGACACCACCATCTCCGGTAGCGGTAATAAATGTCAAATACTCTGCCGCAGAGGATCTGACAGTAATGTCTTTTTTCTTTTTTGTCATTTAATCCCCCTTAGCCAAAATATTCCTGCTTTTCAGCTCACCTGTAATCAATTATCCGTTTCTCCTCTATAAACGCATGTTTTTCGCCGTTTATTTCTGATATACAGATGCAGATCTAATCGGCTCCTAATGTATCTATATCTATAAATATAGCACATTTCCTCATCCCAAAGTGCTAGGGCAGTAGATTCTCACATTAAAAAATCCCACACCGCAATCGCAATGTGGGATTCCTAAAATCATTCCTGAGCATTCATCTCTGTATAATATGCCTCAAGCTGAGCCTTGCAGCCCAGGAATGGTGCCTTCATGTTGGGGTCGAACTGAGTGCCCATGCCTTCGCACATGATCTGTGTGGCTTTTTCAAAGCTGAAAGGTTCTTTATAAGCTCTCTTGCTGACAAGTGCATCATAAACGTCAACCACTGCCATTATTCTGGCTTCAATTGGTGTCATTGATCCGACAAGTCCCTCCGGATAACCACGTCCGTCCCATCTCTCATGATGGTACCTGGCCACGTTATAAGCAACCTTAACGAAATGCTCTTCCTCCACACCATCCAGCAGGATCATAACCATCTCACCGCTTTTGGTGGAATGCATCTTCATGATCTCATACTCTTCATCGGTCAGTTTTCCCGGCTTGTTGAGTATGCTGTTTTCCACTATTATCTTACCGAGATCATGCATGGGCGCTGCTCTCATAATGTCATCGGCAAAAGTATCATCAATATCCATAAGTCCCTGTCT
>DFGZ01000151.1 GCA_002371295.1 Oribacterium sp. UBA3737 | reverse complement strand
AGAAAATGCGCCGCATCAAAGCTTGCTTCAGATTTTAAATAGTACATACATGCTCCTTACTGATAAAGGTTATTCTATGCTCCATGCTTGATTTAATATAAGTTATCACAAAACATGCAACGGCTTTATCGTGAATAAAAAAAGCTCTGCATATGCAGAGCTACACAAAATCCAAATACATACTGAGGCAGATTAAAAACTTATCCTCTAAGTGATTCAGTCATTTACACCGGAATAAATGACTGAATCATCACATATTTTAAGAATAAAAGGTAGTCCTGGTTTTGTTTAGTGACAGGAAGGTACAAATGAACTGTCATTTTAAATTTTCCAAAGAGGCATCATACCACTTAAACAAGACCCGGTCAACCACTACTGTATCCTGATGTCCGTGATGGCTACCTGACTTCCGGTAATGGCAGCGTAAACCTTCTTTGCTCCATCCTGAACCTTAGTGGTATTTTCGATGAAAATACCTAGATTCTCAGAATTCATTATAATGCGATTCCCCTTGCGCAGGAATACCACCTCATATTCCACGCCATGTTTATTCAGGCGCTTCCAGTCTTCCCAGGAAGTAAAGGCTTCAGTCTTTTTCATGGCAAACTTATTTTCTGCAAACTCCGGCGTGTTCTCATTTTCACCGTTAAGCTTTACAAGAGCATACTCATGATAACCCTTTCCACTTACCTTCCTGTCGTCAGACGAGAAAATAACGATGTAGGGGCAGTCCCACACAAGGCTTGCTGACGGAAGAGTCATTGAATGGAATTTTAGCTGTGTCCAGTCCTTGATCTCGATAGCTTCGGTTGAAGCTGTTCTGTCTCGATCCACCTGTACATTCGGAATATCCGATGTCAGTCTTTCAATATAACTGATTTCTTCAGCGATACGTGGAATTTCACCCTTTTGTACTGCTTTTTCTGTCTGTTCAGTTTCAATATCATATATACGGCAATTTTCTCCGGTAAGGGCAAGGAATGCGGATTTTGACTTATTGGGTAAAGCAATGATCGCATCAACTGTTTTTTTCGCACTTAGGAGCTGAAGCTTTATATGATCCTCATATCTTCCCATAACAATTTCAAAATAATGTTCATGATTCTCTTTTTTGACTAAAGCTTTATCTTCTTTGTCATCATATACAACATTATCTTCTTTATGTGTACGGCTATATACAAAAGTATTTTCTGTGACCTTAACTTCTGTATTCCTTGCTCCCGTTGATATGATATGGCCATCAAACCACAGCTCTCCGTACTCAGAATAGTTATAAGCCTCAATGGATTTTGCATTACCATGAACATGTCGGTCAAAAGACTCAAAAAGAATTATGGATGGTATTGCCGGGCCTGTTTCCTGTTCCCACGCCTTGCACTTAAATCTGACCTTACATATATTGTTTAATATCGGGACACCGATGGTGAACTGATCCCTGTATTTCCTGCATTCTATTTCCTTTTGTATGGCTGTCTCTGTTCCATCCAATATCTCTTTGCTGTCAGAATCAATTATCTGTATCATGATACCGGCAAACTCAGGATCAAACTGCCCGCCTGACTCATTAAGAAGCTCCTCCCTGACTATCTGCATAGGAAGTGGTCCCCTGAATCTTTTTTTAGTAACCATGGCATCATAGGAATTCGCAACCGAGATGATCCTGGATATCTCAGGTATCAGATCCCCTGACAAGCCTTCAGGGTAACCTTTTCCGTCAAATCTTTCATAACTGTACCGGGCACTTTGGCTAAGATATGGATACTCGGTTATACTTGACAGTATTTCCCAACTCATCAGAGGTTTTTTCTTTACTATCTCATATTCCTCTTCTGTCAGGTCATCAGTCTTACCTATAAGACTGTCAGGCAAGCCCACCATACCGATATCATGAAGCAATGCCGCATAATAAATCTTTTCACATTCCTCTTCATTTTTTCCGCTCAGGCTGCCGATACGTCTTGCTATATTCGCAACTCTTGAAGCATGCCCCTGAAGAAAAGGATCTTTTTTCTCAATAGCGGCAACAAAGGCCGTTGCAGTCTGATCAAACATCCTCTTCATGCTCATCTTTTCTTCATGAAGGATTTCCATTTCAAGCTTGTGGGCTTTGTCCAGAGTTTCATTCATATCGATAAGCACGCAAATATATATGATCACCACCATTCCCGCCAGGCTGATATTGATGATGGATATGCCATATACAAAATACTGTATAATGCTTGCAGCTATCGGAAGGATCGTAAATATCAAGAGTGGGATGATGATCTTTTTTCGAAGCCGGTGGTATAGTCTGCTGACTACCATGAGCTGAATTGCTGCGATCAGAATTGGTACGCAATAGGATATTACAAATCCCGGAGACCTGACATAATGATTGGTTTCATCAAAGGTATAATACAATCCGGTAAACTGCGAAATGATGATCAGGAGCTCTCCTACCAGAGAAAGCTCGTCATTTACATACAGAAGCTTCGGGACTTTATTTAATCCGACATCGTGTATGCATATATCCTTTATATATTGATTCACCGAAAACAGTACGGCTATGATCATACTGAAAACCAGAAAATTGGAGATCCTGGTCATAAAGAAGCCGAAGGGATCTGCCTGGCTGCGATAAATATAAGCATATCTGTCAGCAAACAACAGCACCATTGCTGAAAGCTCCATGCCGATCATGGAAGCTTTTCTCCTGAAGCTGACAGATCTTGAGACAAGACTGAAGAAAGCAGTCATTCCGCATATGCTTCCCAGAATGAGCATTATATTTAGTTGGTGTAATGCTAAAAATTCGATCATGTAACACCTGCCATCAACTTCACTTTGAAAGTGTAAAAAAAACCCATAAAAAATCCTTCCCTTTAGAAGCATTGAAAAAACCACCATTTATGTATTATAAAGATCATAGCTTACCGGCAGAACATCTCTTCCATTCCATCCCAGTCCAGTTTTTTCAGCATCCCCGCAAGTTCTCTGAGCTTTTCAGCATCTGTATCCGGCAGCTTATACTTACTGAGCTGCTCGACTATCATTTCCACCGAATCATAATCCATCTGCGGAATAATTTCCTTCAGCGCTTCATAAGCATCACGGAGTTCTTCCTCCGGAACAGGCTCCATACTGCTGTCAGACTGCTTTGCTTCAATTCTCTGAAGCTTCCCTTTAAATGTTTCATATTCCGAAAGAAGCATGTCTGTATGGGCTTCAATATGTTCTAAGTCCTCCTCATCACCGGCCGCTTCCAGTCTGGCTGCAAGCTGGCTCAGAGCCAGGGCTCCGATTATCCTTGCCGAGCTCTTCAAAGCATGTACCTTGATGGTGTAAAGTCTTATATTCCGGCTTTCAAAGGCATCCTTGATGACTTTTGAGTTTTCGTCAATGGTTTCATAGAATAATTTGAGAGCAAAAATATAGTTGCTGATTCCACCTGAGTTTTTGATACCCTCCTCCGCATCTATTCCATCTGTTTCATATATCCACATCATATTATCAGGCATGGATACAGGCTCATCAACGGTTTCCGTATCCGTCGGTTTTTGCATCATCTCATCCGGCAGATGCTTCATGATGGTTTTTTCCAGAACAAGGCTGTCTACAGGCTTGCTAAGTCTTCCGTTAAAGCCTCTGGAGATATAATATTCCTCAGTCAGGGCAGCATTTGCAGTAAGGACATACACAGGAAGCTCAGGATAATCTTCCCTTATCTTCTCTACAGTTTCTATGCCGTCCATTCC
>DFGZ01000140.1 GCA_002371295.1 Oribacterium sp. UBA3737 | reverse complement strand
ACATCCTTCCAGTAGCCGTTGAACTCATAAGCGAAAATACGCTTACCGCCCTGGAACAGATAAGGAATGATATGTTTACCGAAATCTTCTCCCGGAACATCCTTGTTTGTGATGAGTGCCTCGCGAAGTACAGGCCATGAGAAAATGTAGATACCCATTGATGCGAGATTTGACTTTGGCTCCTTTGGCTTCTCCTGGAAGTCGATAATACGGTTCTGCTCATCTGTAACAGTAATTCCGAAACGGCTTGCCTCTTCCATAGGAACCGGCATGGATGCAATGGTACAATCCGCATTCATAGCCTTGTGATACTCTAGCATGACCTCATAATCCATCTTGTAGATATGATCGCCCGAAAGAATCAAAACGTAATCAGGATGATAATTATCGATGTACTCAATATTCTGATAAATCGCATTGGCTGTACCGGAGAACCAATCCGCGCCGGTCTGTGACTCATACGGCTGAAGGATGGTCACACCGCCCCTGTTACGATCAAGATCCCATGGAATACCGATTCCGATATGGGCATTCAGACGTAATGGCTTATACTGTGTCAATACTCCGACAGTATCTACACTGGAATTAATGCAGTTAGACAGTGGGAAGTCGATAATGGAATACTTTCCACCGAAAGAAACTGCAGGCTTTGCGACATTCTTTGTTAGTACACCAAGGCGTGAGCCCTGGCCGCCAGCTAGCAGCATGGCGATCATTTCTTTTTTAATCACGTCATCACCTCATAGTTGTAAAAATGTGTAAAAATTATCAAGCTCACTATATTATAGCACCGTATTTCCTCTCTGTTAACTCAAAAATGGTAAAATTAACCACAAGTAAAACAATCCGCAGGCCAGATTTGTCAAAAAACGATAAAAATTATAAAAAAAATATAATCTCCCCCTAAAATTTAAGAAATTGCATACAATTCACAATGACATCTAGCAAGAAACATTGAAAACACGATATCTTTAAAGTATAATCTTAAATCAATCGAGATTCGGATCCCGATACTTTATATTTATTAGAACAGGGGAAAATTATGGAAGTTACTGCTTTAAGAGAAATTTTCAAAAATAAAGAGGCCTTCTATGATAAGGAAGTGACCGTTGGCGGCTGGGTAAGATCCAATCGTGATTCCAAGCAGTTTGGTTTCCTTGTCATTTCAGACGGTACATTCTTTACACCGCTCCAGGTGGTTTACCATGATGACATGGATAATTTCGCAGAGATCGCAAAGCTCGGTGTAGGAGCCGCCGCAGTAGTAAAAGGAAAGATCGTTGCTACTCCGGATGCCAAGCAGCCGTTTGAGCTTCAGGCAACAGAGGTCACAGTAGAAGGTGCTACAACTCCTGACTATCCTCTGCAGAAAAAGAGACACACGCTTGAGTACCTTCGTACCATGACACATCTCCGTCCAAGAACCAACACCTTCCAGGCAGTGTTCCGTGTACGTTCACTTATAGCCTACGCTATTCACGTATTCTTCCAGGAGAGAGGCTTCGTATATGTTCATACACCACTCATCACTTCATCTGATGCAGAGGGTGCAGGTGAGATGTTCCAGGTAACGACTCTTCCCATCAACGAAGCTCCTGTAATCGACGGACAGGTAGACTATTCACAGGACTTCTTCAATAAGAAGACATCCCTTACCGTTTCTGGACAGCTTAACGGCGAGACATTTGCACAGGCCTTCAGAAACATCTATACCTTCGGACCTACATTCCGTGCAGAGAATTCAAACACTCAGCGTCATGCCGCTGAGTTCTGGATGATCGAGCCTGAGATGGCCTTTGCGGATCTTGATGACGTAATCGCCTGCGAGGAAGACATGATCAAGTTCATCATCAAGTATGTTCTTGAAAACGCTCCCGAGGAGATGGCTTTCTTCAATCAGTTCATGGATAAGAATCTCATCGAGCGTCTCACTCATGTTATGAACTCGGATTTCGCACGTATCACATACACCGATGCCATCAAGCTCCTTGAAGAGCACAATGATGAGTTCGAATATAAGGTATCATGGGGCGTGGATCTTCAGACAGAGCATGAGCGTTATCTTACAGAGAAGCATTTCCAGAAGCCGGTTTTCGTAACCGACTATCCTAAGGATATCAAGGCGTTCTACATGAAGCAGAATCCTGACGGAAAGACTGTTGCCGCAGTTGACTGCCTCGTTCCGGGTATCGGAGAGATCATGGGCGGTTCACAGCGTGAGGAGGATTACGACAAGCTTGTTGCACGTATGGAAGAGATGGGCATGGATATGGAACAGTACAAGTTCTATCTTGATCTTCGTAAGTACGGTACAACACGCCATGGCGGATTCGGTCTCGGTTTCGAAAGAGCTGTTATGTACCTGACAGGTGTTCAGAACATCCGTGACGTACTTCCATTCCCAAGAACAGTTGGAAATTGTGATATTTAATGATTCATCGGGCAGATTTATCTGCCCGTTTTTTTATGCGATAGGCACTTTTTTATTTATTATTATTAAGTTAAAATATATCTTATATTATTTTAATTATTTGTAGGAGCAGCAAATGCGTTTTATTCACACATCAGATGTCAATTGGGGCATGGTGCCGGATTCAGATCAGTCCTGGGGCAAAGACCGTGCAAACGATATCAAGACAACTTTCCGTAAGATCATCGAGAAGTGTCGTGATTTCAGCGTAGACTGCCTTTTTATCTCCGGCAATCTTTTCCATCGCCAGCCCATGAACAAAGACCTTCTGGAACTGAACTATCTTTTCAGCTCCATCCCGTCTACACATGTAGTGATCATCTCCGGTGAAAATGACCGTATAAGTTCAAACTCCGCTTTACTAAGCTTCAACTGGAGCGCCAATGTCACATGGATTCTGGGAGAACGTCCCGAATCTGTATATTTTGATGACATAAACACCAGGGTGTACGGCTTCTCGTATCACACGAGAGAGCTTAAGGAAACCGTCATTGATACGATAGAACCGGAAAACGACGGACACATCCATATACTTCTCGCCCATGGGGGTGACCAGGATCATATGCCTGTGGATGTAGAGACATTGACAAAACTCCCCTTTGATTATGTCGCTTTGGGATATCTTCATAAGCCTGTAGAGATCATTGAACGAAGAGTCATTTATTCAGGCTCGCCTGAGCCCCTTGATTCAAGTGAGACCGGGCCTCATGGATTTTATTTCGGAGACATCAACCCCATAACCCACAAGGTACAGCGTCTTACCTTCATGGAAACGGCCAGGGTATCCTATATCCCCCTCGAGTTCAAGGTAACGGATAAGACTACCAGCGATGTTCTGGTGGGACGTATACTCAGTGAGATCAAAGAAAACGGCACGGACAATATCTACATGATCCGCATCTTCGGAAAGAGAAATCCCGATGTACGTTTCAATCTCTCATCCATCACTCACGAATACAGAGTGGTGAGCATACATGATGACTCAGAGCCACAGTATGATTTTGCCGCTATATACAAAGAGCATCCATCCGACATCATCGGATTCTATATCAGAAAGCTCCTCAGGGAGGATCCGAATGATATGAGCTATGTTGAAAAGAAGGCCTTGTACTACGGTATCAATGCCTTACTAAAATCTCAGAAGGGTGGTAGATGACCATGCGTTTTATCGACATTCACATCGAGGGCTTCGGAAAGTTCCATAAATTCGATTTGAAGCTTAAAGATGGCATGAATATCATTTACGGACATAATGAAGCCGGAAAATCCACACTTCATTCCTTCCTTCAGGCCATGCTTTACGGTCTGGGAAGACGTTCCGGAAAGCAACTCTCAAAGAAATATCAGTCATGGGAATATCCGGATGATTACAGCGGAACTCTTCGTATAGAGCACCTTGGAAAGATCTATCTCATATCCAGAGACTTCAATATGGACAGTCTTTCCATCAGAAACGAAACTGACGATACAGAGGTTTCCAATCCCGAATCATGGCTCAATGAAATGCTGGACGGCATATCAGAAACTGCTTTTGAGAACACAGTCTCCATCGGACAGCTCAGAAGTGCCACCAGCAGGGGCATGATAAACGAGCTTAAGTCCTGCATAAGAAATCTGAATTCAACCGGAGACATGTCCCTGGACAGTACCAGCGCTCTTAGTATCCTCGACAAGCAGAAGGAACATTTTCAGTCAAAGATAGTACCCGATGCAGCAAAGACCTACGCACAGCTCATAGGTGAGGTCAGAAACATTGAGCGTGACATCCAGCAGCCCGAATATGAAAACCAGCTGCGAAAGTACCAACATCTCCGCACGGAGGTCCGCACAGAGCAGGTTGACAGACAGACCAAGAAGGAAGAACTTCTCCAGAAGGTAGCAGCACAGGAAGCCACCCTGCTTCAGTCAGGTCTGAAAAATGATGCCGAAATCCAGGATACACTGAACCGTGGCTTGAATCTTTATGACTCCTACAGGGAGGAAAACGAAAGAAAAGAACTGCCCTCCAGAATCATCATACCTTCGGTACTGATGGGACTTGCACTGCTTAGCATCATAGCGGATGTTCTGTTTGCTGCCGCAGGTTCTCCGGGATTTGCAGCTGCACTCAATCTGCCTGCGGAAAAGATACCGATGATAAAATCCCTTGTGGATAATTCCACGCTGGGAGCAACTGTTCCTGTTGCCATCTGTACATTTTTCTTCGTACTCTTCTTCATGTTGGGTTCACTGGCACTTCATAACAATGTCACCGGCGGAAAGAATCTGGCAAGATCCTCAAAGGAACTGGGAGAACTGCTCACAAGATACATTGGTTTCTCTGATATTAATGATGATGCCATGAACAGCTTCCGTACTCATATGGAAGAGCTTATCAAGGTCAATTCCGAGCTGGATAACAACCGTGCCCGGCTTGAAGCTCTCACACTGGAGATACAGGGTCTTAATGACAATGAGCGCAGATATGATGTGGAGCTTCAGAAACAAAATGAAAAGCAGACCGAGCTGGAAGGAAAGCTTCAGCATCTTGTCAATGTAAAGAACAGGGCTGAGATGCTGAAACGAACCATCGGAGAGAACGACGCCATAGCCGAGGAGATCGATGCCATCAATCTGGCGCATGAGACTCTGACAGAGCTTGAAACCAGCATTAAGCAGAGTTTCGGCCACTACCTTAACAAGGAAGCCGGTGATCTTATCTCCGGCATCACCGGCGGCGTTTATGACTCCATGTGGATCGACCAGAATCTCGAGATCTACATGAACACGCCCACAAAGCTCGTTCCTATCGAGGACGTTTCCAGCGGAACCATGGACCAGATTTATCTGGCACTCCGACTGGCTGCTTCCCGCCTCATGCAGAACGGAAAACTCGCTGCCCGCTCCGAAGTCGAAGCCAACCGGCTTCCTCTTATATTTGATGATTCATTTGCCATGTATGACGAAAAGCGCCTTAACTCGGCTCTTCACTTCATCATGGATATACATAAGGGTCAGATACTCCTCTTCACCTGCCACACACGTGAAAAGAGGATACTGAAGGAAGCAAAGGACGAATTCAACTTCATAGAGCTGTAAAAATCTGAAAGTTGAGTCGTTTTTTTCAGGGTCATGCTCAGAATTTTCTGAAAGTTGAGTCGTTTTTTCAGGGTCATGCCCCGAAATTTCTGAAAGTTGAGTCATTTTTTCAGGGTCATGCCCCGAAATTTCTGAAAGTTGAGTCATTTTTCAGGGTCACGCTCCGGAAAATCTGAAAGTTGAGTCATTTTTTTCAGGGTCATGCTCAGAATTTTCTGAAAGTTGAGTCGTTTTTTCAGGGTCATACTCAGAATTTTCTGAAAGTTGAGTCGTTTTTTCAGGGTCATACTCAGAATTTTCTGAAAGTTGAGTCGTTTTTTATTAAAAGAACCGGTGCTGCTGCACCGGTTCTTTCTGTTTCACTTGTCGTTAATCAGTCATATCCACGTCCATAGTAAGCTCAACCTTATATTCAGGGAATTCAGCACTGATCTGCTCCACGATGTCGTCAAATATCTTTCTTCTGTCGTCCGCAGCAAATTCTATGATCACATCAAAGTTAATGGTCTTCCTTATTTCATCAGCATAAAATCCATGCATCTGGAGAACGTGGTCATTGGACATAACTATCTCTCTGCAGCGGCCCAGCATATCCTGTGCCTTATCGTCACTGGTATTTACGGAATAAATGCTGATTCCCTCCATGATCACCTTATGCTCTTCATACACCTTATGGGTAATGTCTCTCATAAGCCTGTCCAGTTCTCTTGCGGTCATGGTATCCAGAACTTCTATATGAACCGAGCCCATATAGGTATCAGGACCATAGGAATGGAGCACAAGATCGTAAGCCCCTCTTACCTCCGGAAAACCGGCAATGGTCATTTTTATGGCCTTGCTGAAGGAAGCATCCACTCTTTCTCCCAGTATCTGAGAAACCGTATCCCGAAGCATCTCGAAACCGGCCTTCATGATTATGACGGAAATAATAGCTCCAAGCCATGCCTCCAGTGAGATTCCGCTGTATATGAAAATCACTGCGGCTACGAGGGTCGATGCAGAGATAACTGCATCAAATGTCGCATCGGAACCAGATGCGATAAGCGAGTTTGAATTCACCTTTTCACCCACTCCCTTTACATATCTTCCCAGAAGTATCTTTACAACAACGCCCACAGCTATTATGACCAGTGTCACACCGCTGTAATCCGGCGTCTCGGGTTCAATGATTTTTTTTATGGATTCCACAAAGGAAGTCACGCCGGCATATAACACGATTATCGAGATCACCGTCGCTGTCAGATATTCCACTCTGCCATGACCCATAGGGTGTTTCTTGTCAGGCTGCTTTCTGGCAAGCTTTGTTCCTATTATGGTTATGACTGACGAGATGGCATCAGACAGATTGTTTACAGCATCAAGCACGATGGCTATAGAATTAGACATCAGTCCCACAACTGCCTTAAATGATGCGAGAAAAACATTGGCAACTATACCGATAATGCTTGTTCTTATTATGATCTTTCCACGATCGTTGTCCTTACTTAACTGAGCCATAGTTCCTCCTGTCTGTCACTTATCAAGTTATATATATATGCATTATATTACTAATTCAGTATATAGCTCAATGTATATTAAATACCTAATCCGGAAACAATATGCTAAACTTGGGAATATGTTAAAAATCAGAGACCGGCTGATAGCCGTGCTCTTTGGAAAGAGGTCAATATGAGATGTGTAGTTCAGGTAGTTCAACATGCTTCAGTAACCGTAGATGATGAGATCATAGGAAAGATCGGAAGAGGTTTTCTGATATTTCTCGGCGTTTCAGACACCGATACCGAGGAGACGGCCGATAAAATGGTTAAAAAAATATGCAGTCTCAGGATCTTCCCGGATGAGAACGGAAAGACGAACTGCTCCCTTTCAGATGTCGGAGGCTCCGTGCTTGTAGTCAGTCAGTTCACTCTGTATGCAAACTGTCGTAAGGGTAACCGTCCAAGCTTTATTGAAGCAGGTGAGCCTCAGAAGGCCGATGCCCTGTACCGTTACTTTACAGAAAGATGTAAAGACTATGTCCGTAAAGTCGAGCACGGTGAATTCGGAGCCGACATGAAGGTGGAGCTTCTCAATGACGGTCCATTCACCCTCATGCTGGATTCCAGTCAGTTATTTAACGAATAATATCACTCTTCGATTACTTCAATGCGAAGATAATCAAAGTTTATGGGCTCCACAAAGGAATCCGACCTAAAACAGGTTATGGATTTTCGCTTAAACTCTCTGATATTTTGTTCCAGCCAGATAGGTACAGCCAGATCCATGTATTCACAGATTTCCTTAAGCGCTGTCAGGACTCTGTCTGTTCGGGACATAGAATAATCTTCCTGGCGGGATACACAGTCCTTAAGCATCTGTCCGTCGCGGTATATGGTTCCATTCATTCTAAACATAGGGCTCTCCTGAAAATTGATAGTGATAATAATACATAATTTTGTCTCTTAATTCAAACTGATTGTTTTGTGGATATTTATCGTGAATATGTGTTAAAAAATGAAAAAAATTTTGTTTTGTTAATAAATAATTCACAAAAGAGCTATACTATTATAGTAGTCTTAATTTTATGACTTTAGGAGGCAAACATAATGGGAATGGAGATAGAGAATCCCCAGATTTTTTTAGATGCAGCAAAAGACGCCATTGCTGAATATCAGAATGTAAGTACCCAGCTTGCAAATATGAGAGAAACCGAAAAACAGACTTCCGCCCTTTTGGACAAAACAAGGAAAGAAGTTCAGGATAAGATCGATAAGACCCTTAAACAGAGAAGTGAGGATCTCACAGCCACCTATGATCGCCAGATAAGCCAGGTGGAGGCCCGGCTCAAGAAACGTCAGGCCGACAGGGAAAAGGCCAAGCAGGAAGGTGTAAAGGGCCGTATCAAGAGCGAAACTGAGCCTTTGAAAATCGAGAACAAAGAGCTTAAACGTCAGATAGCTGCAGTGATGAAGAAGGACAATGCTCCCATGTTTTACAGCACGGACCTGTTCTATACCCTTTTTCATCCGTCAGGTCTGGGAGAGCTTTTATGTTTTCTCTCTGTGTTCATAATTATATTTGCCCTGCTCCCATTTGGAATTTATTTCCTTATTCCTAATCATCAGATACTTTATCTGGTAGTGATCTACATAGTCGATATACTTATTTTCGGAGGAATCTATGTGGCTGTCATGAACATATCCGGACGACATGCCGGTGCTGTTCAGCAGGGAAGGGATATCAAGAATCGTATAAAACTAAACAGGAAGAATATAAAGAAAAAGATAAAGCTCATCACAAAGGATTCCAGTGAGGCAGGTTACAATCTTGAATCCTTCGATGACGAGATCGCAAAGATCCAGCAGGAAAGAAGCGACATCATCAGCCAGAAGCAGAGTGCACAGAACACCTTTGACACAGTCACAAGAAACATCATCATCGATGAGATAGAAACCGCAGCAAAGCCAAAGGTGGACGAGCTCTCACTTGCATTTACCAATGCCGTGAACCGGCGTTCAGAGCTTGAGACCAGAGAGAAGGAACAGGCGCTTACTCTTTCCAGAAATTACGAGCAGTACCTCGGAAAGGCTCATATGAATGCAGAGGCCATAGACAAGATCAAAGCTCTCATTCAAAGCGGAGAAGCGTCCTCCATTATCGATGCGGTAACAAAGCTGGATCACCCGGCTCAGGAAGCATCAGGAGCATCAAAATAACAGCATATTTAAAAGGGTCGGCGCAGATGCGCCGGCCCTTTTCTTCCCTTTAATGAGGGATCTCTACGTATATTATTTATATTCTTCCCACAAGGGCCTCTGTAAGGCGTACACAGTGCTCTATGGCCTTTTTCTCAAAGCTTGGATAATCCATGTGAGCCGAATCATCTGCCTTATCTGAAATGGCACGAATGATCACAAACGGCACCTTGTTCTGCCAGGCCACCTGAGCAATGGCAGCCCCCTCCATCTCACAGCATTTGCCCTGAAAATGACTGATTATCCATTCCTTGGTCTCTCCGTCTGATACAAACTTATCTCCGCTGCACACACGTCCGATAAAGGTATTTATGTCCGAATTAACTCTCCGGTTCTCTTCCTCAGCAAAGGCTATAAGTCTGTCATCAGCCTTAAATGCCATGGTTCCCACTCTGGGAACCTCTCCCAGCTGATATCCGAAATTAGTTGCGTCCATATCATACTGTACCGCATCCTCAGAAATAACTATATCTCCGATATCGATGTGAGCGTCCAAAGAGCCTGCTATGCCTGTATTGATTACACAATCCACACCATACCGGTCAATAAGGACAGCAGTACATGCCCCTGCATTAACCTTGCCTATTCCGGAACGCACAACAGTAACATCCTTGCCATTGAGCTTTCCCGTCACAAATGTGAGACCGTTATGCTCCTCTGTCTTCGCATCGGTTATGGAAGCCTTAAGCTTCTCAACCTCTTCATCCATTGCTCCGATTATTCCTATCATACTTTCTCCTTTATTAAGACGATAAAACCGCCTTTATTTCAAATTTACTGTTAAGACCCGCTGAGTTTCCTTTGATACTTAATCAGCTTTTCTTTTTTTCCTTATCTTCCCTGACCACATCCCTAAGTACCTGGAGAACCCGATCCACACCATCGTTCTGGTTTGAGTTCTGCATGGCAATGATGTATCCCGACTTTTTGAGATGAACTTCCTTTATGGCATTTAACAACAGCTCTCTGTCCTTCTCCATATCATGCTGGTCAAGAACATAGCTAAAGCCCTGTTTTTTAAAGGACTCCGCGTTTAATATCTGGTCTCCTCTGCTGACTTCTTTAGGCAGCGGTATAAGGATGTTGGGCTTCATAAGCGCAAGAAGCTCGCAGATAACATTGGCACCTGCTCTTGAAATGACTACATCCGCAACAGCGTACAGATTTCGTAATCCGTTGGTTATGAACTCATACTGTCTGTACCCGGCTTTATCTTCAAGTGTGATATCCAGATTTCCCTTTCCGCAAACATGTACCACATCGAAGTCCTCAAGTATCCTTGGAAGAAGCTCCCTGACAGCGTTGTTGATTGCTACTGAACCAAGTGAACCTCCTATGATCATAAGCACCGGTTTTTT
>DFGZ01000377.1:4209-6391 GCA_002371295.1 Oribacterium sp. UBA3737 | reverse complement strand
CGTATGGGTTCCGGTAAAGGAACAACAGAGTACTGGGTAGCAGTAGTTAAGCCCGGTCGTGTAATGTTTGAGATTGCCGGTGTAAGTGAAGAGATCGCTAAAGAAGCATTACGTCTTGCTATGCATAAGCTTCCCGTTAAGTGTAAGATCGCATCCAAGGCAGACTTAGAAGGAGGTGCCGGCAGTGAAGAGTAAGAGTTATGTTGAGGACCTTAGAAAAAAGTCCGAATCAGAGTTAAATGATGAATTAGTAGCTGCTAAGAAGGAACTTTTCAACTTAAGATTCCAGAATGCAACTAATCAGTTAGAGAATACAAGCAGAATCGCAGAAGTAAAGAGAAACATTGCCAGAATCAACACCTGCCTTACAGCTGCAAGGAACCAGTAATACAGGTGCGGAAAGGAGAAAACTGTGGAAAGAAATCTTAGAAAAGTTCGTACCGGTAAGGTAGTAAGCGATAAAATGGATAAGACGATCGTTGTAGCAGTAGTTGATAACGTAAGGCATCCTCTTTACAATAAGATCGTTAAGAGAACATACAAGTTAAAGGCTCATGATGAGAATAATGAGTGCAAGATCGGCGACAGAGTAAAGGTTATGGAGACCAGACCTCTTTCAAAGGATAAGAGATGGAGACTTGTTGAGATTATTGAGAAGGCTAAATAAGCTTTAGGAAGGAGTTAACATGATTCAATCTGAATCCAGACTGAGAGTTGCCGATAATACAGGAGCAAAGGAGCTCCTTTGCATCCGAGTAATGGGCGGCTCAACCAGAAGATATGCAAATATCGGCGATACAATAATCGCATCTGTTAAAGACGCAACAACCGGCGGAGTTGTAAAGAAGGGTGACGTTGTAAAGGCTGTTGTTGTACGTTCAGTTAAGGGCGCACATCGTAAGGACGGTTCATATATCAGATTTGATGAGAATGCAGCAGTTATCATCAAGGATGATCTTACACCTAAGGGAACACGTATTTTTGGACCCGTAGCCAGAGAGCTTAGAGAGAAGCAGTTCATGAAGATAGTTTCTCTTGCTCCTGAAGTATTATAAGTAAGGAGGAACCGTATATGTTAAAGATTAAGAAGGGTGATACAGTAAGACTGATCACCGGTAAAGATAAGGGCAAAGATGGCAAGGTTCTGAAAGTAGTTGATGGAAAGCGTGTTATCATTGAGGGCTGTAATCAGGTAACAAAGCATACTAAGCCCAGCCAGGATAACCCTAAGGGTGGTATTATCCAGAAGGAAGCACCTGTTGATATTTCTAACGTAATGTACATCTACAAGGGTAAGCCCACCAGAGTTGGCTTCAAGTTCGTTGACGGCAAAAAGGTTCGTTTTGCTAAGTCTACAGGTGATGTCATCGACTAATCAGAATAGGAGGAAAAGACTTTGGCTCGTTTAAAAGATTTTTATTTTGAAACAGTTAGGGACGCTATGGTTAAAAAGTTCGGTTACAAGAACCCCATGGAGATCCCGAAGATCGAAAAGATCGTTGTTAATATGGGCGTTGGTGAAGCTAAAGAGAATATCAAGGCTTTAGAGTCAGCTGTTAAGGATATGGAGATCATCACCGGACAGAAGGCAGTTATCACCAAGGCTAAAAAGTCTATAGCAAACTTCAAGATTCGTGAAGGCGTTTCTATCGGTTGCAAGACTACCCTCCGCGGCGACAAGATGTATGAGTTCATGGACAGACTTATCAATCTTTCACTTCCCCGAGTACGTGACTTCAGAGGCGTTAACCCTAACGCATTTGACGGAAGAGGAAACTACTCACTTGGTATCAAGGAACAGCTCGTGTTCCCCGAGATCGAGTACGATAAGGTTGACAAGGTAAGAGGTATGGACGTTTGTTTCGTTACAACGGCTAAGACTGATGAGGAAGCTCGTGAGCTCCTTAGATTATTCAGCATGCCGTTCGCTAAGTAAGGAGGATTTTATGGCAAAATTATCAATGAAATTAAAGCAGCAGCGTCCTGCAAAATTCTCTACCAGAGCTTACACTCGTTGCAGAATCTGCGGACGTCCTCATGCAGTTTTACGTAAGTACGGTATTTGCAGAATCTGCTTCCGTGAATTAGCATACAATGGACAGATACCCGGCGTTAAGAAAGCAAGCTGGTAAGAAGGAGGAAAAGTACAATGATGAACAGCGATCCTATTGCAGATATGCTT
>DFGZ01000377.1:0-4133 GCA_002371295.1 Oribacterium sp. UBA3737 | reverse complement strand
CGTAATGCAAATACTGCAAAGCATGATACAGTAGATGTTCCCGCATCAAAGATGAAGGTTTCCATCGCTAACATTCTTCTTTCAGAAGGCTATATCAAGAATTTTGAGCTTGTTGATGCCGGAACATTTAAGAATATCCACATTACTTTAAAGTATGGTAAGGATAAGAATGATAAGGTTCTTACAGGATTAAAGAGAATCTCTAAGCCCGGTCTTCGTGTTTATGCAAACGTAGAGGATCTTCCTAAGGTATTAGGCGGCTTAGGCACAGCTATCATTTCCACAAACAAGGGTGTTATCACCGACAAAGAAGCACGTAAGGAAAACGTAGGCGGAGAAGTTCTCTGTTTCGTGTGGTAAAAGCTTAGTGAGTAAATTTTCATATAAAATGCAAGCTCGCTTGCGATTTTATAAGAAAATTTACGAGCGTGCAAATCCATGAGCAAGAAGCGGTGCGAAGCAGCGCGGGATTGTGAATGGATTTGAGGATTACGAAAGTGCGAAGCACGAAGTAATCCGTAGCTTTTATATAGTCTAGTATATATTAAATTAGGAGGTACGGGCATGTCACGTATAGGTAAGATGCCAATCGCTATACCCGCTGGTGTAACCATCGATATAGCAGAAAATAATACGATTACCGTTAAGGGACCTAAGGGTACTCTTTCAAGAGTCCTTTCACCCGATATGGAGATCAAGGTAGAAGGTGCAGAGGTTGTTGTAAACAGACCTAACGACCTTAAGAGAAGCAAGTCTCTTCACGGACTTACAAGAACACTTATCAATAACATGGTTATCGGTGTTACCCAGGGCTATGAGAAGTCACTTGAGATCAACGGTGTTGGTTACAAGGCAGCTAAGGAAGGCAAGAAGCTGGTATTAAGCCTTGGCTATTCACATCCTGTTAACATGATGGATCCCGAAGGTATTGAGTCTTCTGTTGATAACAACAAGATCATTATCAAGGGTATAGACAAAGAAAAAGTTGGTCAGTACGCAGCTGAGATCAGAGATAAGAGAAGACCTGAGCCTTATAAGGGCAAGGGTATCAAGTACTCTGACGAAGTAATCAGACGTAAGGCCGGCAAGACAGGTAAGAAGTAAGGAGGAGCGCACAAATGTTTAAGAAAGAAAGTAGAACAAAAATTCGTGAAAAGAAACATATGAAAGTTCGTAATCGTTTCTCCGGTACAGCTGAAAGACCTCGTCTTGCAGTGTTCAGAAGTAATGAGCATATGTATGCACAGATCATCGATGATACTGTTGGAAACACATTAGTTGCTGCATCAACGGTTGAGAAGGATGTTAAGGCAGAACTTGAACATACAAATACTGTTGAAGCTGCTTCCTATCTCGGAAAAGTAATAGCAGAAAGAGCACTTGATAAGGGAATCAAGACAGTTGTATTTGACCGTGGCGGTTTCATATATCAGGGCAAGGTCCAGGCTTTAGCTGAGGCAGCCAGAGAAGCCGGACTTGAATTCTAAGAGGAGGAGACAGATGAAACGTTCAATAATTGATACCACAGGCATGGAATTAGAAGATAAAGTAGTTGCCATCAAGCGTGTCACCAAGGTTGTTAAGGGTGGACGTAACATGAGATTCTCTGCACTTGTTGTAGTAGGTGACAAGAAGGGTCACGTTGGTGCAGGTCTCGGCAAGGCAGCTGAAATACCTGAAGCTATCCGCAAGGGAAAGGAAGCAGCCATGAAGCATATGATCGAGCTTCCTCTTGATGAAAACGGAAGTGTTCCTCATGATTTTATCGGCAAGTTCGGTTCAGCTACTGTTCTTATGAAGAGAAGCCCCGAAGGTACCGGTATCATTGCCGGAGGTCCTGTTCGTAGCGTATTAGAGCTTGCAGGATTCAAGAACATTCGTACAAAATCACTTGGTTCAAACAATAAGCAGAACGTAGTGCTTGCCACGATCGACGGCTTAAGTCAGTTAAAGACACCTGAAGAGGTTGCAGCTGCTCGCGGAATCAGTATGGAAGAGCTTATGGCTTGAAAATAAGGAGGATATCATGGCAGATAAAATTAAAGTTACACTCGTAAAATCTACTATTAGTGCCCTTCCCAAGCATAAGAAGACTGTTGAAGCTTTAGGCTTAGGCAAGCTTAATTCTTCAAACGAGCTTCCGAACAACGAGGCTGTTAAGGGAATGATTTTCCAGGTTAAGCATCTGGTTAAGGTAGAAGAAATCTAATCGATAAAATAACCGGATGATGATCCGTTATATCGGAAAGGAGAACATAATGAATTTAACAGATTTAAGACCTGCCGAGGGTTCTGTAAAGAGCAATAACTTCCGTAAAGGCAGAGGTCATGCTTCAGGAAACGGCAAGACAGCAGGTTACGGTCATAAAGGTCAGAAGGCTCGTTCCGGTCGTCCGAGAGCAGGATTCGAAGGTGGACAGAATCCTCTTTTCAGAAGACTTCCCAAGAGAGGCTTCAACTGCAGAAATACTAAGGAAATAATCACAATTAATATCAGCATGCTTGAGAAGCGTTATGAAGACGGTGCTGATGTTACTATCGAGAGTCTTATGGATGTTGGTCTTATCACCAATCCTAAGGATGGAGTAAAAATACTTGGGAATGGAGAATTAACCAAGAAGCTCAATGTAAAGGTAAATGCATACAGCGCTACCGCAAAAGAGAAGATTGAAGCACTTGGTGGAAAAGCCGAGGTGATCTGATATGTTTAAAACGATCATCAATGCATTCAAGATCAAGGAAATAAGATCAAGATTGCTGTTTACTCTGGCATGTCTGGTTGTAGTAAGAATCGGTTCCAACATTACCGTTCCTGCTATCGACAGCGCCATGCTTAAGGATTGGGCTGACAATCAGTTGACACAGGGTCTTCTTGCTACCCTTACAGGTGGTGCTCTTTCGACTCTTTCCATTTTTGCACTGAGCATCTCTCCCTACATTAATGCGGAGATCATCATGCAGCTCTTAACCATCGCAATTCCGAAGTTAGAGGAAATGCAGAAGGATGGTGAGGATGGAAGACAGAAGATCCAGAAAATCTCAAGATATCTTACTGTAGTTCTTGCTCTTATCGAGTCAACAGCTATGGCGATCAGCTTCGGAAGAAGCGGATATTTTGTAAGCCACACCAATTCGTTTACCGAAGTGGTTACAGTAGCACTTGCATTTACAGCCGGTACAGTATTTCTTATGTGGCTTGGTGACAAGATCACAGAGAAGGGCGTTGGAAACGGTATATCTGTTATCCTTTTGATCAACATCGTATCCCGTCTCCCTCAGGACATCAATACCCTGGTTACCAAGTTCGTCCTTGGTCAGGGCAATGAGTCCAGAAGCGGCGCAAATGCAGTTGTATGGGGCATCATCAGTGCAGCCATCATCATCGCGATCATCGTAGGTATGGTAGCACTTATCGTTCTTCTTCAGGATGCTGAAAGAAGAATACCCGTACAGTACACCAGAAAGATCGTAGGACGTAAACAGGTCGGCGGACAGGGATCAAGCATCCCCATGAAGGTCAATACTTCAGGCGTACTCCCCGTAATCTTTGCTATGTCCATACTTCAGTTCCCCATCATCATTGCTTCGTTCTTTGGTGCTAAGGGAATGAGGGAGAACGGAACATTCGGCAACAAGCTTCTGTATCTGATCGATCAGAACAACTGGTTCCATCTTACTCCCGAAGGAGAGTTCAAATATACTCTCGGTGTGATCATATACATCGCACTTATCCTGTTCTTCGCATATTTCTATACAGCTGTTTCATTCAATCCTATAGAGATATCGAACAACTTAAAGAAGCAGGGCGGATTTATCCCCGGTATCAGACCCGGAAAGCCCACTTCGGATTACCTTACCTCAATACTTAACAGGGTAATCTTTATCGGAGCTATAGCACTTAGCATAGTTGCTGTACTTCCTATATTCTTTACAGGAATATTCAATGCAAATGTTTCATTTGCAGCAACCTCTATCATAATCGTTGTAGGTGTTATCCTTGAGACTATGAAGCAGGTTGAGTCAATGATGGCAGTACGTCATTATAAGGGATTCCTGGATAATTAATTGATCTTTATTGCCGGCGGAGATTTTTCTTCGCCGGCTTTAGAAGTCATTATACCGCACGGTGTTTC
>DFGZ01000176.1 GCA_002371295.1 Oribacterium sp. UBA3737 | reverse complement strand
TCAGATCCTTCAGGGATATGACAATATCGGTCTTGTAGTTCCATCAGACGGAACATCCTATGAGATCGGTGCTACAGCCATATTCAAGGGAGCAAAGCATCCTAACGCTGCAAAGCTCTGGATAGAATATGCCCTTTCACCTGATTGCGTAAATCTTGCCAAGGATAACGGATCATATCAGTTCCTGGTACTTTCGAATGCTGAACAGCCAAAGGAAGCCACAGAGTTCGGTCTTGATATGAACAACACTATCGATTATGACTTTGAGGATGCGAAGGCTAACACAGAGAAGTACATCGAAGACTTCTTTGAGGCTCTCGGAAGCACAGCAGATACTGCAGATTCAGGCAGATTCCTTACTGAATAATCAGACCGTTTACGCTGCGTGAAGCCTTTGACTTTACGCAGCTTTTTACTTGCGAGAAGGCTGTCAGGCGGAGATCCATTGGTACGTATATGCACTTGACAGCCGATGTGGAATCGAGAGGGCACTTTATCCCTACTCGATTTAATGCTAAATCGGGTTTAGGACATTTCTCTGCCCGTATAAAAGGGGGATTTATGGCTGGTTCACAGAGCGCAAGGCTCGAACGACAAAAATTCTTTTCTGATCCCATTATGGTAAGTACTATAGTGGTGCTCATAGTTTTCCTGCTTCTGTTCATACTGTATCCTTTGTTCATGCTGCTCATAGACAGTATCATGGTAAATGGAAAGGTATCAGTGGAGGTATTCAGCAGAGTCCTCAGCATGGAGCGGTTCCGCACTGCCTTTAAGAACACACTTGTTCTGGGGTTTCTTGTAGGCATCGCATCCACCGCCATAGGGCTGCTTTTTGCTTACGTTGAAGTATATGTAAAGCTAAGATCCGTTATTCTGGAAAAGCTTTTCAATGTGGTGTCCACACTGCCTGTGGTGTCACCGCCCTTCGTACTTTCTCTTTCCATGATCATGCTCTTTGGAAGGTCCGGAATCATCACGCGATCCATACTTCATATCTATGATTCCAATATCTACGGACTCAAAGGAATAGCCATCGTACAGATACTTACCTTCTTCCCGGTATGCTATATGATGCTTAAGGGACTTCTGAAAAATATCGATCCGTCTCTGGAGGAAGCTACAAGAGATATGGGAGCTACACGCTGGCAGGTATTTGCCACAGTTACATTCCCGCTGATGCTTCCGGGACTTGGCAATGCTTTTCTCGTTACATTTATAGAGTCGGTTGCGGATTTCGCAAACCCTATGATGATAGGCGGATCCTATGATACCCTGGCAACCACAATTTATCTTCAGGTAACAGGTGCCTTTGACAGTACAGGTGCGGCTGCCATGTCGGTAGTGCTTCTGTCCCTTACAGTCATACTGTTCCTTATTCAGAAGTATTATCTGGAGAAACGGACAGCTGCTACACTTACGGGAAAAGCCACCAGAGGAAGGATGCCTATAGAAGACAGAAGCGTCAGGGTACCGCTTACCGTATTCTGCAGTATAGTTGCTGTATTTGTAACACTTATGTATATCATGGTGCCCTTCGGAGCCTTATTTAAGCTCTGGGGAAGAGACTACAGCCTCACCCTTAAATGGTTCCAGTACATGATGAAGACTTCGGGACTGGAAGCTTTTCAGGATTCCTTTGTGCTTTCCTTTATAGCTGCTCCTGTGACGGCGCTTCTCTCCATGATCATTTCATATCTGGTGGTAAAAAAGAAATTCAGAGGAAAGGGCTTCATTGAGTTTGTTTCCATGCTTGCCATGGCGGTTCCGGGAACTGTACTCGGTATAGGCTATATAAGAGGCTATGCAAACGGACTTTTCAGAACAGGAGCGCTGCAGCAGATCTACGGAACAGGACTCATACTTATTATCGTTTTCGTGGTACGTTCCCTGCCTACAGGAACCCGTTCAGGTATTTCGGCACTGAGACAGATAGACAAGTCCATAGAGGAATCAGCTTATGACATGGGTGCGAACAGTGCTGAAGTATTTACTACGGTGACACTTCCGCTGATCAAGGATTCTTTCCTGAGCGGTCTGGTAACAGCCTTCGTAAGGTCCATAACCGCTATCTCAGCCGTTATCCTGCTGGTAACACCGGATTTTCTCATGATAACCTGTCAGATAAACGAACAGGCCGAAAAGGGTAATTACGGAGTTGCCTGCGCCTACGCAACGGTGCTCATAATGATCACATATACTGCTGTTGCGGTAATGAATCTCGTCATAAAACATTTCGGAACCAGCAGAGCAGTAAAGGAGGAAGACTGATGAAGACTTCGGAAAAGAAGGGTGTTGTGCTTGAGCATATCTCTAAAATATATATTGACCCTAAAACTAAAAAGCAGTTTTATGCCGTAAAGGATATGAATCTTAATATCGAGCCCGGTACATTTGTAACTTTACTAGGACCATCAGGCTGCGGCAAGACTACAACCCTCAGAATGGTGGCAGGCTTTGAGTCACCGGATGAAGGACAGATTTACATAGGCTCAGAAGCTGTAAATGAGCTTACCCCGAACAAGCGTGATACAGCCATGGTATTCCAGAGCTATGCCCTGCTTCCTCATTACAATGTTTTCGACAATGTGGCTTATGGCCTGAAGCTTAGAAAGCTGCCAAAGGAAGTAATACATGAGAAGGTCATCAATATTCTGAAGCTGGTTGAAATGGAAGGTATGGAGTCCAGAATGACTAATCAGCTTTCGGGCGGACAGCAGCAGAGAGTAGCCCTGGCCAGGGCCCTGGTCCTGGAGCCGGGAGTACTTCTGTTCGACGAACCTCTCAGTAATCTTGACGCAAAGCTTCGTGTGACCATGCGTACAGAGATACGACGTATACAGCAGAAAGTGGGCATCACTGCCATCTACGTAACACATGACCAGTCGGAGGCCATGAGCATATCCGACCAGATCATCATCATGAGCAAGGGCAGGATGGAGCAGGTAGGTTCGCCCCGGGAAATATATTATCATCCTGCATCAAAGTTCGTCGCGGATTTCATTGGGGAGGCAAATTTCATACCTGCAAAGGTGGAATCCGTGGATGACGTTTTCGGCACAGCTGATATAGATGTTTTCGGAGAAAAGATCACTGTCAGGAATCATATAAGTGTAAATGAAGGAGAGGAGGCATTACTGGTCATCCGTCCGGAAAACGCAAAACTGAGCGACAAGGGCATCCTTAAGGGCGTTGTAACCCTCTCTACCTTTATGGGTTCCTATCAGTACTACCGCCTCAAGGTTGGGGATATGGAGATACAGCTTTCCGACTATAACCCTGTGAATCGTAAGATTTACGAGGTATCGGAAGAGGCATATCTGGATTTCGATCCAAAGGCAGTTTACATACTGAAGTAAGTACATATTTAAATTATCAAAGTGCATCTGAAAGAGACATCCCTTTAAGAGACCTTTCGGATGCACCTTTTTTATAAGTGAAAGGCTGAATATAAAGTACAGGTAGTCATATCTGATATACTGACTGAATATTTTCGGTTTCCTGAAAAAGGTTATGGTTTATATGTCCTTTGATTACTTGATTTTATGGCTTCGTGAGACTATACTTTCAATTATGCGGCCGGTAGGTACGGAGTTTCGTATGGGAGCAAGCGTTCTTATGCGAAGTATCACAGGTCCAGGGGAAGGGTAGATATGAAGACCCTCGCATGAAAAGGAGAGTAACTATGGGATTTGAATTCAGGACTAAGCTTCCGTCAAGTGCGGAAATCAGAGAGCAGATTCCTCTTTCAGCAGAGCTTGCGAAGATCAAGGCAGAGCGTGACGAGGAAATCAAGGCAATTTTCAGAGGAGATTCAAAGAAGTTTCTTCTCATCATAGGACCATGTTCAGCGGATCATCCGGATCCGGTACTTGATTACTGTAACCGCCTTAAAGAGGTTGCCGATCAGGTCAAGGACAGCATCATGATCGTACCCAGAATCTATACCAACAAGCCTCGTACGACAGGACAGGGCTACAAGGGTATGCTTCATCAGCCGGATCCTGAGAAGGAGGCCAATGTTTTAGGCGGTATAGCAGCCATCAGAAAGCTTCACATGGAGGTCCTTGCACAGACAGGCATGTCAACAGCGGATGAGATGCTTTATCCTGATAATTTACGATATCTGAGCGATATCATGAGCTATGTTGCGGTTGGAGCCCGTTCGGTCGAGAACCAGCAGCACAGACTCGTGGCTTCGGGAATTGACGTTCCTACAGGAATGAAGAACCCTACATCCGGAGATTTCGGAGTTATGCTGAACTCTATTTATGCAGGACAGCATCCTCATGATTTCATCTTCAGAGAGTGGGAAGTAAAGTCAGACGGAAATCCTTATACACATGCGATACTCAGAGGATCACAGTCAAAGCACGGCCAGATCCTTCCTAACTATCACTATGAGGATCTGAAGCTTCTTTACAATCTCTATACAAAGAAGGAGCTTATGAATCCGGCTGTGGTTGTTGATACAAATCACTGCAACTCCGCAAAGAAGTATAAGGAACAGCTTCGTATAGCTCAGGAGATCATGCATTCACGTAAGTATTCCACAGAGCTTGCCCGCTTTGTAAAGGGACTTATGGTTGAGTCCTATATCGAGGAAGGCAACTGCAAGGTTGAGGATCACGTATACGGAAAGTCCATAACGGATGCATGTATCGGCTGGGAGGATACAAAGAGACTTATTTCAAACATTTACGATTATATCCAGATCACAAAATTTGAAGACTGATGATTCTCAGGCTATGCAGTTACAGGCATTAAACTGTGATCTTTAAATCAAGAAAAACCAAAAACTGACAGTGCCCCAGGCTGAATGCTTGCATTTGGCTTGGGGTATTGTATAATATGTTACCAGGGTCAAAAGGACAAAACAGGGGTTCTTTTGCCGTGATAAATTCATTAAGCCCGTTCATGGGTCTCGTGAAAGTAGGAAGCTCTTTTTTTACGGGAAGACAGGTTCCTGTGTTTTCAGGATGAAACCTTTCACTTTGATCGATGTACCGGTACATGTATGATTACTCTGAAAGAAAAAGTAATAAGGAGAAATAATTCGATGGGTGTTTACGAAGAATTAGTAGCCAGAGGCCTGATCGCACAGGTGACAAATGAGAAAGAAATCAAAGAGCTCGTTAATAACGGCAAGGCTACTTTCTATATTGGTTTTGATCCGACTGCTGATTCTCTGCATGTTGGACACTTTATGGCTCTGACTCTTATGAAGAGACTTCAGGATGCCGGAAACAAGCCTATCGCCCTTGTGGGCGGCGGTACAGGAATGATCGGTGATCCTTCAGGCCGTTCAGATATGCGTTCCATGATGACCATCGAGCAGATCGATCATAACTGTGAGTGCTTCAAGAAGCAGATGAGCCGTTTCATAGAGTTCGGAGAGGGCAAGGCTCTCATGGTAAACAATGCCGACTGGCTCAGAAATCTCAATTTCCTTGATTTCATGCGTGAGATCGGACCATGCTTCTCAGTCAACGATATGCTTCGTGCAAGATGCTATGTGAACCGTATGGAGCAGGG
>DFGZ01000264.1:3988-4159 GCA_002371295.1 Oribacterium sp. UBA3737 | reverse complement strand
ACCGCACCTGATACCGCAGGCGCCATACCTCTGCAGATTATTTATCCAAAGGAGGTAGTTTCAATGGCGACCGCAAAACGTTATGAAGACCTGACATTTACTGACGATTTCATGTTCTGCAAGATTCTGCAGAACAATCCGGACATATGCAAGGAGCTGACAGAGCTGATT
>DFGZ01000264.1:0-3928 GCA_002371295.1 Oribacterium sp. UBA3737 | reverse complement strand
TGACAGAGCTGATTCTTGACAGGAAGATAGGGCTCATTGCAGATGTCAGAAACCAGCAGGCAGTCACTATCACCGCTGACGGGCATGGCGTCCGGTTTGACGTCTATTTCGAGGATGACAGGAATACGATCTTCGACATTGAGATGCAGCAGGGAAGCATTGAATATCTGCCGAGGCGCTCCCGTTACTATCAGGGCATGATTGACCTGAACCAGCTTGAGCGCGGAGGAGCATACAAGGATCTGAAAAACAGCTATGTTGTATTCATTTCCAGAAATAATCCCTTCAGCGAAGTTGGGCTCCACAAGTACAGCTTTCGTAATATGTGTGCGAAGAAGCCCGATCTCGAGATGGGAGACGGGGCAAACAAAGTCTTCTTATGTGCGGAAGGTAATCAGAATGACGTAACCGGCGAGCTGAAAGCCTTCCTGGAATACGTTGCAGGAAAGGCACCATCCGCAACGCTGGCAAAGAAGCTGGATGAGCTTGTCCAAAAGGCCAGGCAACACAAGGAATGGAGGCTGGAGTATATGACATTACTCGAACGAGATGAACAGATGCGGGAAGAGGGACGAAAAGAAGGCCTGGAGGAAGGACGCAAGGAAGGCCTGGAAGAAGGTTTGAAGAAAGGGCGTGAAGAAGAGCGCGTCAATACTAAGAAGGAAGCCGCCAGAGCAGATGCCGCCGAAGCTGCTGTCATAGACTTGCAGGATAGAATACAACAGCTTGAGGAGAAGCTCGCCTCGCTTACAAGCTCCTGATATTCTCAGTTATATGATACACAACAACCGTTTGCCTGGATTATCCCCAATGCCGAACAGACCAGGCGCGTTGCTTTCGCACACGCGCCTGGTCTGTCTTTATATGCAATCAGGCCCAAGTATCAAAACTAATCGCTGGCTTGCCTGGGAATACTTTACTTTGCTCTTCCCAAAGCATATCACACAATAACTATTTCACCTTTACTGCCTTATTCTTCCATGCAGAAACACCGCTTGAAGCATGGTACCGGACACGAACCCAGTAAGTCGTTTTTTTCTTTCCTGTAAATGTAAACTTTGCTTTCTTCTTACCGATCGTCTTATTGACAATCTTGTTTGTAAACGCCGGATCAGTCGACACCTGAACATCTATCCCGCTGACGTTCTTAAGCTTTTTCAGATCTTTCTTCGAAAGTTTTTTCCAGGAAACAGTGACTTTAGTTTTCTTGGCCTTTGCCTTCAAAGCCTTCACAGTTCTTGCAACAGTCTGTGGGATAATAATTGGCGGAATTGCTTCCGTCCTGGTCGATCCACATCCTGAACAGGTATAGGTCTTTACACCCGCGGATTCTTCAGTCGGCTGAACAGTGACAACACCCCCATTCCAAGAATGAACACCAGTAGCCGGAATCGATGCTGTCTTTTTTGATCCACAGACTGAGCAGGTAAATGTCTTCACACCTTTAACAGTTTCTGTCGGTGCAGTAGTAACCCTCCCGGAATCCCACTCATGATCTCCTGTAGCTGGAACGGTATCCCTAACTGCTCTTCCACAAATGCCGCATACATAAGAATAGATCCCAACACGTCCACAGTTTTCTACCTGAACCGTAGTCTTAGTTCCATTATAATCTACGCCATGAGCATGGCTGGCAGCTTTCGAAATAGTAACAGTATAGGATGCACTTTGATCCCATTCATTTTCATGCTCTCCACTAAATACATTTCCTATATTTTGATACTTGTCATCACAGTAATCTGGGAAATAGCCATAAGTGGTTACTGCAAAATATACATCGGTGCCTGCTGTACATGGAACAATAATGTCAAAATTCAAATCACTATAAGACTCTTCCGATTCCGCAGGGGAATAAGCTTCATCCATAATTCGTGTAATTTTCCCACCTTGGTCAAGTAACAGCATCTTTGGATCCGTTTCATCATCATCATCATCATCATCCGTGGTTGAACGCGGATTGCTCGATTTTATTTCATAATCCCCAGTCGTTGTGGGTTTGAATCTATATATTTTAAAAGGATAATCGGAAAAATTAACAGTAGTAGTATTCGTAATATCTATTGCACTACCAATGGTGCTTCCTGCAATATCACCTTGTGCAGCGCCTAGAATTGGCGGGGTATTGATGTTTGCAGCGTTGACAGTGCCAGAAGTCTTTTTTGTTTCATTCTTATCATGTTTCTCAAAACCGAATGAAACTGTGCTTTGTGACAATAGCATAAGCCCCGCCATAATTCCTGCCAGTAATCGTTTCTTCATACTCATCCTCCTTTTGTCCAACATTGATTGTCTGTTTTCTATACATGTGCTGCATGAGTTGTCTTGTGCCTATATCCACATACGACAAGACTTCTTAACTCTCATTAATAGTAGTGACGACTATAATGGCTGCGCTCTTTTCCTAGCTCACTCATGATACAAACAACCGGAAGCCTGGTATCTCTCCGCTTCAAAACAAAAACCAGCACCAACCAGTGCTGATTCATACTTTCTCATCTGCAGCTGGCTGACATTCTACAGTCCCTATAGCTTTGCGTCGCCGTCTTTCAACGGTTTTGCTGAATACATACGCAAATGTATCTGAAAAAGATCATTTATTAGTTATTGGTTATTATTATCGTATATATTCTACGTTATATCTAACTATTGTTCAAGCAAATATTCAGCATATCATCATTCTTGCAGGTAAAAAGGCTTAAGTATCCTTGATTATGATCCACTTTTTATATTGATTCTGGAGGGTTGGTTTAATGGACGTCCTTGCCCGTATCACTAAGCTGCGTCTGGATAGAGGATGGACAGAATATGAGCTTGCGAAGCGATCCGGATTGCCTCAGTCAACTATTTCTACATGGTATTCTAAGAATATGCTTCCCACAGTCACCTCTCTGGAAAGCATCTGCAAAGGTTTCGGTATCTCCATGTCACAGTTCTTCCTGGATGAGAGTTCCGGGGATCCGACTGTACTTAATCGTCAGCAGATCAGGCTGATTGCCTACGCCGCCAGACTGAATCCTGAGCAGTATGATTCTCTTCTGAACTTTTTGGAGACCTTGCATCCGACATCCGCAGTCTCAGATTCGTGTCGAATGTAATCCCACGCCAGCGCCACATCCAATCGGACTTTCCGTTGAGTGTAAAAGTATATTCCACATGTAAAGGTAAAATCCACAGTGAAGACTAAGTTCTGCTATCTTGAACACACAGCAAGTCAGGTCATCTAATGGCTGCGGTAACAAACATCATTTTCTGCTGTCACCGTCATAAGAGATGCCTGTGCACTAAAAACAGGGAGCAATCGCATAAGCGACAGCTCCCTGCTCTTGAATATTGTTTCTTCTCTCTTATTTGATCTTGAACTTCAAAGTGCACTTCCTGGTCATGCTGAAATAGATATACACGGTCTGACCAGCCTGAAGCGCGATGGTTCCTGTTCTGCTCTTCCGATAGCGCGTCGCTGCACTTCCACCTTTACTCTTCTTTGTCGAAACAAAAAGTCCGGTTGCCTCTCCGCCCTGAGTAGCGATCTTCTCCTGGCCGATATAGCTGTTGTTTGTTCCATACATAGTCATAACATAGAAGTAGCCGCAGCAGAACCTTCCGGCTTTTATATTCGATACCGTGAAGCTGTAAGCCTTTGTAGCCGGCGCTGTAAATCTCAGATATCCTGACGTCTTCTTTGGAACCTTCACCGTCATAGTCCCTGTACCGACCGGAGTTGCAACAATATCGGCAGCTGCTGTCGATGTTGTAAATGCAGCGCCCTTCAGCTTTACGGTCTTAGCCGATGCTGATACTGCGCTCAATCCGGCCAGTGTCACCGCAATTGCGGCCATTATAATGAGTTTTCTGACTATCTTTTTCATAACTCCCTCCCGATATTACTGTTAATACTTTATAGCTCCTGCCTGAAACAGCTGTATTTCCG
>DFGZ01000040.1:1457-2786 GCA_002371295.1 Oribacterium sp. UBA3737 | reverse complement strand
ATTAGCCCTTACATCGTTGGATACCCGATTATTTCCAAGTTTTTTTGACATAAGTGACCGTGCCATTCTAAAGATGAAGCCGTTTTGTGAACCGAGAGCCTGGAGAGAAAGTATTATACCGGTTATTGCGACCATAGTGTTTCCAAGGTTAGCATTGGCAACAAAGAAATTGTAAAGAATGAGACTCAGACCCGCACCGGTAAGAATAGCTCCGGTGTTGGAGGAAGCGTTGAAGCAGTTAAACCACTGCTTTATGCCTTTACCTATATCTTTGCCCCCGTCTAAAAGTGCATATAGACCGGAAGCCACAACCACTTTACCAAAGAGACCGCCTACGATACCTCTTAGGCCATTTCCCAGACCTCCCTGTGCGAAAGTGATCCAGGACAAAGCATCTGTAAATATCCCACCGATGCGGAACTGCTTCAAGGCTATAAGCAATATCCAGATCCATGTGAGAACTACTGAAAAGGTGAGAGCTTTTGGATATTTAATTATATTGATAATGCCTTTGAAAAATCCGGAAACACCTGTAAAAAACTCAGTGAAAGGGTTAAGTACAGCCTTAGCTTCTTCCGCAAAGCTGAGGGCGCTCTGAACCTGAGGCAGCTGCAATGCTGTCTCTCCTGCTCTATCTGACGCTTCTGAAAATGTAGGCTGGATCATGCCCTGACCAGTTCGGGTGAATTGCTGCTGTGCCTGCCGGACATACTGAGCTGCTTCAGTTTGAATGTTATTCTGTTGCGGCTGTGTATAATTTACTTCAGCAGTTTGTTCATATGGGATTTGTTCTTTCTGAGATGACGAAGGTTGAACTGACTGTTGTTGATTATGTTGTACATTCGTACCCTGTATATATGGTGCCTCTTTACTTGCTGGCTGAATAGATTCCTGGTTTATTATCTTTGCACCACATTTTCTGCAGAACTTAGCCCCCTCATTTAAAGGGTTTCCGCATTGTCTGCATTGCATTTTAGGCTGCTGCATCTGTGCCTGAACAGGCTGACTATTTTGTGTCGACACGACCTGAGTTCCACACTTGGTGCAAAATCGCGCGTTTTCACCCAGAGGATTGCCGCAGTTTCTGCAAAATCTTGCCATCGGTTCTCTCCTTCCTATATCCTACCTGTTCTTTATGTCGTCATGTGTCAAATCTTATTCTTCCTCGGGCTCCTTCCCTCACTTATTATAGAGACTGTTCACAAATTCTTTATTTGATATGTTTCCCTAAATAGATTCAGACCCATCCTTAGGTCCATAAAATGGTGTGTTTTGTATTTGTTACGCAATCAATGCGTATATACCTACCAGCTCAAGAAGCGGAGGCTG
>DFGZ01000040.1:0-1378 GCA_002371295.1 Oribacterium sp. UBA3737 | reverse complement strand
ACGAAAGCATAGGAAAGCTTGCCGTCCGTGTAGGAGGCTACGGTTATGTGCCCGTTGTTTCCCCTTGTGTGTACAATAATGTTTCCCATTTTGTAATCGTTTTCTTCGTTGAACTTTTTGTCTACACCGCTGACATCATCCGTTCCGTAGCCCTGACGGAATCTGTAACCTTCCTTGCCGTTCTTGTCAGTATAAACAAGCTCGATCATAGTCCCCTCAAGGGCTCTGTATTCTATATGATTGTACTGCTTTAATCCCCTTCTTACCTTATCTGAAACTATAAGTCCTGATGCTTCCTGAGCCTCCTCCAGACTGTCATAGGTTTTCCAGGTCTTTCTCGCTTCCGTTTCCTTCTGCTTGTCAAAAATAGAATTTATCACCTCATCCTTTAACTTTTCCATATCCTTTACGATTTCTTTGGGTTCCGGTTTTATCGGTTCGCTGTTTTCCACGGATTCTCCGACAGGAGCTTCAGTTTCCTCTTCGGCTTCCTTTACTGTTTCTTCCGATACCTCTTCTGTGGGTTTTGCTTCAGCAGCTGTTTCTTCGGTTTCCCATGCCTCAGTGGCCGCTTCCGGAACCCCTGTATCGCAGGCGTTCAGAAATAAAAGTGATATGATAAGAATCACAAAAACAACCGGTGTGCGAAATTGGCACTGTTTAACAGGCACCGGATGCTTATGACTTTTATCCTTAGAGGACACAATAGGAATATCATTTTTATGATCAATCAATTTCATAACACTCTCCCTTTATGTTTGCACACCTTTTATATCGGCATATTCAAGGAAAATATATAAGTCTGTCCTCATAAATCCTCGTTTTCGTACAACTTTTATTATTATCTTTATGATAACTATTATATCAAAAGGTTAAGATTTCCGAAATTTGTATTCATAAAGAAATTATTTTAGTATAATTGTTCTAATCAGTTAATTTGTACCGAAAGGAGAATGCTTATGAGATATTCTATCGAAGGCGAGCCGATGCCCGTTGTTATCTGTGAACTTGAGCCCGGAGAAGAAATGATAACTGAGTCCGGAGGAATGGCCTGGATGACACCAAACATGCAGATGTCCCAGGAGGGCGGCGGTATCGGCAAAATGTTCGGACGTATGTTCACCGGCGAGTCATTATTCCTTACACATTACAGGTGTGAGGGTGGCCCGGGAACCATTGCCTTTGCTTCAAGTTTTACCGGAGCAATCAGACCGGTTGAGATCGGTCCCGGCAGGGAACTCATTGCCCAGAAGAATGCATTCCTGGCTTCAACCACAGGCGTTGAACTCTCAATTACCTTCCAGAAAAAGCTGGGAGCGGGATTCTTCGGTGGTGAAGGCTTCATCATGCAGAGACTTGCAGGAAACGGCATAGTTTT
>DFGZ01000260.1 GCA_002371295.1 Oribacterium sp. UBA3737 | reverse complement strand
AGTATGTGTCTCAGTGTGGATGCCACCACCGGTGGAACTGATTTTATTGCCATATATCTGAGCCAGAAGAGGGGTATGGAGACCTGGAATCTGGTACTTGGGTTCAATGTCATCATTCTGACAGCAGCCGGCCTGCTTTTCGGATGGGACAAGGCCTTATATTCCATAGTATTCCAGTATGTTTCCACCCAGACGCTCCATACACTTTACAGGGCATATCAGAGACAGACATTGCTTATCATTACAGAGAAACCGGAAGAGGTTTCGCAGATGATCTATGATGTCTGCCATCATGGTGCTTCCATAATGACTGCCGAGGGTTCTCATGAGCACAGAAAGCATCATGTGGTTTATTCTGTTATAGGTGCGGATGATGCTAAAAGAGTCATTGTAAAAATAAGAGAAATTGATCCGTCTGCTTTTATCAATTCCCTTAGGACAGCAGAGCTGTCGGGAAGATTCTATATGAAGCCGAAGGACTGACAGTATCAAAATATGAAAGTTCAAGCCGCCAGAGTTATGCTCCGGCGGCTTTTTTGGTTCGAAAGGCAAAATGTTGATAAGAGAGCAAAATGCTTATTGCAATCTTCGGTGGAATCATAAACGGAGTTGTTATCAGTATGTGTCTCAGTGTGGATGCCACCACCGGTGGTACTGATTTCATTGCCATATTCAGGAAACCCACAGGAAAGAGGATAACTATCGATCTCTTGTGGACATCTTGTCTCTTATAATCTGTATGAAACGTTCATCTGCTCTTGAAAGGAAAGCACCCTTCAGGGTTGTTATACATAAACTCCAGTAAGCAGAATATTTTTTATCTATGGAAAGAAAGACCGGAGGATTATCATATTTGTTGACATTGACATAATCCAGGGGCAGAAGGGTGAAACCTATATCCTCTGCCGCGAGCTTTTCCAGGGTCATGTAGTTTCTCGATACAAATTTAATCTCCGGATGTATCCCGGCCTTCTTTAGTACAGAGTCGGTAACATGACGTATACGCTGTTCCTTGTGAAGAGTCAGAAGGGGCTGGTCAGAAAGGAGCTTCACATCCAGGACAGGATAAGGGTATTCATCCACTGGAACAGCCTGCTCTACAAGAGGATTTTTGCTAGACAAAGCCAGTACAAAGGGATGCCTTGCGAGGATCTCATAATTGAGAGACGGGTTTGCTTCCGTGCCTTCCACAGGTGCATGCATGACAGAAAAGTCCAGATCACCGGAAATGAGTCTTTCCTCCTGAAGTTCTGTAGAGCCTTCGAAGATATCAAGGTCTATACCCGGACACTCTTCTTTGAACTGAGGTATGACCAGAGGCAGAGCTATGGCACCAAGGTGGTTTGTTATACCGAAGCTAATATGACCTGTCTTTAAGTCGTTCATGTCACTGATCTCAGCTTCGAAATCATCATAGATTTTCAGGATTTTACAAGCCATCTGATAATATCTCTCCCCTGCGTATGTCAGCCTGAGTCCTTCGGAACCTCTGATGAAGATCTTTGTACCTATAGATTCTTCAATACGCTGAAGAGACTGGGACAGAGATGGCTGGGCAACAAAGAGTTTTTTTGCGGCCTTTGAGATATTATGGGTATCGGCTACGGTCTTTACATATAGAAGCTCTCTGGTGGTCATAGGAATTACCTTTCAAAAAACAAATATAATATAGTAATTGCCTATATTTTAACATGAAGAAACAGTCTTGAAATGAAAAAAGTATGATAAGAATATAAAATTTGATTTATAATTAAATCTATAAGCACAGTGTGGCAATGTTAAAGACTTTATGCAGTGGTGAAACAGTAAGATTTCAATGAGTGACATGGAGCCTATTAGATTCACATCTGTAAGTCAGATAGATTTACAGGCGGAATAACCGTCTGTAACAGAGGAGGAAAGATGTTTAAAGATCTGGTACTGAAAAACAGAAGCTACAGAGGGTATAACGAAGACAGAAAGATAACAAAAGAAGAACTATATGAACTTATAGATGTAGCTCGTGTTACGGCCTCGGCATCAAACATGCAGCCCTTGAAATATTATATTGCAACAGAAAAGGAAGAGGTAGAAGGAATACTCAGCCTTACCAAATGGGGAGGCGCGCTTCCGGAGTTACATCTTCCAAAGGAAGGAACACATCCCACAGCCTTTGTTGTGATCCTTCAGGATAAAAATATTCAGCCAAATACTCAGGCTGTTATGATTGACGTAGGAATAACAGCTCAGACACTGCTGTTAGCTGCAGCAGAAAAAGATCTCGGAGGCCTTATGATAAGGAACTTTGGACCGGAGCCTCTCGGCGAGTATCTGAATCTTCCTGAAAATCTCATTCCGGTTATGGTGATCGCACTGGGAGAACCGGCGGAAACCGTAAGGATAGTGGATATTCCCAAGGATGGAAGCATTAACTATTACCGTGATGAAAACGGTACACATTTTGTTCCGAAGAGGGAGTTAAAAGATATAGTCATCATTAAATAGTATCGATATTTTAAGGAGTAAATCTAGATGAGTAGATTAGCAATATGCGTCCCTACATATAACAGAGCCGAAATCATAGACAGAGTTATTACTAACAGTATCGATTACTTAAAGAGATATGATATAGATATTTACTATTACGATTCCAGTGAAAACGATGGTACCGAGAAACTGGTTATAAGGATGAATGAATCGGGATACGATAATGTATACTACATAAAATTGCCATCGGAAATAACATATGGAGAAAAGATAGATTATATTTTTTCTGGGGAGGGATTACAAAAAGACTATGATTATATTTGGCCCATAAAGGACAGGATCATTCCAAATGAGTTAAGAATAATGCTGGCTTTGTCAAAATGCGATGGAAAATCAGATGTTGTTATATCTTTGTGTATGGGAGATATTTTTGAAGGGAATAGCTGTTATTTGAATTCTCCCTTAGAACTATACAAGTATTTTTCAGCTCCGACTACTTCTCTGGAGACGGCAATTTATAAGCGTAAAAGTATGTTTGACGATTACACTTATGGAGTATGTAACTCTCTCGATAAAGCCAAAAGTGAATTTTGGCAATATTGGTATTTATACACGAAACTATCGAAAATGCCAAATCCCCAAATTGCTGTTGTCAGTAAAACCGGTTCTGGTAACTTTGTGGGCGATATGCAATCATCGTGGAGTCATCGTGTTTTTGAAGTATGGATAGATGAATTTGTTAAAGTTAATTTTGACTTACCGGATATGTATAACAGCTATAAAGTACATGCGATTAAAGCTACAACTTCTATAGTTGAGCTTCTGGGTACAAAAGAGACTTTTTTGAAACTTCATGCTGATGGAGTTTTTACTTCGGAAGTCTTTGAAAAATATAAGGATGTTTGGACCTACATTACCAATGTTCCGTTAGAGGTACTGGAAAAAATAAGTAAGGAGCCAACTGATTGAGCTGTATATCAGTCCCTTAAGGAACAAATCTATAACCGAGCCCGCGTACAGTTAAAATGTGCGTGGGCTTTTTTGAGTCTTCCTCAATTTTGCTTCGCAGTCTGTTGATGTATACCATTATGGCATTGTCATCAACAGCGATTGAGTTGCCCCAGACGTGGTCGTAAATCACATCCTTATTGAAGACCTGCTGAGGGTTTTTGAGAAAGAGAAGGAGTAAGGCGGCTTCTTTTGAAGAAAGGAAAAGTTCCTCCGTTCCCTTGTAAAAACGCATAGTGGAAGTGTCATAGGAAAACTGTCCTACAGTGAGGATGGTGCTGTTAATGCTGCTGTTTTCGGAAATGGCCTGGCGGTTCCTTCTGATAAGAGCCTTTACCTTCGCTCCGAGTATCATGGGGCGGAAAGGCTTGGTGATATAGTCATCGGCTCCTATGGAGAGACCGTACACCGAATCGTAATCTTCGTTTCTGCCGGATATGATGATAATAGGAGTCGAGATATGATCGGTTCTTATTTTCTTGATAACATCGAAACCCTCCATATCGCCGAGGGTAACATCCATAAGTATCAGATCATAATGACCTGATGCTATTTTAATGAGAGCTTCCTTTCCGGAATTTGCAGTATCGGAGGTCATCTCATTACTTCTCATCACTTTTTCAAGCAGTCTGCAAATGTTTACATCATCATCAACAATCAAAACTTTATCAGCCATCTTATTTTCCTATTCATCCCAAATCTTAATAAACATTAAGGCTTTATTCTAAATTATATGGTATATTTCGTCAAATAGAAGTATTGGCATGACCCATGGAGGAAAAATGAAGAAAAACACTATTCAGCAAAGATATGATGAAATCCTGAATGCAGGGCTCATGAAAAAGACAGGAGTGAACTGGAAATACATGATCCTTGCGTTTATCGGCATAATAAGCACGGGAATTCTGCTCCTGACGGGTCTAAAGGTGTTTCACGACTATAGAAATACACTTATGAAGAATCAGCAGGACCAGCTGCTTTTGATGGCCCGGACCATAAGCAGAAATATGAGCTCTGACATGGACAATTATATTAAGGAACTGGAATTCTTTTCCGAAATGGCAGAAGAAAAGGATACTGCAGAGATGCTCGGGAAGTATCTCGTAAGTGATCTTGACCTGGCGCTTGATGTATATGTAGAGAATGAAAACGGCGATATCATAAGATCCTTTATGCCTGAAAATAACCAAGCCGAAGGTAACGAAGACAAGTATGTTATAAAGGATCTTCAGAAGATATCGGATGTCGGCAATGGTATAAGTATATGGCAGGGACATGCAGATTTGCCCACGTATGTCCTGTCAGATGAAACTGGAAATCCGGTAAAGTCAGAAACTAAAGATATCCTGATATTTAAAAAGAAGTTAGAGGGTAAAGCAGACTCATCAGCGACTTATGTCTGCTACACAATAGATGAAGACAGATACTATGAAAATCTTCTGTCCGATGTGCACATAGGAACAAACGGATATATCGTCATCAAAAATTCAGATAATATCATGCTCATGCATCCTTCAAAGGATCAATGGGGGATCAGTGTCATATCGGGAAGAATGGAGATGTTTCCCAATCTTGATTATCAGAGTCTCGAGCGTCTTCTGGAAAAGCAGAACAGGGGAGAAGAAGGGGTATCCGATTACTACTCATACTGGTGGATGGAGGATGAAATTCCGAGAGTCCGTAAGATAAGCGGCTACAGTCCCGTAAGGATAGGTGACACATTCTGGATAGTCAGTGCTGTTGTAGATTATGATGATTACTATCAGCCCATACTGGAGGGGTTTCAGGGTATAGTTATGGTCTCCTTTGGGATACTGCTTATATTCGTGTGTGCTTCCGTAGGTATCCTAAAGCTCATATCGGCAAACAACAGGGCCACACATGAAATAGATTATCTGAAAAACCTCAATCAGGTTCTGGAGGAGATGCATCGCAGTGAAAATGCTATTGCCCACCAGCAGAGACTGCAGATCATGGGTACCATGACGGGAGGAATAGCACATGAATTCAACAATTTCCTTACCCCTATCATGGGGCATGCAGAGCTCCTTATGATGTCACTTCCTGAGGATTCTGAGGAGTACGACAGCGCCAAAGAGATACTTCAGGCTTCTGAAAAAGCGAAGGATGTGGTTCATCAGATGTCTGCAATGAGCAGGAAAAATGTTGAGACCATCTTCAGAAACCTCGAAGCCTCAAAACTTGTGAACAGATTTTTCCGTATGGCGGAATCCATATGTCCGGAATCTGTGGAGCTATTCAAGGAAAATGCCGTAAAAGATGAATATATTTTAGGTAACAGTACCCAGATTAATCAGGTTCTTCTCAACATCACTGTTAACGGAATACAGGCTATGTCCGAGAAGAAGGACGGTAAACTCTGTCTGAAAGCGTATGTAAAAGAGCAATCGGATATAAAAATCAGGGAGTTCCTGAAAGAAAGGGTATTTAAGAGATATCTTGTATTTGAGATCGGTGACAATGGTGTGGGAATGAGTGAGAATGTCAGAAAACAGATATTTGAGCCATTCTATACCACAAAAAAACCCGGAGAGGGTACCGGTCTCGGATTATCGCTTGCTGAACAGATAGTTGAAGAGCATAAGGGAATCATTCATATAGATTCAGAGATAGGAAAGGGAACCACCTTTTTTGTATATTTTCCGGTGGTGGAGATCATGACGGATGAAACACAGGCTAAGAACGTACTCAGAAAATCCCGGGATGCCATGACTGATTTCTTTGAACGGGAGAAGATGCAGGTAGATGTGGTACTTGGACAGGATATAAGTGGAGAAGGAGAACTGGGCCTTTCAAAACAGGCCCCTGAGATAAAGCTCAGAAAGATCAACGTAATAGTCGTGGATGATAACCATAAGATACTCTCTCTTTTAAAGGATGGACTTGACAGTAGAGAGAGCATAAATGCGGTCATGTGTGATTCACTGGAAGCACTTCACGGGGTCCTTAACGGGATGGCTCCGGATATAGTTCTTATAGATGAGAATGTGGGGGAATATTCCGGAATAGATATTTTCATGTCAGAGCTTTCGAACACCAGGGATTCCCTGAAGATAATCATGGCCGATACCATAACGAGAGACATCGTTGAAGCAAAGAAGAGAGGGCTCATAAACGGATATATGGAGAAACCGGTTTCAGAAGTTGAGCTCATAAAGCTTGCAGAGCAGATTTCCAGCAATATAAAGAATCTTAACAAATTGTAAGATTCGCATTAATGAATATTAATGTATACATGGTGCTCTGTTAAGGTTTGTTTAATAAGATAGCCTCCGCTAAGAGATAAATGAGTGATGCGCCAGGGACGTAAGGTTCGGTTTTCGAAGGTCCCATGGAAATGTGTACCTGGTTTATCTAAGGTAAAAATTTAATCGGGGGAGAAACTCTATGACAACAACTGTAGTTGGTATTCTTGGATTTCTTACGATCGTTGCGATCGTTGTGACACTTTTCAAGAGCAAGACAATTCCAAGTATTGCATTTATCGTGTTCCCGTCAATCCTTGCACTTATTCTTGTGCTTGGCGGCTACTATGATATAGAGCAGATTGGAAAGCTCATCAAGGGCGGTTTCGGAAGTACCGGAGCTACCGCAGCACTTTTCGTTTTCTCAGTTCTTTATTTCGGAATTATGACAGATGCCGGAATGTTCGATGTAATCATTGACAAGCTTATGAAGCTGGTTGGTGACAATGTTATCGGCGTAACAGTTATGACTTCCGTAATTGCACTTATCGGTCATCTCGACGGTGGCGGAGCTTCAACCTTCCTTATCGTTGTACCTGCTATGCTTCCTGTATATAAGAAGATGCACATGAGAAAGACAACTCTTTTAAGATGTGCGGTTCTTTCAATGGGTGTACTTAACCTTATGCCTTGGGCAGGTCCTACAATGAGAGCTGCATCTGTTCTCGGAATTGAGTCAGGCGCACTTTGGAGAACCATCATTCCTATCCAGATTTTCGGAATCGTGCTTTGTCTTGTACATGCAGTTATTGCAGGTATTCAGGAGAAGGGCAGAGGTGCCGGACTTAACGGTAAGCTCGCTCAGATGAATGCTTCTGAGGAGTCAGATGACGCAGAGACAATCAAGCAGGATAATGAACTTGCAAGACCAAAGCTTTTCGTTTTCAACATTATCCTTACAATCGCAGTTATCGCTCTTCTTGTATGGGATCAGTTCCCAAGCTATGTACCATTCATGCTTGGTGTTGCAGCTGCTATCCTCGTAAACTACACACCTGTTAAGATGCAGAAGAAGATCATCAACCGTCATGCAGGTCCTGCTCTTATGATGTGTTCAACACTTATGGGTGCAGCAGTACTTATGGGTGTACTCGTATATGGTTTCAATGCTGACGGCGCTGCTGTTATCGCAAAGCCGGGTGTTGAGATGATGAAGACTTCTGTTGTATCAAACATGGCTTCAATCATCACAATGATCCTTCCTGCGACACTTGGAAATCATCTTCCACTTGTTATCGGTATCCTTTCTGTACCTCTTGCTCTTGCATTCGATACAGATTCATATTTCTACGGAATGCTTCCTGTTATGATCGCCATCGGCGCATCCTTCGGTCTTGACGCACTTCCAATCGCCATCGCTATGGTAGTTTGCCGTAACTGTGCAACCTTCATCAGCCCGATGGTACCTGCAACACTTCTCGGTGTTGGTGTGGCTGAGGTCGATATCAAGGATCATATCAAGGCATCCTTCGGATATGTATGGATTTTCTCCATCATCTGCATGCTCTTTGCAGTCATGATCGGACTTATGCCACTTTAATGATTACTGCATAAGCAGAACCAATCATATATTTCTCTTTGATTCAAAAACTTTTATGGACTGTTCACAGGGGGAACGAGCAGTTCATAAAAGCCTGGGTCATAACATTTTGCCAGGATGGAGACCCTGAAAATCAAAAAAAGTAAATGGACTGTAAAAGTAAGTCCATAAAAAAAGGAACCTTGAGCTTCGTGGCTCAGGGTTCTTTTTTATATTCATGAAATGATATAAGTGTCATGAAATAATTTAAGTGTTCGTTTCCTGATCCTGTTGCTCCGGGGAATCACTGCTTCGTAATATAGTATAACAGTTCTTACCTTTATTCTTTGATTCGTACAGTGCCTTGTCTGCCAATGCATATACCGACTGGAAATCATGTTCCTCAGGTGATGTCGTGACTATGCCCATCGAAAAGGAAAAAGTGAAATCAGGAATTATATGGATATCATTGACCTTCTTTTTCAGTTCTTCAACTAATTCTGTGATATGACCTTCAGAGGCATCGGCCTTAATTATAATAAAGAATTCATCTCCCCCCAGACGCCCGAAATAATTGTTTTCCGGTTTCAGAAACTCCTTCATTGCGTTATCACGGTTGAGTTCTGAGATACCAAGGGTTTCAGTGACTGCCCTGCCTAAAGACTCGATGACCTGATCTCCCTTTTCATGACCGTAATTATCATTTATATGTTTGAAATTATCAACGTCAAGGAGACAGACTCCTATGTCCCCATGAGGCATCCTGAATAGTTTTTCTGTTATGGCAGTGAAAGCTCCTCTGTTCAAAGCGCCTGACAGTTTATCAAAGGTGGCATATATGGTCTGCTCCTTCTTTATCAGTTCCAGCTTGTAGTATGTATAGAATCTTTCCAGACGGGCTTTCTGGTAAAAGTAGTGCATGACTATGGCTACAAGATAAAAAGTAAGTCCGTTAACGATGTCCCCATGAACTATATCCATGGATTTACACAGGAAAGAAGCATGAATGAAGAACAATACACCAATGGTCATAAAGGATATATATTCAAAGATAGTGTTTGCACAAACTGTGGAAGTGATAATGAAAATAGGAAGAATAGCTGTAGCAACAACCTTGTCATCATATACGGATTCGGCTATTCCGAAACCTATCAGAAGTATGAATACTGCTCTGGTGGCCAAAAGTGAATACGTACCGTATCTCCGATCCCAGAGAAATGTTCCTGTTTTAAGGATCATCGAAAGAAACAGAAAAGAAAGGTATTTGGAAAGATAGTTGAAAGGAACAACATTTAAACAGCTGAGCACAGCAAATAAAAGCATGAACAGCATAAAGATGTCTGTAAAGACTTTTGTATTATCGTAGTCGGACCTGTACACTTCATGTTTGAATTTTGAAAAATCTTCACGACTGTAGCCGTAATGATTAAATTTATAAATTGATGACAATAAGCTTTTTTCTTTAGAGGGAGGATGGTCATCCCCCTGCTCCCGGTCTTTTATTTCTGTATCGAATATGTTCATATCAATTATAAAATCAATTAAAAAGGCAAGCTGTAAATATAATATTACACTAGCATTATCGGCATGATTTTCCGATGTATAATGTGAATGCTCAGGTCATCACTATTTGGAATGCCCTTATTTTTATTATGAATTTCTTTTATTTCCTTCCGGCGGATAATATTTATTTATGAATATCATTCATCCGATAATAAGGGTGGAAAATATAAAGTGAAAGCATTAACCGGAGGATTTTAAGAGGCTTCGGCTCAGAGTTATATGAAGGAGAAAAGTATGGGAGATTCACTTACAAAAAAGATAATCCGTTCACACTATGATTCAGGATCCATGACACCAGGAGAGGACGTGTTTGTAACAGTAGATCAGACACTTACTCATGATATAAATGCAGTTATGACTTATCTTGCATTTGAACAGATCGGGCTTAAGAGAGCACGGACAGAGGTTTCTGTTTCAAACCTTGATCATAATCTTCTGTATATTGATTTCAAGACACCTGACGATCATATTTATCTCCGCACAGCGGCTGAAAAGTATGGAGTGTATGTTTCGAGACCGGGAAACGGAATATGTCATATGATTCACACCTGCCGTTTTGCTGCTCCCGGCAAGCTCCTGATGGGAGGGGACTCTCATACTCCATCCAGCGGAGCCGTCGGAGCCCTTGCCATAGGTGTGGGCGGTATGGATGTGGCCACAGCCATGACCGGACTACCCATGAGACTGACTATGCCAAAGGTTGTAAAGGTTAATCTTACAGGACATCTTAAGCCCGGTGTCAATGCCAAGGAAGTAGTGCTTGAGATGCTTAGAAGGGTCACCATAAAAGGCGGTCTCGGAAAGGTATTTGAATATGTAGGTCCAGGTGTTCAGACTCTTGAGGTACCCGAAAGACTGACCATCGCCAATATGGGTGCAGAGATGGGTGCCACAACCTCCATTTTCCCTGCCGACGAAGTGGTAAAGATATTTATGGAGGCTCAGGACAGAGGTGCTGAGTTCGTGCCTATGTGTGCAGATGAGGATGCAGAGTACGATGAGGTTATGGAGCTGGATCTTTCATCCCTTGAACCTCTTATCGCACTGCCTCATCAGCCTGACAATGTTGTGCCCGTAAGTTCTCTCAAAGAGCATCCAGTGGTTCAGCAGGTATTTATGGGTTCATGTACCAACGGTTCCTACTCCGATTTCGCAAAGGCAGCCCTTGTTATGCAGGGACATCATGTTCAGGAGAACGTACAGTGCACAGCAGGTATAGCCAGCAAGCAGATCTACAAGCAGCTTATGAAGGACGGATATCTGGATATGCTGATAGACGCAGGTGTGCGTATTCTGGAATTAAGCTGCGGACCTTGCTGCGCCATCGGACAGGTTCCGCCAACCAACGGTATCGCTGTAAGAACTTCCAACCGTAATTTCCGCGGACGTGCAGGTTCACCAAATGCCAATATTTATCTCGTGTCTCCTGAGACTGCCGCAGCAACGGCAATAAAGGGAACATTTGCAACAGCTTCTGATATCATGGGGGAAGATATCGTGAAGCTTGGTACAGTTCATGAGCCGGAGCATTATTTCGTGGATGATTCTATGCTCATTAAGCCGCTCAGTGAAGAGGAGGCAGAGAAGGTGGAGGTCATCAAGGGACCCAATATCGCAGCACTTCCCGTACCGGAAAAGCCGGAAAAGAATCTTTCCTGCAGGATTTCCCTTAAGGGACGTGACAATATCTCTACCGACGATATCACACCTGCAGGAGCTGAATTCTCGTCCATGAGATCCAATATTCCGCTTATGTCAAAGTACTGTTATCATAGATATGATCCTAAGTTCGCGGAAAGAGCAAAGGAGCTTGGAAAATCCATAATCATAGGCGGAGATAATTACGGACAGGGCTCATCACGTGAGCATGCCGCTATCAATCCTATGTACCTTGGTGTCAAGTGTGTCATCGCCAAAAGCATTGCCCGCATACATAAAGGCAATCTCATAAATCACGGTATAGTTCCTATGCTTTTCGAAAATCCGGAGGACTACGAAAAGCTTGAACTGCTTGATGAACTTGAGATAGTGGATTTTCCTGAGCAGATAAAGCAGCATGAAGTTACTGTAAGAGACAAGACAAAGGACTTCAGCTTCAAGTGCCGACTGGATATATCCGATGCGGAGATGGCTACCATCCTTGATGGCGGACAGCTTATGCATCTGAAGAAGCAGCTGGTGGATAAGGGGATCATAAAAGAATAGGATTCCGGACGGAACCGGGAAAAAGCTTTCGGAAACCCGTTATCCTGTAACAGCCTATAAGGGAAGGTGTATCTCTATGAAAGACAGCGACTGGAAAATCATATATGAGCTGTATCAGAATCCCAGCATCACCAAAATAGCCGGGATGATGTTCAAGTCCCAGTCAGCCATTACAAAGCGGCTGCAGCTTATGGAACAGGAACTGGAATGTAAGATAGTGGAACGAAGTCCCATGGGAGTGACATTCACTAAAGAAGGAGAGTTTTTGTATCATGAAGCAGTAAAGTATCTTCAGTTTGAAGAGGAGGTACGGGAAGGACTTCGTAACATAAAAGAGCAGAACAGGGAGAATCTGGTCATCGGCTCTGCCTACACTTACACCAAGTATTCCCTTTATGACATTCTGGATCCCTTCTCAAAGGTTCATCCTGAAGCCAATATCAGAGTGATCAATAAGCAGAGCAATCTGCTTCATCAGATGCTGATGGAAGGAAAGCTTGATGTGGCCTTTATTAGGAGTGATTATACGGAAAATGTGTATCACGACCTGATTGACCATACAGATGGCTATGTTGTTACAAAAAATCCTATAGATATAAAGGATCTTCCGAAAATGGACAGGGTGGCATATCAGACTAACCAAAAGACTGAAGAGAAGCTCGGTGAATGGTGGAATGAAAGATTCGGAACGGAGATTCCCGAGTCCTATGAGGATCTGGGCTATATAGAATTTGCATTCAGAAGTCTGATTCAGGAAAACAAGTATCTTCTGTGTTTTCTGCCGGATAACTTTGTCAATGAATATGACCTTTCTCTTCAGCCGCTCATCATGAAAGACGGCAGCAGGGTCACGAGAAAATCCTGGTTTATCTACAGGAAGGAAAAGAACAGAAGGCCTATAGTGGATGAACTTATAAAATATGTGGAAAAGAATGTGAAGATAGAATCCTGACACATAGAAAATATCATATATATAGTATGCGGCAATATATATTTTACTTTATATAATTATGGAAATATAATTTGTGCATAAGATAAAGTGAATAGGAACTTGAAACGTTGGAACGGATTATCAAAGAGAATGTATTTGGAAATTGTATTTGGAAATCAGGTTTCTGCAGTATTAAAAAAGGAGATTTAACTATGGGTACAGAAGAACAGATCAAAGCAGCTGAAGCCAAGTT
>DFGZ01000021.1 GCA_002371295.1 Oribacterium sp. UBA3737 | reverse complement strand
TTGCTGTTATAGAAGCAAAGAGAACCTGTGTCGATGTATCTAAAGGACGTCAGCAGGCAAAGCTTTATGCGGATCTTTTGGAGAAACAGTATAAGAGAAGACCGTGTGTTTTTCTAACAAATGGTTTTGAAACAAGAATTATAGATGGACAGTATCCTGAGAGAAAGGTTGCCTGCATATACTCTAAGGCAGACCTTGAAAAGATGTTCAATCTCAGAAGGATGCGGACATCCCTTGATCATATAAATGTAGATAAGAAGATTGCCGGTCGCTATTATCAGGAAGCTGCAATTAAAGCAGTATGTGACAGCTTCGATAAGAAGAACCGCAGAAAAGCCCTTCTTGTCATGGCAACAGGTTCCGGTAGCCATGATATTTATTCCCATCGCTCAGGGAGCAGCAGGAAAAGCCTGTACAAAATAATAATGCATAATCCGGGAGATAAATCATATTTCCCGGATTTTTGTCGATATTAGAATAAGCAGATTTTATAGATCATCCTGTAAACGGGGTTTTAGAGCAGAACTATGATGGTATCAGAGGAGATGCGCCGATGCGTTCGTTGCGAACAAGGATAACTGTTACAGTGCTATGTGTAATATTCGTGGCCCTTTTGGTTGCCACGTTATTAAGCGCGCTCTTCATACGAAGGACTGAGAGGCGGAAGTCCAATCAGCTTTTGCTATTGTTGTGTGAAACCGGTGAACGGAGTCTCGATTACTATTTTGACAGCGTCCAGAACTCGGTCATAAAGGTCGCCTCCTTTGTGGAAGAGGACCTCAGCGGGATAAGTGACGAGCAGCTTGAGCAGCATATGGAAAAAGCCAGAGATTATTTTGGCATGATGGCTTCCAAGACAAAAGGCGTCCTGACTTATTACTATCGTATCGATCCGTCAATCTCTACAAAGGTAAAAGGGTTCTGGTATACGAATCTTACAGGCACGGGTTTTGAAGAGCATGAAGTGACCGATATCACTCAATATGACGTGGATGATACTTCAAAGCTTGTATGGTTCACTGTTCCTAAGCATGAAGGGAGGTCCATATGGCTGCCTCCTTATGTCACGGATAATCTCGATGTACGTGTTATATCCTATGATGCACCGGTTTATTATAATAAAAAGTTCATCGGTGTAGTTGGCATAGAAGTCGACTATTCGACTATGGCCGACGAGGTCAACGGTATCCGGCTTTATGAAAACGGATATGCCTTTCTTAGTGACACTGATGGTAAGCTTTTCTATCATCCGCGTATAGATGTAACGGAACAGACGGAAACAGTCTATGAAATTCCCTACAAGACCATAGGTGATGGTAATTTTGTACAGTATACTTACGATGGAGTGGATAAGGAGGCTGTCTGGCTTCCGCTCAGTAACGGCATGCGTCTTAATGTTACGGTGCCGGTTTCCGAAACGCAGGGGGACTGGCAGGGGATGGTTTTAAACATTGTCATAGGCGCAGTTTTAGTGCTTCTGGTAGCGAGCCTGTTTTTGATGTACTACACAAGGCGTATAACCAGACCGCTGGAACAGCTGACCGAGGCGGCAGAACAGGTGGATAAGGGAAATTATGATTTTGTTCTGTCCTATGATAGGGATGATGAACTGGGCAGACTCACCAGGGCTTTCAAAAATCTGTCGGATAATGTAAAGGCTCATATCGGCGACCTGAATGAGCAGGTATATATCGATGCCCTGACCCATGTAAAAAACAAGGGGGCCTATAATAAATTAGTCGAAGAACTGCAGGAAGAGCTGGATAACGGGGATGTAGCTCCAAAGTTCGCAATCGGGGTATTTGACTGTGACGGACTAAAGATGATCAATGACCGGTACGGACATGATAAGGGCGATGAATATCTGAAAACTGCATGCCGTACGATAAGTGAGATTTTTAAGCACAGTCCTGTGTTCAGAATAGGCGGAGATGAGTTCTCTGTTATTCTGATAAATAAGGACTACCGCAACATGGATTCGCTTTTTGAGCAGTTCGACAAGATGACGGATGAAATCAATGCTTCGGCCATTGAGCCGTGGAAGCAGGTATGTCTGTCAAAGGGCTTTGCAGTTTTCAACCCGTCAGATGACAGTACGGTTGTCGCTGTGGCCCAGCGTGCAGATAAGCTCATGTATGAGAATAAACGGCAGAGGAAAAGCTGCAGGTAGATATGTCATAATGGCTTCGAAGACTGCCATCGGGGATGACCCCGGGAAGGTTTTTGACATTTAACATTTCCCTCGATATTCTCTTGGTGACATTCCGAATTTCTCCCTGAAGATTTTATGGAAGTAGCTGGTATTTTCATAGCCCACCGTAAAGCTGATATCCATGATGGAGAGACTTGTGTTCTCCAGAAGAAAAGCCGCAGTCTTCATACGCTTTTGAATGAGAAGGTCCTTAAAGGTCATGCCGGTATTTTTCTTTATGATACGGCTCATAGTGTAGATATCTATGCTGTTCTTTTCGATAAAAACGGAAAGGGCAGCATTTTTGTATTCTGTCTCGATGTAGTTCAGAAGCCTGATGATGAGGTTTTGTTCATAGGAGTTTTCTGGTACGCGAATGTTTACCGCCTGCTCAACCAGATGATCAAACAGAAGCGTCATACTCTGCTGTGCAAGATTTCTCGTATAAACCGGATTGTTAAGCATTATCCAGATGAGGTTTTCCATGAGATTCTGAACCGGAAGCAAGTCCCTCACAGGGAAGTACAGATAGTTTCCACCCATGTCATGATCCGTGAGACAGCTTACCAGAAAGTCACGGAGAAGATTGTTCTCACCGGACAGTCTGGGCAGGACATCATCAAAAAACTGAGGGCGGATCATGAAGTTGACAGCGATGTCGTCATTCCCTGCAGGGAGTATCTCCTGGGTTGCATGCTGATTCATAAACAGAAGATCTCCTTCCATGAGGGTGATGGGCTGGTCGTCTATTAAGTGCTTAGTGCTGCCCTGACACATATAAACGAACTCTATGTAGTTGTGTGAATGCTTTGGGAAATGCACGAATCTTGTGTGTGGGCGAATGTCTATAAGCTTGCCGTTGTCGAGTACTCTTGCGGAATCTATAACTGTATTTTTATCACCTTTTTCCGGCGCATAGTAAAGAGAGCGGTCAATGCTTTTGTGACCGCTCAGCAGTTCTTTTTCTTCGTGAGTGAGTTGTGACAGCCGGTTCAGTATTTCCTGGTTCATGCTGGGAATATCCTCTTATAGTTAAGGTGTTTTCACTGGTGAATATATGCACTATTTGTGTATTATAGCCAGAGTGGATTACTGAGTCAAAACAAAGAGTGATTATAGTTGTCAGGTACACCAAAAGATAATTGAAATCAGGTTTCATAGTCATTCAGGGGCAGACGTAAGGGGCTGACCCCTTTTTTTAACCCTTTTATAAGTGAAGCATTAATCTGCAATCTTGTTGCTATTATATATTTCACTTTTCAGCCGAAATGCTAATGGGAAAGTAGGCTATCAGGAAACATACAATGATAGCATTTGCTCTTTGTTTTATAGCATTCGCACTATTTCAAAGGAGGAATCATGTTAAAGAAAAACTCATTGGCTCTTTCAATCGTTACCATTTTTTTCATCATTTTTTTAGGCTTTGGAGCTATGGCTTCTGAATTTAAGGATGCTGAAGGAACATATGTACCTGTTGAAGGTGTTTATATGGTATATGATGATCCTAATGGTCCAATAATCAATTATGTTGATATTTCGAAATTTGAAAATGGTAATTATGAAGTTTATATAGGAGAAAGCTATAAGGGTGCACCGGTTGATACAGTTACTTCTATAATTCCATTCACTCCATGTACCATTATCGGTGAATATAAAGGTGGTCTTACTACAAGATACCTGCTATTTGACGGCTTCGATACTGTTTACGTATATGATGAATATTGCAATATCATGGGGACATATTTCAGAATTTATGACGATGTCAGAAACCATATTAATTACAATCATCAATGGTAATGACAGGGATTATTCACAAAGTATGAATCTAATAAGTAGGAGGTAGAGTCATGAAACAGAGAAAAATTATATTGTCATTGGTATTCATTTTTGTTCTTTTACTTCAAGTACCGGCTTATGCAGATTATTATCCAGTCTATTATCCATCTAACTCAGAGGGTTGGTCTGTTGCTACAGGTGATACTATGTATGTTGTTAGTTGTGATGTGAGTGTTTCTCTCAGATATTTTCCATCTACGGACTCAGCGGTTATAACCCAAGTGCCTTTATGTGATGCCGTTACTTTTTTAGGAGATGTGGGTAATGGTTTTCTATATGTAAACTACAACGGCCTAAACGGATATATATTGGCTTCATATCTTGATTACTTTGAACCTCAGATAGCTGTTTCCCGTTATGGATGGATTGTTAATGTCAATGAATCAGCAACTCTGCGTAGCCTTCCGAGTACAGATTCCGCAGCATATGCGTATATTCCAAAAGGCACAATGGTTACCGACATAGCTGATATAAATAATAAGTTCTATATGGTTATATATAACGGAGTGAAAGGATATGTTTTAAAAGATCTAGTTCTGGTGGATTATAATTGGTAATTTGATGTATGTAAGAAGGACCTGATGGATTATATATAGGCATTAGATCATTGACAAATCCGTTGCAGAATCAAATTCTACACAGTATTAAAAAAGTAACTGTCATATAAAATATTTCTTATAATAGTTTGTAGCCGAGATTGCTGTTTCAATCTCGGCTACAATTATGTTGAGTGGTAAAATTACTGGAAGTTAAGAATACGGATCAGATACTGTTTATACCCTTAGTTTTCTTCGAGTCAAAAATGCTGATTTTACAGAACGGGGTCTATTGTAGAATACAAAATGCAAATCACGACGTAATTTCTCTCAAAAACCGTCCTTAAATCGCAAATCAGAACATAATATAATGATCTCATAAATGAAATGCCGACATGTATAAAGCACGGAGTTTTGGCTCATGACTGATAGGCTTACCTGTAAAATTGATCAGGTAATTATCCAGTGTATGAATGACTGAAAACATGAGCTTATTTGCACCGCGATTGATGAAGCAGAGGAATACCAATTCGGCATCGTACTACAAGGTTATATGGAAGTAAGGAGATAAGAGATGACAGTGGCAGAGAGATTTGATGCAGCGAAAGAGCGCTACAGTGCAGTGGGGATTGATGTAGAAAAGGCGGTTGAAGAGGCTGCGAAAATAACATTATCTATGCACTGCTGGCAGGGCGATGATGTAGTAGGTTTTGATCAGAAGGGACCGCTTTCAGGAGGTATACAGACAACAGGAAACTATCCATACAGAGCACGTACACCGGAGGAGCTTTTTCAGGATATAGAGAAGGTTTTAAGTTACGTTCCCGGACAGCATCACAAGCTTAATCTTCATGCAAGCTATGCGATTTTCGAAGATGGTGAATGGGTAGACCGAAATAAAATCGAGCCTAAGCATTTTTCTAAGTGGGTAGAGCTCGCAAAGAAGAATGGCCTGGGACTTGATTTCAACCCTACTTTTTTCAGTCATCCTCTTGCAGAAAATGCCACACTTTCTTCTGAAAATGAAGAAGTCCGTAAGTTCTGGATTCAGCATGGCATACAGTCACTGAAGATTTCTGAATATCTCGCAACTGAGACCGGGATGCCTTGCCTTATGAATATCTGGATCCCGGATGGCTTCAAGGACATCCCGGCAGACAGAAAGGGCCCAAGAGCAAGACTCAAGGATTCACTGGATCAGATCCTCGCAACACCATACGATAAGGACAAGGTCAAGGTTTCTGTAGAGTCCAAGGTATTCGGCATCGGAATGGAGTCGATGACAGTAGGCTCTCATGAGTTCTATATGAACTATGCAGCAAAGAATGACATTTACTGTCTCATCGATACAGGACATTTCCATCCCACTGAAAATGTTGCCGACAAGCTTTCATCTATGCTTCTTTTCAATGACAAGGTTGCTCTTCATGTTTCGCGTCCGGTTCGCTGGGACTCTGATCATGTTGTACTGTTCAATGATGACCTGAGAGAGCTTGCAGAGGAAATAGTGAGAAATGATCCGGGCCGTTTCTTCATAGGAATGGATTACTTTGATGCATCGATAAACAGAGTGTCAGCATGGACAAACGGAATGAGAAACATGGAGAAGGCGCTTCTGTATGCATGTCTCACACCTAATGAGAAACTGAAGGAGCTTCAGGATGCCCGTAACTTCACAGAGCTTATGAGTCTTAGGGAGAGAGTTAAGACATTGCCATTTGGAGATATCTGGGACTACTACTGCGAGAAGCAGGGAGTCCTTACAGAGGATGAGTGGTTTAAAGACTGCAAGAAATACGAGGATGAAGTTCTGTCAAAGAGAGGATAATCCCGGCAAAATCAGGCTTAGAATATCTTTATAGCTATCTTCTAAGTCTTGATTATAAAGATGGTAATGAAAAAAGATGCCGCTTTATTGAATGATCAAACTAAGGATAATCAATAAAGATGGATAGGTGAAATACAGAGGTAGTTGATAATGAAAGTATTGGATTCAAAACTTATAAATGATTTTACACGTATGTGTATGGATGGTTTCAATCAGGGATGGCATGAGAGAAACGGCGGAAACTTAAGCTACAGACTTAAGGACGAAGAGGTCACAGAGCTCGAAGAGGATTTTTCCTATGACAGAGAGTGGCATGAGCTTGGAACCGAGGTTCCTGAGCTTAAGAGCCTTTACTTTATGGTAACAGGTTCAGGCAAGTATATGCGGAATATGCAGCTTGATCCTGCCGCAAATCTCTGTATCATCCGTCTCGATGAGACAGGTACAAAGTATCAGATAGTATGGGGACTTACAGATGGAGGTAAACCGACTTCCGAGCTCCCTACACATCTTATGAATCTTGAAGTTTTAAAGAGAAGAGATGAGAACATAAGAGTCGTATACCACTGTCATCCGACTAATGTTATCGCCCTGACCTATGTGCTGCCGTTGAACGACAGAGTTTTCACCAGAGAGATCTTTGAAATGGCTACCGAGTGTCCGGTTGTTTTCCCTAAGGGAATCGGCGTTATTCCATGGCTGCTCTGCGGAGGCAGGCTCATTGGAGAGGCAACTGCGGAAGTCATGAAAACAAAGGATTTTGCTGTATGGGCACACCATGGAGCATTTGCCTGCGGCGTGGATTTCGATATCACATTTGGTCTTATGCACACAGTAGAAAAGGCAGCTGAGGTTCTTATAAAGGTAATGGCTGTCAGTAATCATAAGCTGAATACCATCACACCTGCCCAGTTCAGAGAACTGAATGAGCCCTTCGGAATCGAGATAGATGAGCAGTTCCTCTACGAGAGAAAGACAAACCTGATCGGAGAGATGCCGGAGGACTGATTATAAAATGATGCA
>DFGZ01000337.1 GCA_002371295.1 Oribacterium sp. UBA3737 | reverse complement strand
AAGACACTGCTTTCGACTTCACAAAGGATCCTATCGATCTTAAGATCGGTGTAGTAGGTTCCGTTTATGATGAGCTCTGGGCACCTGCAGCAGCTAAACTTAAGGATGAGGGTATCAACCTTGAGATCGTGCAGTTCACGGATTACGTCACCCCCAACAACGCCCTTGCAAACGGCGAGATCGACCTCAATGCTTTCCAGCACCAGATCTACCTAGCAAAGGAAGTGGAGCAGTATGACTACAAGATTCAGGCCATCGGCAATACCTTTATCATTCCGCTCAATGTCTACTCCGATAAGATCAAGTCGATCGATGAGTTGAAGGATGGCGACAAGATCGCTGTTCCCAACGATCTCACAAATGAGGGACGTGCGCTTAAGGTCCTTGCAGCAGCAGGCGTCATAACACTTAAGAACAATGATAACTTCAACCCGACACTTGATGATATCGATTCCAATCCTAAGAACATCACTATAGAGGAGCTTGCTGCCAATACCATTCCATCAGCATTACCTGATGTTACAGCAGCTGTTGTAAACGGAAACTATGCTCTCGACTTTGGTTTAAAGACAGAGGATGCAATTTATAAGGACAGTGTTCTTGATGAAGAGAAGTACTGGAATCTTATCGCAGCAAAGACAGAAGATCTCAGTGACCCAAGACTTGTTGCCGCATATGATGCAGTTGTGGAGGCATTCCAGTCCGATGAAACAAAGAAGGTGTTTGATGAGACCTACGGTGGATACTTCATCAATGTAGGCTGGGACCAGGATCTGCTCAAAGAGTATAAGTAAGAGTTCAGCCCGGCACAAAGTCGGCTCATTGCCCGCGGAAAGAAATACTTTCCGCGGTTTTTGAATTGATTCCGGAGAGTATCATAAATCTGTATTTCAAATTTTAAAAACTCAGGCGAAATACAGGCTTATGATGATCACATCATTTTCTGCAATGATCTTTCAAATTCAGGAGGCACATCATCATGAAACCTTTATCTTTAAGAACCGCAAATTTCACAGATTCCGTCATCCGCAGAATGACCAGAGTATCCAACAGATTCGGAGCAGTAAATCTATCTCAGGGCTTTCCTGATTTTGAACCTCCCAAAGAGATACTGGAGCGTCTTCAAGAGGTCTCCCATGAGGATTTCCATCAGTATTCCATCACCTGGGGAGCACAGAACACAAGAGAAGCACTGGCCGAAAAGGAGTCACATTATATGGGGATACCTATAGATCCGGACTCTGAAGTGGTCATCACCTGCGGAGGCACAGAGGCCATGATGGCAGCCATGATGACTATTTGTAACCCGGGAGATAAGGTGGCCATATTCTCACCCTTCTATGAGAATTACGGTGCGGACACCATACTTTCAGGAGCCAAGCCTATCTATATCCCTCTGGTTCCCCCTGAGTTCAATTTCGACCCTGAAGTACTGGAGCATGCATTTAAAGACGGCGCAAAAGCGCTTGTTCTCTGTAATCCCTCAAATCCCTCCGGAAAAGTTTTTAGCCTTGAAGAAATGCAGACCATTGCAGATATCATCAAGCGTTACGATGCCTATGTTGTAACTGATGAAGTATATGAACATATCATTTACGCACCGAACAAAATGGTCTATATGGCAGCTCTTCCGGGCATGAAAGAACGCACCATCGTGACCGGTTCTCTTTCAAAGACCTATTCCATCACCGGATGGAGACTGGGATATACCATAGCACCTCCTGAGATCACAGACCGCATACGTAAGGTCCATGACTTCCTGACTGTGGGTGCTGCGGCACCTCTGCAGGAAGCGGTAGTTACCGGCCTCAGGTTCCCACAGGAGTACTATGATAAGCTTCAGGAAAAGTACACCCACAAGCGGGAGCTTTTCTGTGATGGACTTGCCGAAGCAGGCCTCAGGTTCCAGCGGCCGGAGGGTGCTTACTATGTGATGGCTGACATTTCGGAATGGGGCTACGACAGCGATCTTCAGTTCTGCTATGACCTTGCGGAAAAAGTTGGAGTAGGTGCTGTTCCCGGCTCAAGCTTCTTCCATGAGCCTGTGAATCATCTGATAAGATTCCACTTTGCAAAGAAGGACGAGACTCTGAAGGATGCCCTTAACAGGCTGCAGGATATTCATACGAAGATGAAGAAGTGAGACTTAAAATATCATCTTAGGGAGGTAATAAAATGAGTAAATTAAAAATCGGTATTATCGGAATCGGTCACGTAGGTGCACATGTACTCTACACCCTTGCTCTTCAGGGACTCGGTGATGATTTTGTTCTTGTGGATCTGCCTGACAATTTAAAAAAGGTTCAGTCTGAACGTCAGGATGTGCTGGACAGCACCGAATTCCTTCCCCATCCGGTCAGAATTCAGGTGGGAGAGATAGAAGATCTTGCCGACAGAGACATTATCATCAACTCAGTAGGTGACATCCTCAGTCTCAAGGGAACACATACACGACTTACTGAGATGGAGTTCAATATCAAGGCAATCAGTTCCTACGCCGGGAGACTTAAAAACAGCGGCTTCAATGGCATACTCATAAACATATCAAATCCCTGTGATGTCATAACCAAATGGCTCAGCGATCTTCTGGAGCTGCCGAAGGGACATGTTTTCGGTACAGGAACAGGACTTGATACCGCAAGACTTAAGTTAAGGCTTCAGCAGCAGACAGGGATAGATGCGGGAAGTATCTCGGCTTATATGATCGGAGAGCATGGAAACGAGCAGATTGCACCATGGAGTACCGTAAGCTTCAACGGAATTCCCCTTTCTGTGAAAGCTGCTCTGGATGAACACTTTCGTTTCGATCAGGATAAAATGGAAAAAAGTGCACGTGAAGGCGGCTGGACTACCTACAACGGTAAATTCTGTACAGAATATGCCATCGCTCTTACAGCCGCAAGGCTTGTGGATATAGTAAGCAATGATAAGCACAGTATCGTTCCCGCAAGCTGTATGCTTGATGGACAGTATGGAGAGTCCGGACTTTTCGCAGGGGTGCCGGCAGTAATCGGCAGAAACGGTATAGAAGAAGTGATCGAGCTTCCTCTGTCAGCTGAAGAAAAGGAACATTTCCATAAGTGCTGTGAGGGAATACGAGCAAATCTTCAGGAATCAAAGCGGATTTATGATGCTTTAAAAAAATGATAAGCCTTCACATATTCTTATCGCAAACTATAAAGAACCCCACCGGCCAGGTTCATTGACTTGTCCGGTGTATGGGTTTATATTACATTCAACAAATCCAAGAGAGCTTGGAAGAAAGGAGATAAAACGATGTATAGAGTTAGATTTGACATGGATATGTGTATGTGTTGTATGTGTTGCGATAAGCCCGGTTCTCACCCAGATGATATGATGGATGGACTGTTTGTTGTACAACGAACATGCTCATGATAAATATTTTTTTCTGATGGATGGGAACTTATCTTTGGATAGGTTCTTTTTCTTTTATCCGAAACGCTTTCTTGAATTAACGTTTTAGTGTTCTAAACTTAGTGTTTGTGTTCAATTTTAAAAAAGGCGCCGGACTCTGTCTCCTCGAAAAATACCGGAGAACGGCGCCCCAAGGGAGGACAATTATGAGAAAACTGAAAAGAATGACAGGTGTTACATTAACAGCAGGTATTGCGGTATCACTGCTTGCAGCATGCGGAGGAGCAGACACAGCTGTTCCAACAGCCGGCACATCAGCAGAAGCAGCAAAAGAAGCATCTTCCGGAGAGACCGATAAGCCTTCCGAAGAAGGTGTAAAGGTAATCGAGGTAGCTCACACCAACAACTACAAGCCTTATGATTTCGTGACAGATAGCGGAGAATCCGATGGTTATGAGGTTGCAGTACTGAAGGCTGTTGATGAACTTCTTCCGGAATATGAGTTCCACTACAACCCGACTACAGATGATGACCTGCTTATAGGAGTTGAATCGGGAAAGTATGATGTGGGCACCAAAGGCGTTTGGTGGACTACAGCCAGATCAGAGACCTATGTTTTCCCGGAAAACTACATCGGAGCCAGCGTAGTAGGAATCACCTACAGATCAGAGGATAAGGATAAGTACACAGATCTTGAAGCATTTGCAAAGGACGGTGGAAAGCTCGTTCCTATCGCTCCCCAGAATGCCCAGTACGCTATAGTTGAGAACTTCAACAGCAGCCATCCTGACAGTCCTATCGCCCTTGAAGCCTCCGATCAGTTCAATATCTCCGATGCATATCAGTGGGTCATCGAAGGAAGATATGATGCCTACTTCAACATCAAGACAAGTCATGAGGCCAATGTAATAAATGAGAACGGCGAATACCACGACCTTGCTGACAAGCTTGTTTATGTCGCTTATGAAGGCATCCCTACATGGCCGCTTTTCAACAGAGACAATCAGGAGCTGGCTGACAAGTATGACGAAGCCATAGAAAAGCTTAAGGCTGACGGAACTCTGGAAAAGATTTCCGACGAATACTTCGGAGAGAACATACTTAAGTATGTACCGGATGGCTACAAGAAGGGTGATCAGCTTTGATATAGTCACATCTCAAAGCTATGAGACTTCTGAAGATGCAAATCACCCCCCAGAAAACAAATAAATGACGTGAGTATCAAAGTCGATCATAAAAAAACTGACAGAGTATGGAAGGAGATCATAATTATGAGTAAGAGAGAGCTTGTATTTGATGCATTTGACAACAAGGTGACAGAGAGAGTGCCAGTAGGATTCTGGTTTCATTACGTACCGGATAAGCTCAATGTCGACGCACCGGAGGTCCTTGAAGGAAACCTCAGCGGTCACAGCAGATTTTTCAAAGAGTTTGAGCCTGACTTCATTAAGATAATGAGTGACGGATACTTCCTTTATCCAAACGACACCATATATGAGGTGAGCGAAGTTAAAGATCTCCGAAAGATTCAGCCGGTAAATCCTGTTGAGTGGATAGATAAGCAGGTAAGTCTCGTAAGAAACCTTCAGAAGACTTTTGACGGAAAGATCGCATCTTTTTACAATGTCTTCGCACCGGCAACATACCTGAAGTGGCAGTTGGCTCTCAACGGTATAGCCTTCGGAAAGCTTCTTGATGAGAGTCCCGAGATCGTAAGAGATGCTCTTAACAAGATAGCTCTTGACGTAGCGAAGCTTGCCAAAGCAGTGATAAGTGAGGGCGGTGCAGACGGAATATACTTAAGCCTCCAGAACATACAGGATTCAGGCATCACAAAGGAGCAATACCTTAAGTTCATAGCACCGAGTGAGCTTATAGTCCTTGAAGCCGCAAATTCCGTGAGCGATTATAATATCCTCCACATCTGCGGATATGAAGGCGCCACAAACGATCTTACGGTTTATGAAAACTATCCTGCAAAGGTAGTTAATTACGCTTCAGTTGTGGAAGGTGTTCCTCTTTCAGAGGGCAAGAAGATCTTCGGAGGCAGGGCAATCATCGGAGGATTTGACAATACCGAGAACGGCGTTCTTTACAGGGGAACAAAAGAGGAAATCGAAAGAGAAACTGTAAGAATCCTTGATGATGCAGGAACTGTAGGCATTATCCTCGGCGCAGACTGCACGGTTCCTTCAGATATCAGCTTCGAACACCTTAACTGGGTAAGAGAGGCTGCAAGAGAGTACTCGGAAAGAAAGATCTCCATAGCAGTTTAACGGATCAAAAATATGGATCTGATCGTGATACAGACAGTCAGATTTTCATATGTATGTCAGATGTTTAAGTTCAAAAATATAGGAACGACCATTCGTATACAGAGGAGACTTTTATGAGACCGTTTCATCCTTTATATATAATTGAGGCATTTACGAAGATAGTCCCGTTTATACCGGTTACACTTTTAACGATGGCTGGAACGGTCCTTATCGGCGGGGTGCTCGGATTACTTCTGGCTGTGGGAAAGCTCTCCGGTAAAAAGGGACTTGCTGCAGCGGTGGATTCATACATCTATATAGTAAGATGTATCCCGCCCATAGTACTTTTGTTCATCGTCTATTACGGACTACCGGAACTCCTGAAAGCCTCAGGTGTAAACATTAACGATTCCGGCAAGTGGTTCTTTGTCATCACAACGTTTTCCATTCTTTTTTCTGCAACAATGGCAGAGGTATTTCGTACATCCTATGAGGCTGTTGACAAGGGTCAGAGAGAGGCTGCACTGGCAGCGGGCCTTACTGAATTTCAGGCCTTCAGAAGAATCGTAGCTCCTCAGGCTCTGATCGTAGCTATTCCGAACTTCACAAATGCACTTGTCAAGCTTATGAAGGAGGGGTCCCTGTCCTACACTATAGGTATGATAGATGTAATGGGAAAAGGACAGCTGCTCATAGGTATGAATCAGGGATCATACGGTCTTGAAACATATATAGCACTGGCATTCATTTACTGGACACTGACGGTTGTTTTGGAGAAGCTGCTTGGCAATGCAGAACTGCAGCTCAGCAGAGGCAAAAAAAATCTTGCTTTCGGGAGGTGAGAAAGGTGGAACTGAATACAAAATTCATGAAGGAAACTTTCTTCATCGTCATGAAAGCCATACCTGTCACTCTGGAGATTACATTTCTGACCATGATCATTTCTCTGGTCCTCGGCTTTGCTCTGTCTCTTAAGAAGATAGGGCACAAAAAAAATCATTTTGTCAATTTCTATGTTTCCTTTGTCAGAGGAACACCTATTGTTCTTCAGATATTATTTTTTTACAGTCTTCTTCCAACGCTTCTTAACTATGTCTTAAATATGGTACTGAAGCTTGATATAAAAGTTTTCGACATAAACCCCATAGTATATGCATTGGCAGTATTTGTCATGAACACTACAGCAGTGCTGACAGAGGTCTTCAGAGCCTCACTTCTTTCCATAGGCCACGGCCAGATGGAAGCGGCTCTTTCCGTGGGACTCACGCCATGGCAGGCCATGAGGAGAATCATCATTCCTCAGAGTCTCACCTCGGCTCTTCCGAACATATGTAATACAACTGTTAATGTTCTGAAAAGCACATCTCTCGCGTATATGATGACTGTTCAGGACATCATGGCAGTAGCAAAGAAGCAGGCTGCTTTCGGATATAACTACATAGAAGCATACCTTGTGGTGCTTGTGTGGTACATAGTACTCTGCACCGTCATACAGCTTGCTTTCAGAGTAACGGAAATGAAGGTAGCTCAGTATAAACATGGAAAAAGAGTCAGTATCTTAAAGTTTCAAGGATTAAGGAGATTTAGCTATGCTGGAATTAAGGAACGTGCACAAGTCGTTTGGAGATAATGAAATACTAAAGGGTGTGGATCTTTCAGTGAACAAAGGTGACATCATCGTCATACTGGGACCAAGCGGTTCGGGAAAAACGACCCTTCTCCGGAGCATCAACTTTCTTGAAAGAGCTGATGCCGGAACCATAGATTTCGGAGACATTCATACTTCCCTTGTGAAGGCCGGAAAAAGGGATGTTTACCGTATTCGCAAAAAGACAGGTTTTGTATTTCAGAACTACAATCTTTTTGCCAATAAAACAGCACTGGAAAATATAACAGAAGGACTGATATATGCCCACAACTACAGTAAGGATGAAGCCCGTGAGAAAGCATTGAAAGCACTAAAACTGGTTGGCCTCGAAGAAAGGGCAGATTACTATCCTTCACAGCTTTCCGGGGGTCAGCAGCAGAGAGTGGGTATAGCGAGAGCTATCGCACCGGAACCGGAGGTGGTTCTTTTCGATGAGCCTACCTCAGCCCTGGATCCTGAGCTTGTAGGAGAGGTACTAAACGTAATGAAGGATCTTGCGAAATCCGGTATCACCATGATAGTGGTGACCCATGAAATGAGCTTTGCTGAAAGCGTGGCAAATGAGGTCATCTTCATGGACGGGGGAGTAGTAGTGGAAAAAGGCACTCCCAAAGAGATCTTTTCGAGACCTAAGGATCCGAGAACAGAGATGTTCCTTAGGAGGATCATCAGGAAGGATTATGACTACGTGATATAAGTGATGAGATAGCAGATCAGCTATAGGTTAAACTTATATCCAATCCTAAATTATTCCAAATTGTCATACGGTTTACAGAAGACTACTATATCTCCATGACATATTATTT
>DFGZ01000102.1 GCA_002371295.1 Oribacterium sp. UBA3737 | reverse complement strand
CATATCTACAGCAGAGAATACGAAATCTACGTCCTTAACAACCTCGTCAATTTTGGAAACGTCCTTGACTATCATCTTCTTTACTGACTCCGGCATCGGAACATCAAGTTTCCATCTGCCTAAAACCGCCTCTTCATAGGTCTGTCCTGCAGATCTCGGTGAAGCTGCCAGTGTTGTAAGCTCGAACCATGGGTGATTCTCAAGAAGTGTGATGAATCTCTGTCCAACCATACCTGTTGCACCGAGAACGCCAACCTTTAACTTTTCCATAATTGATATCTCCTCTCTCTGGGAACGGCGCCAATGTTAAATGACGCACATTATCAGTGAGTGGCAGATACTTTTGCCACTCACGTCATTTTTATTAAAGATGATATATCCAATCTCACTTTAAAGCAATAAACTTTTTCTTATATCTGTTCTAACTAAAACTTCTGTCATAATTCATGCTTATATCTGTTCGTCCCAGAAAAGGCCAGAATTCGGTGACCGAAGCGGCGGCCCACAAACACCCCGAATGAAATATCACATAAACTCATACCGTAAATCAGTGTTTAGTGCCCTTTCCTGCGCGGTTTGCTATCTTAAGTCTGTTAAGTGAAAGCATCTTGCCGCTCACCTTTATCTCAACAGGCTCAACTCCCAGAAGATAAACTTCCGTAAGTTCATCACCTGTTCCAAGTTTGATTGCCGCAACACCCTTACTGTTCTTCTTCTGAAGAGGTATATCACTGAGAGAACATCTGAGGAAATATCCGTCTCTGGTTCTGAATACCACCTCGGTTTCATAACCCATCTCAAGTATGCTTACAACCCTGTCTCCATCATTTAACTTTGTGGCCGCCACCACTCTGTTTGCTGTCTCAAACTCTGAGGCTTCAACAAGTTTCACCATGGCATCCTTTGTTGTGAAAACAAGAGTCTTGCCCGCAAGCTCAGACTTCACATTAACAAAGACGATCTCTTCGTCGTTAGCATTGAACTTACTGATGTTGTCGATAGGAACACCCTTATCCTTGAACTTGGAAAGCGGGATATCCTGACACTTTATCTGGTGCATATTTCCCTTATCTGTAAAGAGGAGCACTCTGTCTGTGTTCTTACACTTAAAGATGTACCTGCTGTCATTGTTCAAGGCTTCCTGATTTCTCTGGTAGGTAGCCTCGTCAAGGAGCTTACAGTAGCCGAACTTGTCCTGAACATAGTAAACGTCCATCTCCTGGACCTCGTTCTCGTTGAAGACCGCTTCCTTTCCGTCCTCGATAAGGGTTCTTCTGGGCTTTGAATACTCAGACTTAATGAACATAAGGTCTTCAGAAAGGACCTCATTCATACGGTCACGGCTTCCGAGTATGCCTCTGTACTCCTTTATCTTCTTAAGTGTCTCTGCGTGCTGCTTTTTCAGCTCGATAAGTTCAAGTCCTATAAGTCTTGAAAGCTTCATATCGAGGATTGCCTGTGCCTGGCGCTCAGTGAAGGCAAAGTCCCTGATGACATCTGCAAATTCCTTGTCCCTGTCACGGAACTTGACTCCTGTGATATCACCGGTCATAAGTGCCTTCTTGGCATCTGCCTGTGACTTACAGCTTCTGAGAAGGGCAATAATGGCATCAATGAGGTCTACCGCCTTGATGAGACCGTCCTGAATCTCCTTTTTATCCAGCTCTTTATCAAGAAGGGCCTTGTACTTCTTGCCCATGATTTCATACTGGAACTTGAGATACGCCTTAAGGATACCGCGTAGTGACATGGTCTCGGGACGTCCTTCGTTTATGGCAAGCATATTGACACCGAAGGTATCCTCAAGTCTTGTTTTCTTATAGAGGACGTTTGTGATTCTCTCTATATCGGCACCGCTCTTAAGATCAAGCACGATACGTATGCCGTTCTTATCGGACTGGTTGGAAATATCGGTTATCTCCGGAAGCACCCTGTTCTCTACCAGCTGGGCGGTATCCTGCATGAACTTCATGATCCCCTGTCCTATCATGGTATAAGGTATCTCTGTGACAACCAACTTGTCCCTGTCGGATCTTCCGTTCTTTTTCTCGAATACGAGCTTTCCGCGAAGCTTAAGCTTACCTGAGCCTGAACGGTAAATGTCCACAAGCTCTGACTTGTTGGCAATGATTCCTCCGGTAGGAAAATCAGGACCCTTAAGATAATCCATCATCTCTGCCGTTCCCATGGCAGGATTTCTGAGATATGCAAGTATAAGATCGACTATCTCCCCGAGATTATGGCTCGGTGTCGATGTGGTCATACCTACCGCGATACCCTCTGAGCCATTCAGAAGGAAGTAAGGCACTCTTGCGGGAAGAACAACAGGTTCCCTGAGAGTCTCATCATAGTTAGCCTGGTACTCTACTGAGGTGTCCAGATCTGCAAGCATACAGTCATCTGTGAATTTCTCAAGCTTCGCCTCTGTATATCGGGGAGCCGCAGCGGAATCTCCCTCTATGGAACCGAAGTTACCCTGCCCGTGGATAACAGGCTGCATACGTTTGAAATCCTGAGCCATAACCACCAGAGTATCGTAAATGGATGCATCTCCGTGAGGATGATACTTACCCATGGTATCACCTACGATACGGGCCGACTTGTATGTCGGATGGTCATGAGTCGCATGGAGCTGATCCATGTCGAAAAGAACTCTTCTCTGTACAGGTTTGAGACCATCTCTTATATCCGGAACTGCTCTTGCGGTGATGACACTCATGGAGTAGTCGAGATAGCTCTTCTGCATCTCCTCCGAGTATTCCGTTGTTAAAATCTGTTCTGCCATAATATATATGTCCTTAAATAATATAAATAAATCCGCTTACGAAACGAAAATTTCTGATGAAATTTTCATTTCTATGCATCAATTACTGCTTCGTCGGCATGATCATGTATGAAATCACGACGCGGACCGACTTCTGATCCCATGAGCATGCTGGTGACTTCTGATGCAAGACGTCCGTCCTCGATCTCAACTCTCTTTAAGACTCTGTTCTCCGGGTTCAGTGTTGTTTCCCAGAGCTGCTCAGGGTTCATCTCACCCAGACCCTTGAATCGCTTAAGATCATAGGTTCCGGCCTTGTGATTCTTCTGATACTTTGTAAGCGCGGACTCATCATAAAGATACTCTGACTGCTCCTTCTTGTTGTGAGGAATAGCCTGATAAAGAGGCGGCATGGATACATAAACATGACCTTCTGTAATGAGATCCGGCATAAAACGATAAAGGAAGGTAAGAAGCAGTGTATCTATATGGGAACCGTCAACGTCCGCATCAGTCATGAGTATGATCTTGTCATAACGGAGCTTGGTTATATCGAAATCGTTGCCGTAGCCCTCTGAAAATCCGCAGCCAAAAGTGTTGATCATGGTCTTGATCTCAGCATTGGCAAGAACCTTATCGATGGATGCCTTCTCAACGTTAAGTATCTTTCCTCTTAACGGAAGGATGGCCTGTGTACGTCTGTCTCTATGGTTCTTTGCAGAGCCTCCCGCAGAATCTCCCTCTACGATGAAGATCTCGCACTCCTCAGGGTTCTTGGAGATGCAGTTGGCAAGCTTGCCGTTTGAGTCAAAGCTGTACTTTGACTTGCTGAGCATGTTGTTCTTGGCCTTCTGTTCCTGCTTTCTGATCTTGGCAGACTTCTCGGCACAAGCGATGATAGCCTTTACGACTTCCACATTTCTGTCGAAATAATGCTGAAGCTCCGCATCAACTATGGAGGCAACATGCTTTCCTGCTTCCTGACTGGCAAGCTTTGTCTTTGTCTGTCCCTCAAAAATAGGATCAGGGAACTTTACAGCCACAACAGCCACCATTCCGTTACGGGTATCGGCGCCTGTAAAGTTCTCGTCCTTTTCCTTCAAAAGTCCAAGCTGTCTTGCGTAGCTGTTTATAAGCTGGGCAAACTTTGTCTTGAAGCCTGTGATGTGGGTTCCGCCCTCCTGCGTGAAAATATTGTTACAGAATCCGTGAACATTTTCCTCAAAAGCATCGCAGAACTGGATACAGCACTCAAGAATAGTGCCCTCTGTTTCCCCCTTAAAATAAATCTCAGGTGTAATCTTCTCTTTTTCCTTATTCTCGTCCTTTACAAAGGCAATGATTCCTTCCGGCTCATGGAACTCTTTTATGACCGGAATCTCATCTCTGTCATCACGGTAATGTATGGTGAGATCAGGGTTCAGATACGCAGTCTGATGGAGTCTTGACTGAAGCCAGTCCTCCTTGAATCTTGTTTTCTCAAAGATCTCAGGATCAGGAATGAATGTTGTCTCCGTTCCCGTTTCCTTTGTCTTCCCAACAACAGGGAGAAGGCCCTTTACAAGCTCTGTGGTAGGCTTGCCGCGCTCATAGGTATCCTCAGAAATCTTTCCGTCCTGATAAACACGGATTCTGAGAAATGATGACAGAGCATTAACAACAGAAGATCCTACGCCATGAAGACCTCCCGAGGTTTTATATGCCTTGTTGTCGAACTTTCCGCCGGCATGAAGAGTTGTGAGAACTACACGTTCTGCCGAAACTCCCTTCTGGTGCATGCCCACAGGGATGCCTCTACCGTCATCACGAACGGTACATGAGCCATCCTTACCCAATGTTATCCATATATTCTTGGCATATCCCGCCAGATGCTCATCCACGGAATTGTCCACGATCTCGTAGATAAGGTGGTTAAGACCTCTTGAACCTACTGAACCGATGTACATACCGGGTCTCACTCTTACCGGTTCAAGTCCCTCCAGGACCGTGATACTCGACGCATCATACTTCTCTGCCATTTAAAAAACTCCTCAACCTATATTCTTTAAAAGTCCTTGCCGGACTTCAATAAATGTTTCTGCAAAGCATGTATCATTTTTCAGTCATCAATATAAAATCTCTAAATAAACATACATGCCGTGTACGGCTATAACGCCAAACATAACAAGTTTACCGCATAATCGCCTGAAACTATACCATAATAACTGCAAATTTATCAAGTTTATGCCGTACAGCCTGCTCCTTCGCTGCAATATACCTCTTAATATAATCCTCTTTCGCGCAAAACGCAATACATATGTTCGCGCATATTTTCATCAATCCCTTTGCCATCAGCAGTTCAGCCGGGGATGGATTTCCAATCAGAACTTCATCCCCGGCTGAACTGCTGCACTTTATGCATCTAAAAACCGGCACCGAAAAGGTACCGGTTCAACAGAATAACAGAATTTATGTATCACTTATGTACAATCCCATCAGATCATGGATACGCCAAATGAATTCACAAGTCCGTCTATAGGCTGGCCTGCCTTGCAAAGCGGACAGTCATTATAGTCCGTGTATTCATAATCAGGAAGATCATTCTTACCATAAACCGAAACCACAGGCACTCCATTGTACGAGCTGATGGCACTGAAAACAGCCGTAACACCGCTAAGCTTTCCGCCATAGTACTTAACAGCTTCCATAACCCTGTTGATGGTCTTTCCGGTGGAAACCGAACCCTCAACAATGAGGATATTCTTGCCACGAATCATTGGCTTTATATTATCTCTGAAGATAATCTGAGAGTTGGTGTTAAACTCCGGCTTTACGATATAAACGGTTTTGTGAGCATTGGTATTCATTGCCCCGCTCTTTGTGAGTTCCTCAGCTATAAATGCGCCGATAACCTCTGTTCCCTCATCACATATGATGGTATCCACAACCATACCGAAAAGATAGTTTTCCACAAGCTTTGCAGCTACGGCATGAGCTTCTGAAGCGCGGGCTTTCACGGTGGTGAGATCAATGTAGTAGTTGGTATGAGAGTGATTTGTCGCAAAATGGCCTTTTGTAACCTTAAGAGGAACCGAAATTCCTGAAACATCGATTTTCTGATAACCTTGCTGCATATTTACTCCTTTTCCGGTTTCCCGATGATCACAGAGTACACTTCCCAAGCTAAGACCAACTTAACGCCCTGCTTCCGGATTTCAGTACTGCTTTGCAGTTCACGAACCTGCATACCGAAAAACCTGTCTCAAAAAACATCCCGCCCTGCAGGATGACACGCTACTGATAGCATCATTATAACATTTCATGACGCAAAATAAATAAATTTTCCAGAAATATAAAAATAGAAAATTTACATTTATGTCTTTGCAGATTACCTCATAACGAATTAATACATCAATAATTCGGCATGCTTCAACTGTAGTTTATTTCAATTGAAGCCCCGTTTAATTCCTCTGTCACAACACTGCCATGAGCTCCTATTGGAAAATAAAACGAGCAATCATTCAGATTAAGTCTGGCCCCTGTTATATTTACATCATGAACATCCGTGTGCACGTAAAGAGCGCCATCCTGCCAGCGTTTTGAGCTTTCATCTGCCCGATTCATAAACTGACAATTGTTAAAAGTAACTTCACTGTCATGGGTTAATCCCATACCTACCGAAGCTGTCTGATATGACAAAAAACTGCAGTTATTAAACTCAGTATGCTGCGAACCGTAATCCGCATGCACAGCATAAGCCCCATCATCATCAGGCGGTATTTCACCATTTTTATGGGTTGCCGTAAAACTGATGCCTTCCACTTTCCCGTCAAGCCTCAGACTTGCAGCCGGAAAATCATACCTGCCATCATCACTTTCCACAATCACCATACCCATCCCTATAAAATCAATGTATCTTGGTTCCATATTCATATCCGATACAGCATTAAAGGGACTGTATGTTCCGGCCTCCATATAAATCTCCACTCTGTTAGCACTGCTGTCATTACAGTTATCTATGATTTTTTGTAAATCATCCTCACTTGAAACATAGTAACGTGTATCCGCCATACCTGTAACAGATATCCCTATACAGAAAGACAGTGTCACTGCCAAAAGTCCGATCTTCTTCATTAACACTCCCGAAATTTCTAGCTATATTTCTTGCCGAATTAAGAAAAATCACCATTCTTCAGTTGATGATTTTCCTTTGCATATACAGAAATTATCGACAGGATAATGAAATAGTTTAGGTGAACGAAAGTTATTCTATTTACCATTTTCAAAAACAGAAAAAATGAGGTTTCAATGCCAACTGGGCTTGCTGCTTGAAAGCACACGAAGAGAAAAAAAGTCCGCCAGGGATGAACACGTAAGTGTTCAATCACTGACGGACTTTTTGACGTAGTGTGATTTCAACGCCGTGAGCCGTTGGCATGAAACCTTATTTTTTTGTCCGAGAAGCCGCAAAAATCACAGCGTCTTTATAAACTTATCAAATGCAGCCTGTCCCTCCGGGGTTCTCTTGTAAACTCCGGCGTCCTCAAGAACGTGCATAAACACCTTTCCTATCTCATCCTGAAGGATACTGTCTATGTTGTTCTCGTCGATATCGATGCCACGCTTATAGTAATCATCAGCAAACTCATCCACCCAGTCGGCATGCTTTTCGATGGACTCAATACTGCGAATGTCTTTGCCGGAAAGGATAGCGTCCTTAAGCTCATTCATCTCGAACTTAAGACGGCTGGGAAGCACCGCAAGTCCCATGACCTCGATAAGTCCGATGTTTTCCTTCTTGATATGATGGAGCTTTGCGTGAGGATGATAAACCCCCAGAGGATGCTCCTCTGTCGTGATGTTGTTTCTGAGAACCAGATCAAGCTGGAACTCGCCGTTTGCCTTTCTGGCAATCGGAGTGATGGTCGAATGAGGAACTCCGTCAGTCTCTGCAAAGATAAATGCACTCTCATCGGTATATCCTCTCCACTTTCCGAGGATATGATCCGCAAGCTCCGCAATCCTTCCCGTATCCTCACCACTGAGCCTTATCACAGACATGGGCCACTTAACAACTCCGGCCTTTACGTCCTCGAAACCGGGAACAGTAAACTGTCTCTCCACAGGCGCCTTCGCCATGGCAAACTCATAGTTTCCGCCCTGAAAATGCTCGTGTGAAAGGATTGAGCCGCCTACGATGGGGAGGTCAGCATTGGAACCCACAAAATAATGGGGGAACTGGGCAACAAAATCAAAAAGCTTCAGAAAAGCGCTCTTATCGATCTTCATAGGAGTATGCTGAGTGTTCAGCACGATGCAGTGCTCGTTATAGTAAACGTAAGGCGAATACTGGAAGCCCCACTCCCGTCCCTGAATCTCTATAGGTATGATTCTGTGATTCTCTCTGGCCGGATAGTCAGCTCTTCCACTGTATCCCTCGCACTCACAGCAGAGCTGGCACTTTGGATAACCTGTCTGCTTTGCCTTTCCCGCTGCGGCGATGGCCTTGGGATCCTTCTCCGGTTTACTTAAGTTTATGGTAATGTCAAGCTCCCCGTAATCTGTGGCAGTCTTCCACTTGAGATCCTTCTTTACTCTGTATCGTCTTATGTAGTCAGTATCTCTGGAGAATGTATAGTACCAGTCGGTAGCGATCTTCGGATCCTCCTCATAGAGAGCCGAAAACATATCCTGAACCTCTGAAGGTCTCGGAGTCAGCGCTCCCATAAGCTTTGTATCGAAAAGATCTCTGTAAACCACTGAGTCTCCCTCTGTAAGCCCCTCGGAAACCGCATAGTCATCAAGCACCTTCAAAACATTCTCAAGATATGAGCCGTCATCCACAAAGCCCTCAGCCACATTCTCTCCAATTTCCTGAGCTTCCTCCGCATCAAAGGCGATCCTGTCCGCTTCCGCGATAACATCATCTTTAGTTGAAGTCACTTCATCCAGCTTCAAATTCAGAATAATCGTATTCAAAGCCCAGATAATATCACTTTCCTCTATCATCCCGGTCTTGTAGGCATACGCTGCAAGGCACTTTATTCCACTTTGTATATCCATATATTCACTCTTTCCACAATCCCAATCCTATGACGTGAGTGGCAAATACTTTTGACACTCACATCATTTTATAACCTAAAGAAAATGCAAGGGATGGGTGCCAAGGCTTGCGAGAATTATCAGCATTTCGCAAGAAATGCTGATGCCCCCAGGCGGCGAGGCTGTTTCGGCGTAAGCCGAAATCAAACGAAAATGCCTGCGCGCAGCGCATTTTAATGGCATTTTCTCCCTGTTTTCTCGTGAGCCGGCGCCCGCCCTTGCATTTTCTGAACCATTTAAACCACAGACAACTGCCTTAGGAATTATACCCGTCCGGATTCTTCTGCTGCCAGTTCCATGAATCACGGCACATATCGATAAGATCGAACTGAGCCTTCCAGTTAAGCTCCTTCTCAGCCTTTGCGGGACTTGAATAACATGTAGCAACATCACCGTCACGTCTAGGACGTATCACATAAGGAAGCTCCTTGCCACATGCCTTTTCAAAAGCATGAATAACATCCATTACCGAATATCCGTGACCTGTTCCCAGATTGCAGACGAAAACGCCGTCCTTCTTCTCAAATCTCTCGATAGCCTTAACATGACCGCGTGCCAGATCCACTACATGGATGTAATCACGTACTCCGGTTCCGTCAGGTGTCGGATAGTCGTTTCCGAAAACATTGATCTCCTTAAGCTTACCGATGGCAACCTGTGCAACATAAGGAAGAAGGTTGTTAGGGATTCCCTTAGGATCCTCGCCGATAAGACCTGACTCATGAGCTCCGATAGGATTGAAGTAACGGAGAAGGATGACATTCCACTCAGGGTCTGCTGTATGAATATCTGTGAGGATCTGCTCCTGCATCCACTTTGTCCAGCCGTATGGATTTGTACAAGTTCCCTTAGGACAGTTCTCTGTGATAGGGATCTCTGCAGGATCACCGTAAACTGTAGCAGAGCTTGAGAAGATGATGTTCTTGACATCGTGAGCACGCATCTCTTCCACAAGATTCAGGGTTGAACCGATATTTGTACGATAGTACTCAACCGGCTTATGCACTGACTCACCAACGGCCTTTAAACCTGCAAAATGGATGACTGCATCTATCTCGTTTTCATCAAAAACCTTCCTGAGAGCCTCTCTGTCAAGAAGATCCTCCTTATAGAACTTAACCTTTTTGCCTGTTATCTCTTCAATACGATCAACAGCCTTCTGATTTGAATTGTAAAGGTTGTCAATGATAACGACCTCATATCCCTCATTAAGAAGCTCTACACACGTATGGCTTCCGATATATCCTGCACCACCTGTAACAAGTATTCTCATAATGTCTCCTCTCTGCTTTACGTCATTCTCTTAAAAATACTCTATGTAATAATGTTCAGCAACACATTTCACACGAACGTGTATGCCGGGCATCATCAGTGAGTGATAAATACTTACGACACTCTCTTCATGTAATCAAATATCATCCGTAACTTGTGAATGACACCCGGGAACATGCAGCACTCCCGTCAGATCACCATCGGGCCGTTCCCTATGCTCACCTCATAGAAGGTGCAGTCATATCCGACACGTGACCTGTAAGCGTCTCCCACCTGCTGCTTGAACAGAGGGATAGCCTCATCCTTAACGATGGAAACTGTACAGCCTCCGAATCCGCCGCCGGTCATACGGGAACCGAGAACCCCCGGAATCTTCCATGCTTCCTCTGCAAGGATATCAAGCTCCTCGCAGGTAACCTCAAAATCATCGCGAAGAGAAACGTGGGAAGCATTCATAAGCTTTCCGAACTCTTCGATATCGCCCTTCCTGAGCGCCTCTACAGCCACAAGTGTGCGGTTATTCTCATAAACTGCATGCTTTGCTCTCTTAAGAACAACCGGATCCTTGATGGCATCCTTGTACTTTTCAAAATCCTCGTTTGAAAGCTCGCCAAGCTCCTTGATTCCTGCTGCCTCTGCAAGGATCTCTCTGGCCTTCTCGCACTCGTTCCGGCGGTCATTGTAGGCAGAACCCACCAGCTTGTGCTTCTTGTTTGTATTTGTCACCACCAGCTTCATTCCATTAAGAACAACCGGTGCATATTCATATTTTAATGTGGCACAGTCAAGGAAAATGGCATTGTCCTCTTTACCCATAGAACTTGCGAACTGATCCATGATGCCGCAATTCATACCGCAATAGTTATTTTCCGCATCCTGTCCGATGACTGCGAGATCAACATTGGAAACCTCAAAACCAAAAAGGTCTCTGAGTATAAATCCTGTAAGCACCTCAATGGAAGCACTTGATGAAAGGCCGGAACCGTTTGGGATGTTGCCGTAGAGTACTATATCGAGTCCTTCCTCCATCCTGAACCCTCTCTTCTCAAAGGCCCACATAACACCCTTTGGATATGAAGTCCAGCTGTCCTCCTTAAGAGGTCTAAAATCATCAAGAGATGTTTCGATCACTCCGGCTTTATCGAGATTTACGCTGTAAAAACGGAGCTTACGGTCGCTGCGCTTTCTTGCTGCGGCAAAAGTTCCGATAGTGAGTGCACATGGAAATACATGTCCACCGTTATAGTCTGTATGCTCTCCGATAAGATTTACACGTCCCGGTGCGAAATAACACTTTACACCCTCTGTGTTTCCATCTCCGAATTTTTCTGCAAATGTCTTTAATGCGACTACCTTGTATGAAAGATCCATATCTGTCCTCCTAAAGCCCTGTCTGACTCTGTTAATCCTCGCATCAAATTATATTCAAGCAGATTTTGCCAGTCAACGCGAAAAACCTATCATTATCTTTGAAATCCTTTTGTGCCTACATGATGGTCGAAAATGCTCAGAATATTCCGAAGGATGTAAGCCCGACTATCCAGAAGAATATGGTGAACAGAGACATCACGGTACTTATGGCCAAAAGCTGACCCTGCAGAGCCGCATCACCTCCCATACTCTGGGCCATCGGAAATGACGCTCCGGCAATAGGTGTCGCATAAAGAATAAAGGCAATGAACAGCTCTGAGCCTCTGTATCCCGCCATATACATAAGCACTGTCACTATGGCCGGAACGATCACAAGCTTCAGGGACAGTACGGATATGATATACCTGAGATTTTTTCCGATATCCGGGACATCCAGTGTTGCCCCCAGAATGAATATGGAAAGCGGCGTGGTCATATTTGCAAAGCCGGCGACAGGACTCATTACAGAAGCCGGAATCTGCCAGCCGGCGAACTTAAAGACCGCCCCTCCTATGGCACCGACTATCAGCGGATTTGTGAGGATGTTCATGATGATCTTTTTTACATCGGTTCTGGCTCCGCTTTCTCTGTCAAATATAGAAAAGATCACCACTGAGCAAATGTTGTAGATAGGAACGATGGTGGCAATAACCAGTGATGCAACGGCGCCCGTATCCTCTCCGTACATGCTGACACAGAGCGGATAAGCAAACATCAGGGTATTGCTTCGCCATATAGACTGTATGACAACTCCTCTTTTCGGATTCTCCTTCACTATCAGCGGCACCACCAGAATACAGACCAGGATAATGGCTATCAGGACCCCGGAGAAAATACCGATCATGGAAACATGGGAACCCAGGTCTATATCAGCCGTGTAGAGGTTGTTGAACATCAGGAGCGGAAAAAACGCCTTAAATACTATGGTATTCAGCTTCTTGTAGAACTTGACATCCCCAAGACCGACAGCCCTTGCGATGTAACCATACAACATATAACAAATAAACGGTACAACTGCATTGGCAGCGATCATAAAGCTGTTCATAATTCTGTCTCCTTGATGAAAAATCTAATGATGTGAGCGTCAAAAGTACCAAATCACGTGCTTGCACGTTGATTTGAGACTTTATGACCCGCCGGAACCGGCTGTAATATAAGAACTATTTCTTTTTTCTGGTCTTTACTACGTGCGATACCAGAAGGTTCGGCTTTTTCAATGCCTTTCCCGCGGCTCCTATGGATACGGCGCTCTTTCCAAGGCGCTTTCTCCTGCGTGGTTTCTTTTTTTCCTTTTCGACACGATACTTGTTTATGGTATCCAATATGGTATTGTAATCCCTTTCAAACAGTTCTGTCGACATCTCTTTTCTAAGAATGTCATAATCCATTTGTGCCGTAAGCCTCTTTATGACCTCTTTCTTACTCAGGTTATCATACTTATGCCTGAGGTTTCTCAGGACTATATGCTGCAGTTCCGGTCTCCAGAGAAGGCTCAGCTTATCTTCATATACTATATGAGGATTTTCCTTCGGGCGCCTCAGGATATAGAAATCCGGCTCTCCCTCCACCTCGTCTATGGTTATGATGCCCCAGAAATCCGGGACATGCTCTTCTACATGCATGGCATGACTGCTGCCCACCGCGATGATATTGTAATCAAAGAAGCGGTTGTAGTCCGTGACCTGTCCTGCGAGTCTTACATAACTGTCTGCGTCGGATTTGATCTCTATGCCGTACACACTGTCATCCGTCACCATCACAATGTCCGCACGGCTTCCGCCCATTATCTTTTCTTCTATTATTCTTGTTTTGCCGTAGGTCTCTTCAAGAAACGAGAACAACGGCTCTCTGATATCTTTATCGTATAGCATGATTATTCAAATAATCGAACAAGATAAGCCGCCCGCATCACGCGAACGGCTTAGTCTATTCCCTATGAAAGAGTCGGGTCACTCTTCATCAACAAAACAACTTAAGGTTCTCAGGAACACAGCATACAAATACCGTTTTCAGTTGAAGGTCTTTTACCCAACCTGCGGTCCGATGGTATTCCACTGTTCAATGTCTATACCCTGACCCCCCTGAACAGTATATGGTACGGCGGCCGGGGCAATAGCGGCAGAATCCGCAGGATCACTGATCACAGCACCTTCGTTTCCGGGAACTACAGGACCTATGGCAGTTGTTTCAGAAATCTGCTGGCTAAGATCCTGAGTCGTTTCAACAGCCGCTGTCTCCATCACGGTTTCAGGGACTATAACCGGCTGAGGTGCAGGCTGGGAAGTTCTTCCGGAATTTGAATTCTTCTTTTCCGAATTGTTCTTTTTCTTCCCGGAATCCTTTTTCTCATCATTCTTATCCGATGCCTTGGTTTCCTTGGCCTTGGTTTCCTTGGCCTTGGTTGTCTCTTCTGTCTTTTCTTCTGTCTTCTTTTTATTCTTTGATCCTTCGGTCTCGGACTTTTCAGCCTTGGATTCATCGGATGCAGCAGCTGTCTCAACTGCAGTTTCCTCAGTCTCAGGCTCTGTCTCAGGTTCTGTTTCAGGAGCTGTAGTCTCAGGCGGCATAGGCAGCTTATCGTACTTTTCTTCATTTTTGTGAAGATTAAGGTTGCCCGTAATTATCACTCCGTGGAATGCGTCAGCCTGTTCCTTTGTGGCGAAGCTCACTGCCAGCTCATCATAAACTGCAGCATTGTTGTTCACTATACTGATATGCCTCTCGGGAGCTGCTCCCTCAAATTCAGTATTCCAGCCTGTAAAGATACTTTTATCGATAACCACCTGAACAGTGTTCTTACCTTCCACATAGTCGTAGTCGATACCGAGCATACCCACATTCTCAGCTGAAAGCTCTTCAAGCTTACTGATATTGATGAGATAGTTCACATCATCTGCGCGATAAAAATCCGAAGCCGCAATGTAATAATAGTGATCATAAAGTTCAGAATCCGGGTTTACCGGGTCGATAGCTCCTGAATCCTGCTGTGAAGAACCGTTATCCCCGGTTTCTGCAGCCGTGAGAGTCCTGTCAAGCTTTTCCTTTATCTTCTTTACTATCCAGTCGGCATAAATCTTCTGTCCCTGAGCATTGGGAAGGACGCCGTCATCAGTCAGGGAGTTCACATCCTTTCCGGAAACCGCATAGGCCTCACCCATGTTTGCAACGATTCCGCCGTAATGCTCCAGAAGGTTTCTTGCATAAAGAGCTGTTTCGTCGGAGTGTCCGTCTGCAGCTGTTACGGATGCAGACTCTATGAGACCGATGATCTCAGCAGAACTGTAGCATCTCCTGATGGAACGGAGGATTCCTTCATATTGAAGATCAAAGTTAAACGGATCATCAAAATATCCCAGGGAAACAATGACTGCGTCGTATGCAGTATCCTTGTTTCCGGCTGCCTCGTTCATAAGAGAGACATATGCTGAATACGCATCATTACCATCGGAAAGGGAAAGATTTTTAACTGTCACTTCGGATCCGAAGCTTTCCTTTAAATCTGAGGCCAGAAGCTCTGTCCAGTTCGTTCCGTCAGAGGCACCCGCACCAGTTCCGAAAGTATCTCCGACTATAAGTATGGAAACCGGCTCCGAAGCGGTCAGTCTGTTAAATAAACTGCTGCTCTTTGCCAGTGCAACGCTGAGATTGACGGATGACTCCTCCACAGTCTCAGGCTGGAGTCTCCTGCCGTCCTCGTTTTTCAGTTCCTCCGCTGCTGACTGGTCGATGGCATCCTCTTTCATGGCAACATTTACCATGTAACCAAAGACACCGATTATGCCAAGGATCAGCAGTATCAGAACAGCGAGAAGCACCATGGGCTTTTTGGAAGCCACCTCCTTCTCTGTCAGCGGTTCGTTCTGATTAAGATTTGGATTGTCGTTTCTGTTATCATTACTACTCATAATTATCATAATTCCTTCTTAAATATAGCCTTTTTAATTATATGCCATAAGTGATATGAAGTCTATCACCAGCTTAATGCCTTGTGACAGCCAGCACCAGCTTAACACCTCGCAACAACATGGTCAGGCAGATGTTTCAAAAACGCAGCACAATAAGCATAAACTATCATATCAAAATGACCCATCTATGATTTTGTCACCCGCACCATGATTTTAAAAGAAACTTAATTGATTTTTATACTTATAAAAAGTATCATGAAACGGTGTGTTCAGTGAAAAAACCTTGACATATCAGGGCACATATCCGACACCCGGCACGCTTATTTCAATTTCCAAAGTGCCGTATCATATATCCAGTATGGATTAAGGAGAAATTTATGGATTTTAAAACATTTTTCGAGCAGAATAAGAAAGCCTGCGTAGGCGGCCTTGCCGGTGCAGTGGTTGTTCTTATGGGACTTGCTGCCGTGACAGGAAAAAGCGGTGCTGCCGATCCTGCTATAGAAACCACTGCTGCAGCCACAACAGCAGCTGAAAGCGAAGAAAATAAAGCTGCATCCGGAGATGTGGAGGCAGGCACATTCTACGGCAAGTTGAAACTCGGCCAGCCGGTATCAGTGCTTGTCCTCGGAGACGGCTTCGCAAAGGGAAGTAATCTCGAGAATTCTTCCACATCCTGGGCAGAGCTCATCAGTGAAAAGCTTCAGAAAGAGTTCTCATCCGATGTTCAGATCGACAACTACGCTCTTCCTTCCGACAATACGGTTTACTCCGGCTTCGTTATGGCAAACGAAATTCCCGAGGGTTCGGAATATGACGCAGTCATCCTCAGCTTCGGCGAGTACGATGATCCGGAGACCTTCGGAACCTTCTACGAGAGCATCATCAGAAACCTCATCAGTAAATGTCCTGAGCTCTCAGTCATCTCTCTCATCGAGCCATCTTCCGTTACAAATCCGGATGGTCATGCTGCAGCCAATGCTTCTGCCATCAAGGACATCACAGACCACTATCACGGTCTCACCATAGATGTGGCAAAGCTCATGGAAGCTGACGGCGGCAGCGCCAATGATACAGCAGCTTCTGACAAAATCTGCCAGAATGATGAAGGAAACTCAAGGACCGCAGACCTGATCGTAAGCTCTGTAAAGGACTTTGCAGCAGGTGCAGAGGAAAACATTGACAACTCCGTTACTGCTCTTTACGAAAAGACCGGACAGCTTGAGCACTACACTTACATTTCAGCTTCGGATTTCGTAAAGGTCAACGATACCACCTTCGAGCTTCCTGCCGATATGATTCTTGATGTATATGGAGAAACCGTAACAGGACTTCTCGGTGTTGACTATGACTATCAGACAGGTGCCAATGATGTATACGTAAGTGTTGACGGAAAGCCCTTCGGACGTTCAGTATCCGAATTCGCCGGAACCTCAGCCGAGCAGCACATCGTACTTATCAACGATGAATTTGCCCCTGCAGAGTATGTGGCTGTTTCCTTCGGTACAACCAAAGAAGCAGAGTCATTTGCAGGAATCATAGTTTCAGGAAACCTCACTCTTCCTGAATCCTACGACAAGTTTGAATCAAAGGATATTACAGTGCTGGACGCTGCTGCCCTCGGCGAGCTTATAGATAACGGCGAGAATGCCCCGGGCGGTCCCGGTTCCGAGGAGGAATCTGAGGAAGCAGCAGAAACCGAAGCAAGCGGTCCTTCTGACGGAGACACAAAGACCATAGACGGTGCTCTTTACGAGTATTTCAACGGAGATTGGTACGAGGTCATCAATGATGACACAGGAAACCCTAACATAGGCGTAAAGCAGCAGATCGTTGAGACACGTTCAGCAGGTCAGATCATCACAAATAAAGAGTCTGTACACTCTACCGGAGCTGCTTCTTCCGAAGCTGCAGCCGAGACACAGCCTGTTATAGAAACCTCCGCCGAAACCGTCGTTGAATCAAGTGCTTATATCCCTGAAACATATATGGCAGAAACCTCTTCAGAAGCTGCAGTTCCGGAAACCGCTGCAGCTGAGCTTCCTGCAGATACACAGGCAGCCGAGAGTGTTAATATGGCAGCCGCAATGGATCCTAATGCAGTGATGTTCCCTGCCGCTCAGTAAGTTCTATATGTGACAAAAAACCGGCCGCACCTTAAATGGTGCGACCGGTTTTTATTATGATGCATTTGCTTTCAGGCAAGGGCCGGAAGATATCCAGCCCCCTTCACTCTCTCAGACAGCCTTAACTGACTGCTGGCGGTTCTTTGCCTCATAAAGCGAGAATGCGATATTGATGGCATGATCTCCGACACGCTCGATACCGGAAACGATATCAGAGAAGAAAATACCTGCACTTACGGAGCACTTTCCTTCGCTTAAGCGCTTAATATGCTTATCCTGAAGGCTTCTCTCCATATCGTCAGTCTGGTCTTCCAGCTTACGAACCTCTTCCATATTGGTCATGTCTCCGGTGACGAACATATCAAGAGAATCCTTCATAAGCTTATCTACAACATTCACCATGCCTCTGATATCTTCCTTTGCCAGATCCGACATATGAATGTCCTTCTCAGCAAAAAATCTTACAGCGTCTGCTATATTTTCGGCATGATCACCGATTCTTTCGATATCCGAACACACATGGAAATATCCTGCAATGAGATCCGCATCACGAAGAGGGATGGCGTTCTGGTTTATCTTTGTCATGTAGGTATTTATCTGCTCGCAAAGCCAATCGATATACTTTTCGGTATCGTAAACCTTCTTTATTCCTTCTCCGTCTTCATTTAAAAGACAATCCACCGCAGTGTTGAGATTGGTAAAAGCCACATTGGCCATGCGCTCCATCTCCTGCTTCGCCATATAGATGGCAACCGCAGGGTTTGGAAGCTTGTTAAGGTTGATATACTTGAGACGGAACTCTCCATCCTCGGACTCTGCCTTAACCTCGTCCTTAACAAGTACATAGGTAAGGTTGATGATCTGATCCATAAACGGATAGAAAATGATAACCTGGAATACCTTGAAGATAAAGTGTGCAAATGCTATGTTTCGTCCAAGTGATCCCGGATCGTTTCCGGTACCGGAAACAAATCTTATGATGTTCTCTATGTATCCTGCAAAAAGCATAAGAAGCACGAACATGAGAACAGTTCCGAAAATGTTGAACAGAAGGTGTATAAGGGCTGTACGCTTTGCATTGGCATTGCCCTGAAGTGCTGTAAGTACCGCACTTGAGCATGCTCCGATGTTACATCCAAGGATGATGAACATACAGATGCGAAGGTCAACGAGTCCCATGGAACCCATAACGACAAGTATGGATACGGTAACCGATGAAGACTGTACGATGGAAGTTATGACAAATCCCATGAGGACCCCAAGTACCGGATTTGTGAAGCTTGAAAGGAAGCTTATAACTGCAGGAATCTCCCTGAGCTCCGCCATAGAGCCGGACATGGTTGAAATACCTACAAAAAGAAGTCCAAAGCCCATTACTATCTCACCGGATTTTTTAACCGTTGGATAGGGGATGAAATTCATCATGATCGCGCCGGCAAAAATAAAAACAGGTGCTATAGCCGACAGTCTGAATGCAACGAGCAACGCCGTCACTGTGGTACCGATGTTGGCACCGAGTATGATTCCGCAGGCATTGGACAGCGCCATAAGCCCGGAATTTACAAATGTAACTACCATTACGGTAGCTGTACTTGAGGACTGGATCACAGCCGTGAAGAACAGACCGACAAGTACTCCCGTGAGTCTTGTTCTGGTGAATGTCTCAAGGATCTTTCTGAGCTTGTTACCGGCAACCTTTTCGATACCGTGGCTCATCATGTACATTCCTGCAATGAAGAGACCCAGTCCCCCAAGCAGACTTACAAAAATTGTAATCATTAGTTTCTCCCTGTTTTCTGAGAATCCTTCGTTTGAAGGACCCCACATTATTAATTTTTGCCCATACAAATTTTAGTATATCGCACTATCTTCCATTAAAATAGTGTATTTTCAGAGAAAGGCTTAGGTTAATATTTTTTTAATTTTGTTGATTTGCCACAAATGGCCTGTTATGTTGGCAGGCAAATACTTTTGTCACTCTCATCATTTTATTCCCTATGCCTTTCCCCGATAAATCATGAGAGGCGCCTGCATGATATACATGCAAAACGCCCCCCGATATTTCCTGTCATATCCTGTCTGTTGTTTCCTTTTTTTCCCTGTTTCCTATAAAAGTCATGGCGGACACCAACAGTAAAACGCCCCCGACGATGAAATAGCATTTTGATAATGCACTGGTTGTTCCGTAGATATCCAGTATTCCGTGGAATACGGCACCAACAGTAAGTGTTGTGATCCCTGCCCCCCACAGATTCTGTGTTATCTTTGAAGGAAATCCCTTTCCTGTCAGGTCCTTTGTATCCATGACGATGATCATCCATGGCACTATTCCAAGAACCAGAGGAAATGCAAATGCATACAGCATGTAATAGGAAAATACCCCGAAACTGAAATACTCGTAGACTGCCCCAAAAAACGCTGTCACTATGGTGCTGATGAGATATCTTTTTGCCATATTCATGGCGAATCTCCGGTTTTTCAGCCTGATGGATGCATTATCATCAATTTTAATTTCAGCCGCAGTCCCCATATCCGTTTCTGCCATGCTGTTCTTAAGCCCTGCACAATATGTCATTTTTTTCTCCTTTAAATCAAAAAAATCAGCTCTGCTTTCCTATGTATATGATGTCGCTCACAGACCTCTCGGAAATCTTATTTCCGCCTGTAGTCGGATTATTAATGATCTGACCGTTGAAATACATGGTGCTGGAGCCTCCTCCGTCCAGATTGTAGGCTGTGATGCATCCAAGACTCTGCATGAACTCAGCAATCTGATAAAGAGTTAGTCCTGTTGACTCACTTGTTCTTCCGTCCGTAACAACGAATACATAATGTCCGTCTTCCAGAACACCTATGGCTGTTCTGGGGTTTGAGGCCATGGCCTTTCCGACTTCCTCATCCTTTGTCACTGCTATCTCGCCGTCTTCTACGAGCCCGGGGCCAAAGCTTAAGACATCACTTGCACCTGCTGCCAGAACCTCCTCTGCAGTCAGATCATCCTCCGAAAAAATCATGAAGCTTCCGTCGGTAAGGATAGCCAGATCCTCGTTTCCGCCGGATTCGGATCTGTAAAGTATTCCGTTTCTTATTACGTAGCCTTCATTCTGAGCCCCGTAAAAATCTCCGTTAATTGCCAGGATCGCATTATTTTCCTCAGCGGTCTCCGACGTCCCGGCTTTTATATTCTTACCGTAGGTATCTTCTGCAAATGCCGTCTTTATAAGATCCGCGGAAGTATATGCCGAACTGTCTTCTGTTGTGGCATCTCCCACAAGTCTCACATCCGCCACATATATGGATGTGTCGTTGGCCCTGTACTCTGATACTGTTATGGTCTTGACACTGTCGGAATATGTCCCGAGTACTGTGTCGGAGCTCACTGTATCTATGGTGGTTGTCACATCTGCCGTGGCCGATGCAGTTTTTGATGTATGACTTCCGGGCTTTGCCATTCCGGGACCGCCTGATGGTCTTTCGTGTTTCTTCTTTTCACTTACGGCACCGGATTCTGCCGTTGAACCTCCGCTTACCAATGCCTCATCCTTTGCAGAAACCGTATCACCTGCCTCCTTTACAGTCACCTGAAGCCTTTCCGTATCGGCACTGTACTTCTGCGGGATCACAAAGGTGTCCATCAGTGCATAGCAGGTAAACGCAATAAGGGCCAGGTAGTATATTATGTTGAATTTCCGGTCTGCAGGATTTGCCGTTAAAATATTACTTTTCATATTTTCTCCATTACTTAAACATCATGACTGAATGCCTAAAACAGTGTATTCTTCATGCTTCTTCTTTTCATCCTCTGTCATGATCTCAATATCTGCGGGGACTTTCCCCTGTGTTGATCCATCTTTAATGCCGGCAAAGACAAACTGTCTCTGTACGGTGAAACTTACGAAGAACATGATACACTCAACTCCTATTTTCAGTATCGCCGGATCAGCTCCCGTTAATATCCTGAGAAGATACAGCAGTGCCGAGTTCATAACAAGTATGCAGACCGCCAGGAACGTGTACCTCTTTGCTGAAGTGAAGCCTGTCTCTCTGCCGTAATCCTTCTCCATCGAATCCACGCCCGCACCTTTGAATACGAAGTTCCGGTTAATGCTGTAGTTCGATACAGCACTTATGACCCGTGCAAAGACATTGGCAAAAATTACTATCCGGGATGTGGTTCCGAAAAGTGCCAGCATGCATACAAATATCAGATAATCGATAAGAAAACTTACGATACCGGAGGCGCTGAATTTAAAGATCTCCCCGTAAATTCTGACGGAATCCTTTAAAGGATTAAAGTGGCTTCCTGCATTGTCATCGATGTAGATGGTTTCTATCGGGAGCTCCGCCATGGAAATGCGGGCTCTGGAAAAATCCATCAGCATATTCATCTCATATTCATACCTGTCACCTGATACCATAAGGGCTCTTTCCATCAGATCCCCGGAAAATGCTCTCATTCCGGTCTGGGTATCGTAAATCTTCACCCCCGACACAAATCTGAAAACATTCCTCGTGATCCCGTTTCCTATGCGGCTTCTGAGGGGAGACTCCGCACTCTGACGGCGGCTTCCGAGAACCAGTGTATCTCTGTGGGCTGCGGCATAATCCGTGAGCATCCGGGCATCCGTCACCTTGTGCTGGCCGTCCGAATCTATGACCACAACGGTGTAGTCCCTTTCCTCATAGTTATCCTTTATATAGCTGAAGGCTGTTTTCATGGCATATCCCTTGCCCCGATTCTCGGAATAACGGATGACATGAGCAAAGACACCGGTTTCTTCAAATATCTCATTATAGGTTTCAGCTGTGGCCTTGCCGCTCTTTACCGCCTTTCCGTTAACTGATCCGTCATCAACAACAATTACCTCAAATCCTGCTGCTGCGGCTTCCGATGCCACTTTTATAAGATTGTTATCCGGTTCATAGGCCGGAATTACAGCTATTCTCACCATTTTTAAATCTCTATACATAATTTCTCCTTTCGGAATAAAAAACCATATAACTGCCAGAGCCTCCTGCTCTGTATGGCTGTATAGTAATTCACGAAACTTAAATGATACTGAATTTGATCCCATTTTTCGAAAGAAAAATGGGATGCCATCCAGCCGGCGAGGCTGGTTTCGGCGATTGCCCCAACAAAAAAGCAGACCCGGAATACTCCGAATCTGCTCTTTAGATACCTTATTTAATTCTGTGACGCTGTCTGCGGGGCCATTTCTCCGCCTTCAGGATTTCCTTTAGGCATACCGTTATCCTTGGGACCATTCTGCCCCTCAGGTCTTCCCTGGCCGCCGGGACCACCCTGGCCGCCGGGACCACCCTGACCTCTTGGGCCGCCCTGACCCGGACCGCCCATTCTTCCGCCCATCATATTGGCAGAACGCTCCCCTGCAGTGCCCGTGAGTCCTTCCACAGTAACTGTCTCTTCAAGCTCACCTGTCTTTACTGTGTAGGTCTCACCAGACTTAAGCTCCGGACTTGAAAGCAGGAATACCGAGAAATCCTTCTGAGAGTCAGCATTGGAATAGATCACGTTACCTTCGCTGTCTTCCACTGTAATTTCAGTGCCCGCTGCCTGACGTTCTGAATAGTAAACTATGAGCTGAACCTGGCTTGAGTCCTCACTGAAGTTCTGGAACATACCGCTAGATCCTGTAAGGGCGAAGCTGCCGCCGGTGATGGTGGCTGTGCTGTTGTAATCGAGAGAAGCATTGCCATCCATAGAAGGACCGTCAACGTAAATATCTCCGCCGGTAATGATCACATCGCCGTTTGAATCAATTCCGTCTCCTTCCGAAGTAATGTATACCGTACCTCCGTTAATGGTCACGGCTGCGCCCTCGGTCACATCGAACACTCCGCCTGAAGAATCGGCGCCGCCTGCGGAGTTCACACCATCGTCCGAAGCCGTGACTCTGAGATCACCTCCATTTATCGTTACCATAAGCGCCTCAAGTCCTTCATAGGAATCCGAAATATCTATAGTTCCTCCATTTATTCTCACTTCATTCTCTGCATGGATTCCATCGTCCGAAGCAGAGATGCTGAGTGTACCGTCACTGATGATGACATCCCCCTTGGAATGGAGGGCATCCTCACCGGAAGTGATGTTGAAGGTTCCGGCCTGAATCTCCAGACTGTCCTTTCCGTTGATACCATGCTCTGTGGCAGTGATGTTGAGAGTGACCGCCTCTGATACCATGAGAAGATCCTTGCCATGGATACCGTCAGCATAGCCGCCGGTAACATTGATAGTACCTGTACCGATGATATAAAGGTCCGATTTGCTGTAAATCGCAGCATCAGGAATCTCCTCCTGAGATGTACTGCCTGTGGAAGAAACAGCCTCACGCTTATCCTCCACCACATTTTCGGTACCTTCCTCAGGGACAAGAAAGAAATTACCGGAAGTTTTGACATATATCGGTGCTGTTTCACTGTTGCTGATACTGAAGCCGTCAAGCACCAGCTGAACATCGTCCTTGTCGCCTGCCTCCACAAGTATCTGTCCTTCCTCGAGAACACCGCTTAATCTGTAGGTACCGGCCTTTGTTATGGTGACAGTTGTTCCCGTAACCTTAACGCTGTCGGAATTCTGACCGCTTATATCAATGTTTCCGTCCTTCACTGTTATGGCTATCTCGCCTTTGGTTTCACTGCCTGAGATTTTTGTATTCTGATCAGCCTCAGAGCTTTCCGCTGCATTTGAGCTGTTCTTTCCATCTAGAGCCGGAACCCCGGAAGCACCGCTTCCGCATGCCGTTCCAAGGACAGCCACTGTTCCCGCTGCTGCACATACTGCAGCTATTCCCCTTATAGTTCCGGTGTTTCTTTGAAATGCGTGATTATTCTTTCTCATTATTTTTTCCTCATTTCCATATCATAAATCCGCTTATGTCCTACTTCAGGAAACGCTGATCAAAGCGCTTCTGCCTTTTCCGAAATCCTTCCGCAGCTTATCTCCAGATTGCCGTTTCTGGTGCGGATGTCATCTATCATCTGTTTCTCATTTTTCTTATCCTTAAGTGTCAGGTGATATACCAGCTCATAAAGAGATCCCATATTGACTGTCTTGACTCTTACAAGCTGTGCACCGTTTGAATATGTGCCAAATATATCATCAAATATATCCGAATAGTCAAGATTTTCCGGAATCGTCACCTTCAACTCTCTTTCAAGCTCTTTACCATGCCCGAATGGCGAAGCTACTATTACGAGAGATACTGCACAGACTATCACTGTAAAGACCACAGCCATCATTAAATGACCCATACCTGTGGCAAGACCTACTGCCATGGCAAGGAATATAGATGCTATCTCACGGCTGTTTCCCGGAAGGGATCTGAATCTTACAAGTGAGAAGGCTCCCATGACCGCTACTCCGGTGCCCACGTTGCCGTTTACAAGCATGATCACCGACTGTACTATGGCAGGAAGCAGGACAAGGGTCATAATAAAATTCTTGCTGCACCTGTTTTTATAACTGTGGAATACGGCGATCACTGCACCAAGTACCATGGAAACTCCAAGGCATAAAACAAAAGCCGACGGTGTTACTCCTGTATCGTAAATAATTGTATCTAACATGATCTATTCTCCTTGTGTGATATTTTTTATGTACATTAAATGTACCTTAATAACATTTAACTGTTCTTGTAATTTCAGGCCATTGCTCTTCCGGGAATTGCAAGCTCTCCTGCGGTTTCCCTTCTGTTTCTTTCGAGCTCCCTGGCTTTCTGCTGTTTCAACGCGATGATCTTTGCTTCACGTCCGGTCTCAACTGCGAACTGCTGCTTATAATAGCTTCCGTATTTTGAAAATGAAACCATATTTATATGGAGTTCTGCAAATGCTTCTGCCATCCAGACAGGCATGGCCCCGGGGATCTTTACTTCCATGAGGACATGTGCCTCGGGAATGATGCGTTCTCCCTGATCTCCTTCGGTAAGCTCCAGATCCTTTTCCCTTGCTCTTATGGCATTGTCAAAAGTAACTCTCAGATCCGGATCCTCATTTCCATGAAGCGCTACTCTGTCATACGCTATAAAAGCCTTTGGTTTAAGTCCGTAGAAGTTCTTTGCGTAATCTATCTCTCTGAAGATCTGCTTTGTTACAAAATCCTCCTTTATCACCGGAGTTTTTCCTTCGTACAGGTACTTTCTTGCCTCTGACATCTTCATTGAGATCCGTCTTTTATATACGATTCCCGCATATTTCTTCTTAAGTTCCAGAAAAACTTCCTGATCTTCAGTTGGAACACCGTAGGATCTTAATCTCAGCTTTTCCTTGTACTTTGGTTTTTCGATAGAATTACGTATCAGCTGGAAATTGTCAGTATCGAAATATATGTTGCATATCGTATAATCTGTGAATTTATCGGGAGACATGTGTTCCTCCAGTACAGGCTGAAGCTTTTCAAACTGTTCTCCGGTCAGCATGAACTTCTTTTCAATTCTTTCAAAAATCTGTAATGCCATTTCTTATTCTCCTTTAAAAAACTCAACGTCCTTTAGGATGGATGTAGCATACAGTCCCAAACTGAAAGAAGGCTGAAAAATGCTTTTGAAACTGTGTTCTTTGTGTGAACTGACATTGAAATCTCATATCGCCGTATCGCGCATAAAAAAATCCCCCTCAGGCAGATCAGGTTAATTGCCTTATCTGCTTAGGGGGGATCATTTCAGAACGAAGGACGGCTCAGTTTATACCGTCTCAGTTCACTTTATCTCATATTCTTCTAAAAAGATGTATCTGTTCAGAACTCAACTGTTTCCGGTGCGCTTGTAAATGAACTGAAGGTAGCCTTTGCATTCTTGAAGTAAAATACCTCTGTGTTGGCATCTTCAGCTGAATACATCTCCTGAAGGGATGGATAAGCATCAAGCATTGACTTCTTTGCTTCGATTCTGTCATCCTCTACAAGCTCTCCCGAAACTCTGAGCCATGTGCCGTCTTTAAAAGCACATATCTCAACCTTCGGATTCTTGTGGATCTGCTTTGAAACATCCTTGACCTTGCCGGTCTGGATGTAAAGTCTGCCTTCAAAGATGTTTACTGTCCCGAAGGGTCTCACACGTGGCTGATCACCATCCACCGTCGCAAGATAATATGTTTCTGCCTGCTTTAAAAACTGTTCTACTCTCAGCATAATTACCTCCACGTAAATTTAAGAAAATGTAACTGTTCCTCTTGTTAATCACTGTACTTCCAAATGAAACCTGACCGTCAAAGGCTTTATATACCCTTACCGCCGGTCACCTGTGCCTTTGCCTCTTCACCGGATTTCAAAGGCTTTTTTGCCTGAGTTACCCCATCGGGCTTTTTCTCTGCCTTTACAGCTTCGGCCTTCTTTTTATCTTCAGCGACTTCCGTTTTCTTTTTATCATCAGATGCTTCAATCTTCTTTTTATCGTCAGCTGCTACAGTCTTCTTTTTTTCATCAGATGCTTCGATCTTCTTTTTATCACTGACTGCTACAGACTCCTTGTCTGTTTCCAGGACCTTCTGAAGGAAATATTTTATCTGCTTGCACCACCACTCCCAGCTGTGGGAAACATCATATCCCCAATAATCGCACCATGCATTGATGCTCTTGGTGATAAAGATTCTCTCAAGATTCTTGAGGGCACGCACTCCATCGAATTCCTGTGCTCCCTGCCCAACGCAGAAAATCATCTTTCTGTTATTGTAGATCCGGATATACTCATGATCCGGTGCCATATTCTCCAGGAAACGCTCCGGAGAATTTTCATAAAGATCATGATCTATGTAGTTTCCAAAGAAATATCTGGCATCATAGATTCCAGACATGGCGATAAGAGCTTGGAAAAGATCCGGTCTTCTCAAAAAGACAACCGCCGCCTGATTTGCCCCGATCTCGGTGCCTGCTGCAATAGGCAGCTTTTTTGTCTTGTTTATCTTTCGTATAAACGGAAGCACCTCCTCGACTATATACCTATAGTAGCTTTCCTGTCTTGCAGTCCTCCATACATCTATGCCGTTCTCACAAAGCCAGCTTTCATCATCCACTGATCCGACGGTAAAAAGCTGGATCTTTCCGGCCTCAAGAAATTCCTCTATGCTGTCAACCATACCGTTCTTTTCCCAGTCATCAAATCTGGTACTCTGAGTCGGGAAAGCAAGTACAGGGATACCCTTTGTCCCATAAACCACAACCGACATATCCTTATCCAGATGCACACTGTGCCACGTATACTTATCTCGATTCACTAGCTGTTCCTCCTATCCTCTATATTTCACGTTCGTTATTTCTATGTCAAAGTAATATGAAAATTATACCATGAATTACATTTCCCGTGCACTATATTTCCGCCTGAAATAAATGTATAATATGATATAAATGTCAGTTCCTCTCAAGTCATATTTTCATGGACTGGCGTCCCTACAGGAGGCTCCGATATGAATTTCATTTTTCTTTCCCCAAACTACCCTGATAATTATTGGAACTTTTGCGACCGTCTGAAGAAAAACGGTGTCAATGTCTTAGGCGTGGGGGATGCACCCTACGAAAATCTGCCTCAGGATCTCAGAGACAGCCTGACTGAGTATTACCGCATCGACAGTCTTTCGGATTATGACCAGCTTTATCGGGCAGTTGCATTTTTCTCTTTTAAATACGGAAAGATCGACCGGATTGAATCCATGAATCCATACTGGCTTTCCCAGGAGGTACTTCTCAGAACGGATTTCAATATAGCTGCCGGACCGAGACATTATCCTGCAACAGCCATAGATGCTGAAACTCTGGCGAAAAACCAGAATGCTGAAGGCACTATCTGCTCCTATGATGCAGTTTCAGACAGTAACGGAGACCCTTTGTTTGAATCCATGACAGTCTGGCCCGAGGCCGCTCTCACAAAGACAGTTGATACCGGCATCGTATACTATACCTGTCCCGGAATGCCTGCAAAGCTTCGTTCTCTGGGAAGAAAAACCCTGAAATCACTTGATGCAAAATCCCGTTTCGTTCATTTCGTATTTAAGTGCCTCACAAAGGACCAGGAGGGCTTCGGTTCAGAGGGTGACTATATCGCCATAGATACAGATCTCTGTCCTGCGGGAGGATACATTCCCGACATGATGAATTTTGCCCATTCTGTAGACGTGTATAAAATCTGGGCAGATATGATAACTACTGACCGCCGTTACCTTGACGGAAAACTCCAGACTGCTTCAGAGCTTTCACATCATACCGCAAAGACCGGGGAGGAGGATTGCTTCTCTGTTCATGCAAGCCGTAAGGAAGGTCCTGATTATGTTCATCCCGAAAGCCGCATAGCAGACAAGTTCCATGATGTCATCGTCATGCGGAAGGAGCTTCCGGAAGCGGCATGGCAGCACATCGGAAGATATGTATATACTCTCCGTCTCCGCTCACAGCACGAGGTCGATACCTTCATAAAATTCCTTCATGAAACAAACTGATGCTTCCTAAGATAATCAGCCCACTGCGAGAGGGACCGTTTTTTCCAAAGAGCCTTAACAGGTCACATAAATTTAAACAAAAACCGTGGGATTGATTTCACCATCAATTCCACGGTCTTTTTTATATGACTCTGATATCTGTAAGCGCAACCTGATCACCGGTTATAGCTGCATATACCTTTTTTCTGTAATCTTTTATATAAGTAGTATGTCGTATGAATCAAACAGAATCAAGGCAGGCACACCATTCTCCGGTGTACTCCGGCACTTGAATCTGAGTATGGTGTATGAGTCTGTAACCGGAATACCGGCTCCTGTATATTTCCATCCTTCAGATATCCTAAGGAATTAGATGTGACTATCCAGCACACATCCTTTTCTTCATCTTTCCTTACCCTCAGCACCACATCACTCGTTTTTGTACATTATTTAAGAGTTTGTATAACAAAAAATCCCGCAGATCCGAGACATAGCCTCATTTCATCGCGGGATTTCTATCATAATTCATTATCTTCTGTCTTCAGTTATCTTGTTTATGGTCCATACTCTCGTATTTACACCCTCAACGGCAGTACCACAGTAGTCACACACCTTGGCTCCTATCTTCTTAAGCGGAGCGCCGCAGTTTGGGCAGTTGTATCCTATCATCCTGCCCTTCAGTTTACTGTCCACCTTGTCCGCATCCTGGACATATACAAGTTCTGTTTTGAAAACCGTCTGGATCTTTCTGATCCTGGCCCCGGTATTTCCGGAAGCGGAATTTGCTTTCATTCCTGCCTTTACATGACGTTCATAGCTGGCTGATGTCTGTGTGCGAATGGTACAGAGTCCGGAGTTTCTGTCATATCCGAAAATCACCGTATTGTATGCATGTCTGTTTTTGAACTCAAGCTCATCCTCCGAATAGGTCAGATTCTTCACTCCGGTGCCTTCATTGGTGATAACTCTCTCAACCTCCTCCATAATGAGGGGGTGATCCTTTATGATTTCCGGATCTCTTTCGTCTATAGCTTCCATCCTTCTCAAAACCGCATCCTGTATCCGTACCTTCCACTCATTCCAGTTGAACTCAGGAAAATCCTTCTCAAGCTTAGGAATATAAATAGAATCCATGGAAGACAGTGACTTAGGCTTCGCGGTGTATTCCGCCTCTTCTATCATGCCGTCTCCGTTGACGACAGCCTTTGCAATGGTCTCCACTGCCTGTCCCATGATGGAATGCCGGAACCTTCTGATACGGTATCCTATATATCCCACTATGATAAAAAATGCAGCAAGGCTCAGAATCGGACCTAAAACCGCTCCCCAATCAAAATTCATACTCTATCCCCTTTATGATTTCGCAGGAAACCTTCAGCTTTCAAAGGCTTTTCCGCATTTTGGACAGAACTCGAAATCTTCACATGTTTCATAACCGCAGTTATAGCATATCTTAGAGACCTTACGCTCTCTCAGATTATTGCCTTTCTGTCTTAGATACAGATCCTCCTGACGTATGGTGACATTTTCACCATACTCTATGGCTCTTCCTGTCTCCGGTCTTAATTCGTATATGGATCCGCAGCAGGAAGTCTCAACATAATATGTCCTCCCCCATTTAAAGACCGGAATAAAGAAAATGGAAAGTACCATATAAGTCATGAAAACCCTGTACTGTCCCATCCTTCCGCAGAGGTCGCAGGTCATCTGCTGATGGAAATCAAGATCCTTTCGACCGTTTGTAATACCGAAAAAGAAAATCATACTCTGTTTTACCAAAACCTTCCGATAGCCGCAATACGCTCATAATGAATCGCTCTGCTTCCACGATCCTCGAACACTGAATTGCGTCTGCTGTTTGTGGCATGAACTATGGAATTGTCTCCGGTATAGATAGCAACATGGCTAACGGAACCTATACTTCCTCCGTAGAAGATCAAATCACCCGGAAGCATCTCCGCCTCACTTACATATCTCGGTGCACTGGCAGCCTGCTGCCTGGAAGTTCTGGGAAGAGAAATACCGAACTCTCTGAATACAGCCTGAACAAAGCCTGAGCAATCCACTCTTCCGTTAAGTGTGTTTCCTGCACCATAAGGAAGAACTCCTATATACTGTCTTGCAAAATTAACGATATCAGGACGGCCTGATGCAGCCATGGCATAAGCATAGGCATCTGCAGCGGAATGAATATTTCCGCCGGAAGTGCTGTCTGATTCCTCTGAAGTTACGGAAGTCTCAGCTGTAGCAGCTGCGGAAGCCGCTGCACTTTCGTCGAGTGAAGCCACTGCAATAGTCTCACCCTCGCACTGTACAGAACCATCGGCCTGAAGCGTTACTGCACTGTATCCATCCTCCCCGGCTTTAACAGGAGCCATAGAACCGTCTTCGTTGTACTGATACGCTTCCTGAACACCGTCACTGTTCAGATCCATCCATTCCCATGCCTTATTTTCATCCGCAAACGCCGGAAACGAAGCTGTGACCGCAAGCATCGCGGCCATCATCCCCATCATTATTTTTCTTTTAAATCTCATATTACCTCTAAATCTCTATTAAATATAATCAAATTTTATCAAAAAATAATTATAACGACTTTTCTATTGTAACTTCTATCTAGGTTTCTTTGCAAGAAAAAAATAAAAGTATACAATCTGCAAAAAATCTGCAAAAAAAATGCCCTGATTCCTCGCATCCGGAACCAAGGCATATGAGCTACTGACCGGACTTGAACCGGTGACCTTCTGATTACGAATCAGATGCACTACCGACTGTGCTACAGTAGCTAATGTATGATACTTATGGTTGTACCTTAAAAGCAGAAACGTCTCTCAGATACGACCATAAGTTTACAGATTTTAACAAGGCTTGTCAACCTGTTATGAAGTGACCTTTTCAAGAGCTTTGATGTACCACGCCGTTTCCGTCAATGCTCACACCTGTGCTTATTCCCGCTATGTAGGAGTACACAGATGCAATTTCAGAAGCATTGTCGAGCTTCTCGGTATATCCTGCCGCAGATTTTCCGGGAATGAGCTGAAGCTGTACATCAAAGTGCTTTTCTTCGGATGATTTTTCATCCGGAGTCTTTGGAGTCTCAGTTCCTCCGGGTGTGATATCGCCGGCAGCCTCCGTCTCCGGAGCTTCCGCATCATCAATAGTCACTCTTAAGAGGGCGGTTGAAGGAATGGAACTGCCGAATACAAAGTTGCCCAGACTGTAAGCGATCGGAACTCCTTTATAATACTCTATTCCCTGAAGAACATGAGGATGGGCTCCTATAACAAGATCCGCTCCGGCATCAACTATGTTGTGTGCCAGAGTCGTCTGAGCCTCATTCGGTTTTTCTTTTCGTTCCTCCCCCCAATGGACATAGACCACTACAAAATCGGCCTGTTCCTTGGCGGTTTTGATCTTTTCGAGAAGTGCAGTGTCATCATAAGCCGCAAAAACACCTGCACCTGTATCTGTTGCAGCCCAGTAGGATTCCGGCATCACTCTTGTAGCACCGATGAAGGCGATCTTTTTGCTCTTGATGCTGACAGTGACAGATTCAGAAGCACTGTTCAGGTCGGATCCCGCCCCCACATGCCTGATTCCGGCATCATCCAGGGTGCTTATGGTGTCCAAAAGGGCTTCCGTTCCGTAATCAAGGGTATGATTGTTGGCAAGTGTGACCAGGTCTATACCCATTTCCCTGATGATACTGACATCATCCGGAGGAACCCTGAAGGTGAACTGCTTGTTCTCGGCCTGTTTTCCTCTGCTGCTGAAAGGAAACTCCTCGTTGGCAACAAAATAATCCACCGAATCTATCTCCTGACGGTACCCCTCAGATAAAACACCACTTATGTCTCCCTGAGAACGATAAGCCTCCATTACGTGATCGCTCAGATACACATCACCGGCAAACATAAGCTCCACCGGCTCGGAAGCACCTTTTCCTATGGCTTCTGCCTCAACAGGAATAGCCGGGTTCTGAACAGCTATAGCGCCGGATTCATTGACATAAGAAGTCACTCCTTCGGTATTCTCGGCAAATTCAGTTTCCGGAACATATGATTCGGAAGGTGTCTCCGGCTCCGTCTCTTCAGGATCCTCCTTATGCATGAATCTCTCTTCAAGATCAGCTTTCATTTCGACTATCCCGCTGCTTACATTCCCCATAAAATCCGGGTTCAGTGAAACGGCTCCTATTATTACGATTTCATAGAGCAGCATAAATGCGCAAAAAACAAGCGCAAGCTTTCCCCATTTATGGCTTTTATGACTGACCGTTTCCACTTCCTCTTCAACGGGAATATAAGGAACTACGTCCTGAAACTGATCCTCTATCTCTTTTCTCCTGCTTTTTTCCAGCAGTCTTTCAGATCTTGTTCCTGAATAATTGCTTCTTCTGGAATTGAAAAAGACCTTTTTTCTGTCATCACCGGACTTTGTCAGATCTTCACCAAAAATGAGCTTCCCTTCATCGGTCTTCAGATTCTCTCCGGCTATCTCATAAGCATCTGTATGATTCTTTACCTCGGCCTCCGAATCTGATTCATACAGTCTTTTCAGCTCCTCTGACAATTCATACTGATTTTCATCTGACTTTCCGCTGAATCTGGCTTCTGTTTTCTTTCTTTCATAGCCTGTACTTACAAATTTCTTATCCTTGCCCTCTTTTCCGGATTTAAATCTGCTTTCGGCTTTTTTTCTGCTTTTTCCGAAATCGGATCTGCTATTATGTTTTTTCTTACGGTCAGTCCCGGAATGTGAACCGACAGAAGGTCTGTCAGCGGTCTTTTCCCGGTTCCTTCCGAGAGCCTTTCCGATACTCTCTACCTTTACCTGTCTTCCGTTCTCAGTATTCTCTTCTTCATCCGAAAAAAAATCCGCAACCTGAAGGGTTCTTATATCCTTAGGCATCTGCAGTTCTTTTACGGGTATATCCATGTCATCTCTGGGCCTCACGCTTACGGATTTCTCCTCGTTATTTATACGCCCGGCTCTTGGGCCCTGATACCCGGATATGGATTTTCGTCTGTCAACGTGTTCTTTCAAAATATATAACCTCATCGGGAGAATGAATTGATTCTTCCGTTAAATTTTTTGCAATGAGACTCATTTTACATCAAAACAGCTTTTGATGCATCAAAAAAATGGCGCCGTATGCCTGATTCTAATCAAGCCATGCTCTGTTATACATGGGCTACGCCCATGTATAACCGTCGCCATAGGCGCCGTATAACGAAAAAGCAGGAGGTCATCCTGGATGCAAGCATCCGGATGACCTCCTGCTTTTTCGTTGCATGGCTTGTTACTCAAGCTCAAAGGCACCTGTGTAAAGCTGATAATAATTTCCTCTGGCGGCGATGAGTTCGTCGTGGGAGCCTCGTTCTATGATCTTTCCATGGTCAAGTACCATGATTACGTCTGAATTCTGGACTGTACTGAGTCTGTGGGCGATGACAAATACCGTACGCCCTGCCATAAGAGCATCCATACCTCTCTGGACTATAGCCTCTGTATGGGTATCGATGGATGAGGTAGCCTCGTCCATGATCATAACAGGAGGATCCGCAACAGCAGCCCTCGCAATAGAGATAAGCTGTCTCTGGCCCTGGGAAAGGTTGGAACCGTTGGAAAGAAGCATGGTATTGTAACCTTCCGGAAGTCTTCTTATGAAGTCATCCGCTCCCGCAAGCCTTGCGGCTGCCATACATTCTTCATCTGTGGCATCGAGCTTACCGTAACGGATATTCTCCATAACAGTACCTGTAAACAGCACCGTATCCTGAAGGATGATACCAAGTGAATGACGGAGATCCGCCTTCTTTATCTTCTTAATGTCTATACCGTCGTAAGTGATGGTTCCGTCCTGTATCTCATAAAATCTGTTGATAAGGTTAGTAATGGTGGTCTTACCTGCACCGGTAGCGCCAACGAAAGCCACCTTCTGGCCAGGGCGGGCAAAGACATTGACACCATGAAGCACCGTATGATTTCCGTCATAGGAGAAGTCAACGTCCTTAAGGACCACATCTCCCTCAAGCTTTCTGTACTCAGCAGTACCGTCATCCTTAATACGCTTCCATGCCCAGGTCTCTGTACGCTCGGAAGACTCTGTTATCTGACCATCCACTTCCTTTGCATGAACCAGTGTAACAGTTCCATCATCCTCTTCAGGGATTTCATCCATAAGGGTGAAGATACGGTTGACTCCCGCGAGACCCATGACAACAGCATTGATCTGCTGGGAAATACCGCCTATCTGGCCGGCAAACTGCTTTTCCATGTTAAGGAAAGGAACGGTAATGCTTATGCTGAGAGCCATACCGCTTAAGCTAAGGTTCGGCACCTTAAGTAAAAGAAGGGCGCCGCCTACAAAAGCGAGAATAACATAAAGAATGTTTCCGATGTTTCCAAGGATAGGCATCAGAGTATTGGCATATCTGTTTGCAGTTCTGGCAACTTCAAAAAGCTCATCATTTATCTTGTCGAAGTCAGCCTCCGCAGCTTCCTCGTGGTTAAATACCTTAACAACCTTCTGTCCGTTCATCATCTCCTGAATGAAACCTTCAGTCTTTGCAAGGGCTCCCTGCTGCTTCATGAAGTACTTTCCTGAGCCTCCGCCCACCTTCTTAACTACCTTTGTCATGACGAAAACTCCGCCCACAACTACTATTGTGAGCCAGACGCTGTAATACATCATGAGGGCAAATATAGTCACTATGGTAACTGCAGAAACTATAAGCTGAGGTATTGACTGGGATATGAGCTGTCTCAGAGTATCTACGTCGTTTGTATAGTATGACATGATATCTCCATGCTCATGCTGGTCAAAGTACCTGATAGGAAGATCCTGCATACCGTCAAACATCTTTACACGAAGCTTTTTAAGTGAGCCCTGTGTGATGATGGCCATACACTGGTTATATACGATACCTGCAAGAAGTGAAACACAGTACAGTGCTGCAAGAGTCGATACCAGTCCGATGATCTGCCCTGAAACCGCGCTCCAGTCTCCCGTCTTCCAGTTCTCCTCAATGAGAGCGATAACCTTCTGTTGGAACAGGGATGGAATGGCACTTACTATGGCATTGATAAGTATGCATACCAGCGTAAAGGGCACCAGCTTAGGGTAAAATGAATATAAAAGCTTTATAAGTCTTATAACTGTATTCTTCTTCGGAAGTGCCTTATTCTTTTCCATCATCTGACACCTCCTTCTTTATTTTCTTCTGCATCTACGGTCTCTGCTGTCTCCTCTGTCATCTTGTTCTGTGCCTTGTAGAGTTCCTGATAGATGGTGTTTCTGGAAAGAAGCTCTTCATGATTTCCGATGTCCTGAATCTTACCTCCGTCAAGGATAAGTATTCTGTCAGCGTCCTGAACAGATGAAACTCTCTGAGCGATGATGATCTTTGTGGTCTCCGGAATGAACTCCCTGAAGCCCTTTCTGATAAGAGCATCTGTCTTTGTATCAACCGCAGAGGTGGAGTCATCCAGGATAAGAACCTTAGGCTTTTTAAGGAGAGCTCTTGCTATACAGAGTCTCTGTTTCTGACCGCCGGAGACATTGGTACCTCCCTGAGTTATGAAGGTGTCATACTTGTCCGGGAAGCCCTGAACGAATTCATCTGCCTGAGCAAGCCTGCAGGCCTCTATGATCTCCTCATCAGTAGCCTTCGGGTTACCCCATCGAAGATTTTCCTTGATGGTGCCGGAGAAAAGAACATTTTTCTGAAGTACTACAGCCACCTGGTCACGAAGTGTCTTAAGGTCATACTTTCTTACATCGATGCCTCCAACCAGAATGTTTCCTTCCGTCACATCATAAAGTCTCGGAATCAGCTGAATGATGGAGGACTTTGATGAACCTGTACCTCCGATGATACCTATGGTCTCGCCGGATTTTATGTGAAGGTCTATGTCTGAAAGAACAAATCTTTCAGCCTTCTTTGAATACTTGAAGCATACATCATTAAAATCAATGGAGCCGTTCGGAACTTCCATAACAGGATCCAAAGGATTTGTCAAAGTACTTTCTTCACTGAGAACCTCTGCGATACGCTCTGCTGACTCTGCGGAAATGGTCACCATTACAAAAATCATGCTGAGCATCATAAGTGATATAAGTATCTGGAAGCTGTAGTTGAGCAGCGCTGAGAACTGTCCCACATCAAGAGCCGAGCCCTTGGTCGAGATGATAAGGTAAGAACCGAAGCTGAGAACAAAGAGCACTACCACATAAAGACAGAACTGCATCAAAGGATTGTTGATGGCAAGGATTCTCTCAGCCTTTGTGAAATCCATCTGAACATCCGCAGCAGCTGCATCAAACTTCTTCTTTTCGTACTCTTCACGTACAAAGGACTTCACAACTCTCATGCCGCTGACATTTTCCTGTACAGAGTCATTTAAGGCATCATACTTTTTAAATACGGCACGGAACAGTGGCATAACGGTTTTTACCACAAGAGCAAGGCCTATTCCGAGAATCGGTATAACCGCAACGAAAATCCAGGCCATCTGTCCACCCATGATAAATGCTGTGGCAAATGAAAAAATAAGCATCATGGGAGCTCTGAAACCGATACGGATAAGCATCATGAAGGCAAGCTGCACATTCTGTATATCCGTGGTCATTCTGGTCACAAGAGAACTGGTCTGGAATCTGTCGATGTTTTCAAAAGAAAAATCCTGTATCTTATAGAAGATATCCTTACGAAGGTTTCTTGAAAATCCTGTTGCAGCAGTAGCACTGGCATTTCCGGCGATAACGCCGAAGGACAGTGACAGTGTGGCAAGGATAATAAGCCCGATACCAAATCTTGTTATGGTATCCATTCCGCAGCCTGCCTTTATCTCATTTATGAGCTTCGCAGTGACAAACGGGATTATGGTTTCCACAAGAGATTCAAGAACGACAAACAAAGGTGATTGTATAGCCGCACCTTTGAATTCTCTTATGGACTTTGAAAGGGTTTTTACAACGTCCATTTTATCTCCTCCTTAATTTATGAAATTTAAGTACCGAAAAATGGTAGAATAACAATAATAAATAAAAAAAAGCGATGATGTAAGCATTTTTTTAAGTACTTACAAAGAAACGCCGACATATAGACTATATCGGCGGAACTTAACTATACTAATAGATTGTATAAAGCTTTTCAATTATTTTATAAAAAATTAAGAGGACTTGGAAAAGATCATTCAAGAGTGCGGAACAGTGCCACTTCTCCGATTTCCCTGCTTCCGTTATACACTGTTCCCAGGGCGTACTGCGTTCCGTCCTTTTCTACGAATTTTCCTATTTTATACCTTAGATCACTGCTCAGGCTTTCTATGTCCATGATGCCGGGAGCGTCGTCCCAGTCCCCTTTCATCTGCATGACAACCCCCGGGCTTGTCTCCAGCTTTTCGATACTACCGGGATCACTAACGGGGAAGGCATATCTTTCCTTAACTTCCATGCTGACATCTATCTTATATCCCATATAGTCAACAGTTGTATCAGCCACCACTATACGACACTGATCCTCTCCGTCAACTTCGCTGACCACATTGATGATTCCTTTCCATTGTCCACCCAGATCCCAGAGTTCAAGTTCTGTTGCTCCACGAGTGGGATACTCATCATTAAAGTACCAGCCAAAATCATTGAGGGTTGCTCCTGTATTCTTTTTAGCATATGCAGTAAGACTTAAACAAACTGCCAGAGTTGTAATAACCACTATAGCCTTCCTGCCCCAAAGCTTTATTATCGATAATATCTTCTCCATACGTCTTTCCCTCCTATACAGAAACCGTGGCAGGTTCCGGAAGGAACCCGCCACGATCATCTGCCATCATTCTACGGATAACCCGCTTCAAAAGTATCCATATTTCGCATAAATAAATTTAGGACTTCTGCCGCCCGGTGTTCGGCACCATTCCCATACCTTCATAAAATTCTGTATCAGAGAACTCCTCTTGCCAGCGCTATCTGATCAATCTCACCGGAAATCCAGTGGTAGGTACCTACGGCATATTCCGTCAGTCCGTCTGTGGAAATATAAAATGCGTCAAATTCGATCATTCCATCATCAGTCCTGCAGACAGCGGTTCCCTCAAGGTCATCATAGGTTCCCCTGAAAAGAGTATTTCCTTTTTCCGTCACCGTTTTTCCTGTGGTTGGATCTAAATAATGGTGCCAGTTAAGCGTTACGTAGAACTTGTTGCCCTTTGTATCGACGGTAGCATTGAGATATCTCTCACCATCTGAACCGTAATCTCCGTCCTTGGTGAACATGAAAGCTTTCCAGCCTCCGTTCAGGGCTGTCTGCTCGTCGGTTATCCTTCTTGCAAGCTTCTTATCGGTGATTACTCTTCCGTTTTCACGTCCATTGTTCAGCACATAATCATAGAACCAGTCAAATTCCAGGGCGTGGGCATTGTCAGTTGTGGAAAGATCCTCGGCTATCTCCCTTTGTTCCGCTTCTGACAGTTCATCTCCCTTATCACTGCCATTAGCTGTATCATACTTTGACTTCTTCTGATCCCATGCACCGTCTTTTCCAACATAATATCCGTCCGGTGTGTAAGCATTCGTAAGCATGAAGCCGTTTTCATCAACGTAATAGTAGACGTTCTTATGAAGTACCCAGCTGTTCTTTACCAGCTTTTTATTCTTCTCATACATCCACTCGGATCCTACCTGCTTCCACTTTCCTCCGGATACTGTAGGGATCTCTACTTTAGTCTCAGCTTCGGTCTCTTTTTCTTTATTCTGTTTTTTTGCCAATTCATCTGCTTTTTTACCGAGAATATCGGAGTCTACATTTCCCTTAAAATCTTTGGTTTCTTCCTCGGTTTCCTCTTCAGTCTCTTTGGTATCCTGCTTCTTTTTGGATGATTCTTTAACCTCCGGTTTTTCATTTTTAATGTCTTCAGTAGTTTTATTCACCACAAAGTCGCCCTCGATAGTTACAGCCATGCCATATACGTCGACCATTGCGTAGAAATTTCCTGCGATAAGTTCCTCGGAACCGTCTGTACAATAGGCTCCGATATGATGAAGGATCATCTTTCCTGTGCTTCCGTCGTCTGTCTCGCCTTCCTTATCAATCTTTGCATGATATACTCCGTTATCAACCTCAGTGATAAGCATAGCCTCTATCTCTTCAGATGTGAACTCATCAGGATCATCATAATCATCACTGCAGAATTCCATACTGCTGTCCATAACAGGCCATTCTATACTCCACTGACCGTCCTCTTCGATCTCAAGCTCACAGTCAATCGGACCATCAAGAGTCTTCAGCATCGCCTTCTTTGCTTCCTCGGTGATATCATCCATTTCTTCATACCCATCCATACGGGTCATACGGATCTCACCCTTGTATTCACCGACGAGATCCCTGAGTGTTGCATCCGTCTTCACCTTGACGCCATCCGGCAGCTTTATCTTTGCCAGATCCCCTGTTGCCTTAGGCGCTTCTGTCTCTGCAGCTGTCTCCCTGCTTTCCTGGGTCTCAGTCTTTGTTTCTTCAGCGGTTTCGGTTTCAGTTACAGCTTTTGTAGTTTCTTTAACATTTTCCGTCTTTCCCATGAAGCTCCTGAACACCAGTATCCCGACTATGACAGCCGCTATGACCATCACTCCCAGCAGTACGAAAACTATCTTCGGAATACCACCTCCGCTTTTCTTAGGAGGCATTCCTCCATTATAGCTTCCATTCCGGGGGCCTGAATACGCTCCTGAACCCGGATTATATCCCTGCCCCTGACCGGGCCTTGGTCCGGAACCCGATACAGAACCGGAATTAACCCCCGGGTAGGATCCCTTAGTGTAGGTTCCCGAAGGTCCCTGTGAACCGGCATAACCAGAATTCCCCTGTTGAGATGTACCGCCCCATCCGTTACTTCCGCTGTTCAGATTTCCTTTGTTTACATTATCGGAATTTGTACTTCCGGCATTTACATCACCTGCGGGAGCAGCGTTCTGTGAAAAATTCCCCGACGAAGCAGTTCCCGATGGATTGGGAACCGCCGATTCAGGCAGCATTTTTGCTCCGCATTCAGGACAGAACCTTGAATCATCGTCCATAGGAGCACCACAATTCGTACAAAACACACCCATACCTCTCCTCCTGTTTTTCTGTAGCAAAAATTGCGGGTTCGGAATGTCACTTCCAAGCTCGCTTTTTCATCTCCTGTCTTTTATTTATAACCACCGGAATCGCTTCCGGTGGCCGAACACTACTTTATCTCAGGAAACCACTGATCATATATGTGGTTCCCCGGAGCCTCCGGCGAATGGCACGGATTTTCAAGGGAAACTGCTGCCATGCAGCGAAAATCCGGCCAGGGAAACGCTTTGATCAGCGTTTCCTCAGGAAAAGACCGGATCACTCTGCCTTTTCGCCCTTGTTAACATCTCTTGTCTTACAGATGTCAAGTATGATTTCAACGCAGTTATCTATGCCAAGTGTTCCCGTATCAAGGGTAATGTCATAATTCTGGCACTTGCCCCATTCCTGCTCGGTGTAGTATCTGTAATTGAACTTACGCTTCTTATCTACATCCTTCAGCATCTTTTCAGTATGCTCCGGATCCTTGTAAATATTGGTTATACGATTCTTTCTGCAATCATAACTTGCATGAATGAATACATTGAGAACATCATTTCTTTCCTTAAGAATATAGTCCGCACAGCGTCCAACTATAACGCAGGGACCCTTTTCTACCAGTTCAAGGATAACCTCTCTCTGCTTTGACCAGAGATAATCCTCAGGACTCATACCGTAGCTGTTGCGGGCTGAGAATGAATACTCGATCCAGTTTTTAGCATTGGCATACTCACCCTGTTTTTTTACATACTCTTCTGCGAAACCTGTCTTGAATGCTGTCTGCTCAATGATTTCTTTATCATAAAAAGGTATACCGAGCTTATCCGCCAGCTTCTTGCCGACCTCACGTCCACCGGAACCATATTCTCTTGAAATCGTTACATATTTAATGCTCATACTGTCACCTTCTTCCTCCGGTAACATCAGCCCATCAGTTATTCCGGTCAGAGGGACCGATGCCATATAACAGATTTGTCTGTACAATCTGTCACAACCGTAAATGTAATTCTGTCAAAATATATCTGATTCCATTTTAACATCCCGGTTTTATTCATTCAACATTTCTGAAAAACTTTTCCCATATCAGCCACAGCATAACACTCATGATACAGCCAAGAGCCACATCCACCAAAGAATGCTGCTTGATGAACACTGTGGATACACAGATGAGCACCGCCACCACTGTTTCCATATTTTTATACTTTGTCTTTATATAGCTGCACTGTCTCACCACTATATCTATGGCCACTGTACTGGACACATGCATGCTGGGGCAGACATTACTGGGCGGGTCAATGCTTCTCAGCCACAGCACACCCTTTGAAAAAATATCCGTCCCCTCGATCGTGTCTCTCAGCTCAAGGCCATTGGGCCATAATGTATACACCACCATGCAGATGGTATATCCGCCAAAGAGAATAAAGCAAAGCTTCAGAAAGTCCCTTTTTGTTCCGAAAAAAAGGAAGAAAACAAGAGCCCCCGGAAACAGCAGCCACCAGAATCCGTATGGAACGAAAAATACCGGGATCGTCGGTATCATCCTGTCCAGAGGAATCTCAATGATACGAAGGTCATCAAGCGGCACTTCCCTCATCTGAAGACATGCAAAATACAAAAGATACACAGGCAGATATAAAAGCCACAGGGCATATCTGTTCTCCTTAATAAACTTAACAGGGGTTTTTACAAAACTTCTGACTCTTTCCATACGTAATCCTTTTTTTTATCCGGGTATTCTGTCAGCCTGCTGCAAACTGGCTGTTATATAGTGTTGAGTAGAATCCGCCCCGGGCAAGAAGCTCCTCATGCTTACCCTGCTCGATGATGTTTCCGTCCTTCAGAACCAGAATGAGGTCCGCGTTCTTGATGGTCGAGAGACGATGGGCAACTATAAAGGAGGTTCTTCCCTTCATCATACTGTCAAAGGCCTGCTGGATATGAAGCTCGGTTCTGGTATCGATGGATGAAGTCGCCTCATCCAGAATAAGCATTGGCGGAAGCCTGAGCATAAGTCTGGCGATACAGAGAAGCTGCTTCTGACCCTGGCTGAGGGAACCGCCGTCCTCTCCGAGAACTGTATCGTACCCCTGCGGAAGTCTTCTGATGAAGCCGTCACAGTGAGCCTTCTTTGCCGCCGCAACGATCTCGTCCATTGTGGCATCCGGCTTTCCGTAGGCAATGTTTCTTCTTATGGTAGTGGCCTTCAGCCATGTCTCCTGAAGCACCATGCCGAAATTGTTACGAAGACTCTCTCTGGTGACCTCTCTGTTATCATGACCGTCTACCCTGATAGCGCCCTGATCAGGCTCATAGAACCTCATAAGAAGATTTATGAGTGTGGACTTTCCGCAGCCCGTAGGACCTACGATAGCTACGGTCTCACCCGGATTTACATGGATGTTGAGGTCTGTGAGAAGTTTCCTGTCCTTAACGTATGAGAACCAGAGATGCTCTATATCCACTTCGCCCTTAAGTGTCTCTCCTTCACCAAGAACTGCTGCATCCGGAGAATCCGGTACCATCGCTTTTTCATCGATGACCTCAAACACTCTTGAAGCCGACGCTATGGCATTCTGAAGCTCTGTAGCCACACCCGAAATCTCATTGAAGGGCTTTGTGTACTGATTTGCGTAGCTAAGGAATGATACCAGCTCACCAACGGTAATGAGTGCCTTGATCGCCATGAAAGCTCCGCTTACACCGACTGCCGCATAAACTATATTGTTTACACATCTTGTGGCAGGATTTACGAGTGAAGATACAAAGACCGCCTTGAAGCTGTAACCTGACAGCTTTTCGTTTATGTCTTCAAACTGGGCCTGGGCCTTCTTCTCATGTGAAAAAGCCTTCACCACCTTTAAGTTTCCCAGCATTTCCTCTGTAAAAGCAGTGATATCTCCTCTGCTTTCCGACTGACGTTTAAAGAGACTGTAGGTGCTCTTTGCGATGAGACTAGCCACCACAAAGCTTAAGGGTGTCAGCACGATAACCAGCACCGTGATAACAGGCTCAATGTAGAACATAAAGCCAAGGGTTCCCAGGATGGTAAGCACACCTGTGAAAAGCTGGGTGAATCCCATGAGAAGCCCCTGGGAAAACTGATCGATGTCCGTAATGATACGGCTTGTCAGGTCCCCCGCAGGGTGCTTGTCAAGGTAGCTTACCGGAAGCTCCTCCAGATGATTGAAAGCCTTTGTTCTTATATCTTCCACAACTCTGAAGGTCACCACGTTGTTAATGTGGTTCATGAGCCACTGGGAAAGCGCCGTAAGCAATATGAGGATTCCCATAAGTTTCAAAGTTCCGAGGAGCCTTGTCCAGTCAACCTCACCCTTCCCTACGATGGTGTCCACTGCAGAACCTGTGAGAATCGGAAGGTACAGAGTCAGCACTACAGTCACTGCTGCAAGTAGTATGGACAGGATTACGAGATGCATGTACTTCTTTATATATCGAAGTATTCTGCCTATGGTACGACGGTCTTCCGCCGTCATCTTTCTTGGTTTACCTTTAGCCATCACTCTGCCTCCTTTCCTTTTTCTGCCAATGTCTCCTTACCGGCTGCACTCACTTCGCTTCTATCTGCAACACCGGGAAGATTTCCGTTTTTATGCTTTGCCGCTGCACTGGTGTTGTCTTCGGCTGGAGCATTTTTCGAAGTTCCCACAGGAGTTCCGGCCTCATCCTTATTAAGCTGTGAGAGACAGATTTCCTTATAAACCTCGCAGGATCCGAAAAGCTCATCATGGGTTCCGATACCCGCTACCTTACCGTCATCGAGAACGATTATCTTGTCTGAATTTCTGACTGTTGAAACTCTCTGTGAGATGATGAATACAGTCATGTTCTCAGTGTCATGCTTTATGGCTTTACGAAGGGCCGCGTCTGTTGCAAAATCAAGAGCCGATGCAGAGTCATCAAGTATAAGGATTTCAGGTTTTCTTACAACAGCTCTTGCAATGGCAAGTCTCTGCTTCTGTCCTCCGGAAAAGTTTCTTCCCTCCTGCTCAACGGGAAGCTCCAGTCCCTGACCCTTCTCCTCTACGAAATCAAAGGCCTGGGCAGTCCTGAGTGCCGCATAGATTTCCTCATCAGTGGCATCCTCCTTGCCCCACTGCATATTTTCACGGAGGGTTCCGCGGAAAAGCACGCTTCTCTGGGGAACGATACCGATCTTGTTTCTAAGTTCTGAAAGACCGTAGCTCTTTACCGGACGCCCTTCTATATCTATCTCACCGCCTGTTACATCATAAAATCTCGGAATAAGGTTTATGAGAGTTGACTTTCCGGCACCGGTACCTCCGATAACACCGACAGTCTCTCCCGGCATCGCTTCAAATGTGATACCGGAAAGGGCCGGATCAGCACCTTCTGTATAGGCAAAATCCACGTTTTTGAAGGATACCTTAGAGATCCTTTCTGCTGTACTATTTCCACTGTACGATGGAGCATTTGGTTTTGTAACATCCATGGAAGTGTCTTTCAGGTTTCTGATATCCTGCTTAGAAAGAGCATTTTCTATTCCGCTTTCAGAATCCGAATTCGTATTTACTGAGTTTCCGGCAGAAACATTGGCAGGCTCCTGAACACTGGGCTTAATGCTGAATACACCGTCGATTCGGTTCATACTTGCCATGGCGCGGGTTATCTGGATAACGAGGTTTGCAAGCTTTATAAGCTCCACAAGAATCTGGGACATATAGTTTACAAGGGCCACAAGTCCGCCCTGGGTAAGGGTGCCAATGTCTACAAACCGCGCGCCACGGTAAATGAGATAAACCACCGAAAGATTGATAATCACATAGGTCACAGGGTTGAGAAGCGCAGAGATACGTCCTACGCTAACCTGCATCTCAGTAAGTCTGTCGTTCTCTCTCTTGAACTGCTCCATCTCTGAAGCCTGACGATTGAAAGCACGGACAACTCTCACACCGAGAAGGTTTTCACGGGTTGTCTTCATGATCTTATCAAGCTGGGCCTGATTGTTCCTGTACATCGGCGCAGTTGTCAGGATGATACCGAAAACCACTGCAAAAAGTACTGCTATGGTGACTGCAAAAATAATACCGGCTTTCACATTGATGGTAAAAGCCATAACCATGGCACCGAAAACGATGAATGGAGAACGCATGAAAAGACGGAGTGCCATGTTCACACCGCTTTCCACAGCATTGATATCAGAAGTCATTCTGGTTATCAGCGTACTGGTTCCGAGGGCATCGATGTCTCTGTAGGAAAGCGTGTTAATGTGTCTGAACAGATCATTTCTTAGCCCCTTTCCGGTATGTATCGCTACTTTTGCGGCAAAAAACTGTGCCGTGAAGGAACAGGTGAGACCTATAGCTGCAAGGAGAAGCAAAAGCCCTCCCATCTTTAATACATATCCTGTATCACCGTTTTTTATTCCGGTGTCGATCATACTGGATATAACCATAGGTACCAAAAGGTCAAAGCAGGCTTCCAGACACTTGAAAAGCGGTGCCAGAACTGCTTTAACCTTGTAATCTTTGATGTAAGATAACAGTCTCTTCACGAACTACCTCCAATTATGTATTTTCTGCTTTTGTTTGAACCAAAGAATTCATGCGACTGTTTGATTCCTGAAATCTTTTTTGAAATCAGTCAGAAGATATTCTTTTGTAAATATTGTAAATACAAAACAGGTCTGCTGCGGTTCCCCGCAGCAGACCCATTATAACCTCTATGTTAATATATGTCACATTAAGATATCTTTAGATAAGCTTATAATACCCGCAAATCCGGAAATCATATATCTTTCATTCATCTCTCATTCAGCCAATAGTCGAACACCTGCTTTGCCACAGGCACGGCGGTTCTTCCTCCGGTTTCACCTTCCTCCACTACGACACATACTGCGATTTCCGGATCATCGTAGGGAGCAAAGCCGGTGAACCAGGCATTGGTAATGGTCTCTCCGTTCTTACTAACCTCCGCAGAACCTGTCTTTCCTGCGGCCGCGTATTCCGCATCTCTAAGCTTTGATGCGGTTCCGTCCGTTACTACAGACCTCATGAAAGATGCAAGCACTGAGGCTTCCGTCTCTGTCATGAGGATCTTCTCTTCCGAATCCTCAAAGGTCTTTATAACTTTTCCGTCAGAGGACTGAACCTGTTTTAAAAGCTTAGGCTCTTGAAGAACGCCCCCGTTGGCTATAGCTGATGCCAGTATCACCTCATGAAGAGGACTCATCATGGTCTCACCCTGACCGATGGCTGTCTGCATCATGGTCCATACTGAAGATTCCTCCGTAACATTGAAACGGCTCTTGCTGGAGGCTATGGCAACAGGCAGTTCCTGGTTGAACAAAAGCTGCTCAGCTGTTTCCGCAAGCTTCGTCTTGTTCACCATCGTTCCTATCTTTGCAAATGCCGAATTACAGGAGTAGGCAAAAGCAGTATGCAGATCCTCGGCCCCGTGGACCTCTCCGCTGTAGCAGTGCACCACGTAGTCGGAATTTGAAGTATCCCGGTATTCGCCGTCGCAGTTAAAGGTAAAATTCTGATAATCATCGGGATGCTCCCTCATGTACTCAAGAGCCATTACGATCTTAAAAGTAGATCCCGGAGCATAGAGTCCCTGAGTGCATCTGTTCACAAGAGGGGCATCACTGTCCCCGGCATTAACTATACTGTCCCAGTCCTCCACTATGGTATTGGGGTCGAAGCTTGGCCTGGATGCCATGGCCAGAACCTCTCCCGTCTTCGGATTCACGGCAATGACTGCACCGTTATGCTCCCCCAGCGCATCGTACGCTATCTTCTGGAGCTCCGCATCCAGTGTGGTGATCACATTGTCGCCCTGGCTCTTGGTCTCTGTGATCTCATTTACCACCTGTATCACAGGATTTGAGTTCGATTCCATAAGATAAAAATTGGCAAGAGATTCTATCCCCGTCTTACCCTTGGTCGAATAACCTACAGCCTGTGCAAATGTCTTTCCAAAGGGATACTCTCTGGTCTCTTTGTATGTTCCCGCCGGATTCTCCGTTCCGTCCTGATTCTTTCGTGTGTCACTGACTACGGTTCTTGCCAGCACCTGACCGTCCGAGGAAATGATCGCACCCCGGACAAAACGTTCATTAAAGACCTCCATCCTGGGGTTATAGGCATTACCCATGAGGTCATCGGAACCCCAGCCTATGAAATAGACCATATACCCTATCATCCCAAAGAACAAAAATGAAAAGAAGTAAATGACCCTTATTATATTTCTGTTTGTTTTTTTTATTCCGGATCTCGATTTTCTATTCTTCATTCAATACTTCCCATCCTTCGATAGCCGGCAAGATATGCCATAATCTGCATTTCACTGCCTGAAGAACCGTCTTCATGACAGCCCGGATCAGAGTCCCAGATCCTCGGCTCTTATTTTTTCGTTCTTATATCCTCCGCCGGAAGCACCTTTTCCTCTTCTTTTTCCCGGTTCATCATAATCACTATAATCATCTTCGTAATAGCCAGTCTCATCGTAATCCCGATCGTCATAGTCCCGGTTGTCGTAGCCCGAGTCTTCATAGTCCGGGTCTTCATATGAGTCTTCATATGATGCATCATAGTCCATATCCTCATATTCATCTTCGTCATATATGGCATCTCCGGAATCATCTTCATCATAAACGGAGTCAGGGTATCCGGCTTCGTCATATACTGCCCCGCCGGAAACATTGTCATAGGCAGCTCTCTCGTCCGCCTCATCTTCATTACCCTGAATGATATAGAGAGCCTGAATTATGGCAAAAACTATAAAGGCAGATACCAGAGACGAACCACCGTAGCTCACAAACGGAAGCGTGACTCCCGTTGAAGGAATGAACTTTATGGCCCCGCCTATGGTGAGAAATACCTGAACGATATACTCTATGGCGAGTCCTACGGAAACATACTTGTAGAAGGAATCTTCCATATATGTGCCCATGACCATCATCTGCATGAAGCATCCAAGGCACACAAGAGTGATACAGATGGCCGTAACCGCACCCATCTCCTCCGAAATCGCTGAAATGATGAAGTCCTTTTCAACGATGGGAATCTTGTTGGGAAGTCCCTGATAAAGACCGAGTCCCGCAAATCCGCCGGTTCCTATGGCAAACAGGGACTGGGTTATCTGGTAGCCCTTGTTATCGATATCCGCCCAGGGATCGAGCCAGGCAAAGACTCTGGTACGCACATGGCTGAAGGAAAAATACGAGAAAACCGCAGCGAGGCACATCCCAAGGTTTCCCAGAATCAGATAGACAGCCTTGTTTGTGGCGATAAAAAGAATCATAAGATACGCAAGGAAGAATATGAGGGCCGAGCCAAGATCCTTGCACATCACAAGAATCAGCATGTGGGCGCCAGCCACAAGGGATGTGATGACTATGTCCCTGAAACTCTCCGCCTGACTGAGCATCCCTGCCGTGGCAAGCACAAAGGTTATCTTCACAAGCTCCGATGCCTGAAAAGTGAATCCGCCTATGGAGATGGACATTTTTGCACCGTAACTTGTGGCGCCGATAACAAAAACTATGCCCTGCATGAGGATTCCGAAGGCAGCAAAATGATATCGCCACTTTACAAGATCCCATACCTTATCTATGACATACGGAACTGCCAATGTCATGACCGCGGCCCCTATGACTATCACGAACTGTTTTATGGCCTTTCCCATATCCAGTCTCTCAAGGGTAATGAGCCCGTAGGCAAGGAAAAAGACCGTATTGTTCAGGAGCAGCCTGTTGATGTTCCTGTAAATGCGGACAGAAAAAAAAGTATAAAGAACAAAAAAGATGAGCTGTAAAACATAAAAGATGAGAGTTGAAACCTCCCCTGTCTTTAAGAATACAGCAAGATTCATAAGAAAATGCACCAACAGGATGATGCGGAGCTGCCAGTCACACAGCGGATTTGCATCATCCTGATCGGGTATGGATAAAAACCTGAAATTACAGTAGGTATACAGCACTATCAGAAGCAGCTGAATGTACTTCGCAGCTGTAATGTATAAATTGATCATAATTATTCAACTCCGTGACGGAAGTGACCCCTGGTAATGTCCTTCGGTATGGCGCCTGCAAGTATCTTACGTACCTCCGCTCCCGTCTCAACGGAAAAATCATAGCGAAGACACTCAGGCTCAAGGGAGCGAATATCCTCAGGAAGATCGAAAAGTACCAAAGGCTCAGCATTAAAAATCTGATTATAGCAATACTTGCAATAACACCTTACCGGCATATCCTTCTGCATACGGTCCCTGAGAACCATAAAGCGATTCTTATGGTCACAGCCCGCGGAGGTCTTTCTTATACAGTTGGCACTGACCATCATGGGAAGATGTCCGTAAACGAGAAGTTCGTAAGGCATCTCTGAGATCCCCCTGTCAGGATGTCCCTTCACTGCCTTCCTCAGATTGAGGCACTCTCTGTAATTCAGCTCGATGGGATATGTCAGTTCCTCTGCTCCGAGCTCCCTGAGCATAGATACCGCTTCGGTGTTATAGCCGTAACAAGTATAATCGAATATCTTCCTTATATTGCTTAAACCTTTATTACCGGTTTCTGAAGTCTCAGGATCCGAGACCATCATCGCTTCATCAAAGGTACGGATAAGCAGTATGTCCGGTGAAGCATCGAGCTTAATGAGTCCGCTGAGAAGCGATATCGAATCAAGCCCCGGATCGGTATCTCTTTCGATACGCCGAAGTCTCAGTCCCGCCTCTTTTCCCGCTTCATGGATTTCTCTTATGATTTTTGCCAATGCTTCCGTCTCATGTTCTCCGGCTTTTCCTTTGCCTGAGTTTCCAGCCGCATCTTTGCCGGGGATACCGAAACATGCTTCATCGATGTAAATACGGGAAACTGCCTTCTCTCCGAGAACAGCCCTTAATTGCTCCTCTGTTTCCACAGAAACCGCTACAGGCTTGTTCCAGTCCGAGGCAGAAAGACCTGTCTCTCCGGAAAAGCTTTTAGATTTCTTCACGTATCTTTCTTTCTGATTCAAAGAAAATCTATCTCCGGACTCACCGGCTTTAAGATTTCTTCTCCCGGAATCGTTTCCGCTCTGAATTCTATCGGACTTCCGTCTGCTTTCCTGAGATGACTTTTTTTCCAGAGATCTCCTGCTGTCGGAAAGCCTTTTTCCCGATCTTCCCGGGCTTCTTTCAAAGGCATCCTTCTTTACCGGTGAACCTCCTCTTTCAGCACTGCTTCGCCCGACAGCTCTTTTATTCTTTTTAGACAAGTTGTCTCTTTGACTCACTTAAAATCTCCTCTTCATACATGTCGAGAGCTTCTCTTCTCAGCTGGTTCAGCTTTCCTACCGGGTAGAAAATATCCCCTTCCAGAGAGACACTGACAGACCCAAAAGTAAATACTGTTCCACCTGTCTTACGGAGCTTTGTTTCAATGCTTTCCGCTTCCATAGGATGGCTTTCCGCAGGTAAGACCTCATCCCCGGAAACCACTGTGACCATCCTGCCCTTTGCATCACTTAGTGTCAGCACAACAGGTGCCCCCACTGTGAGCCTGATATCCGCATCCAGCTTAAGGGTTCTGTTCCTGTCTATGTAAGTGCTGCTTATATGATCGAGAACCGTTTTCTCAACCTCACGGAACTTCTTTTCCTCTATGGCTATCATATCTGCGCCGTTATGCTTCTTTAAGTAGCTTGTGACTCCGCCTCTGTCAAAGACTTCTCTGAGAATCTTCACATCATCGGGATCCACAGTATAGCTTTTCAGCTCACCGTCCAGATACCTCAAGGCGAGATCAAGATACTTTCTGTAAACGCTGACCACTCCGGCAGTATATATAGGGGACTTCATGCGTCCTTCTATCTTAAAGCTGTAGGCTCCCGCCTCGATGAGCTCCGGCAAGAGGTCTATGGTCTGCATGTCCTTCATGCTGAGGAAATATCCCTTTTTATGGAACTCATCCCCTGTTCCGGCTTTGGCTCCCGCCCCCAGAGCTGTCTCTCCGTGACTTATGGCCTCATAGCAAAGTCTGCAGGTTCCGGCACAGCGCCCTCTGTTTCCCGATCTTCCTCCCAGAAGTGAAGACATGAAGCATGCGCCCGAGAAACTATAGCACATGGCACCGTGGCAGAATACCTCCAGCTCCATTCCGGTCTCATCATGTATCCGCTTAATCTCGGAAAGGCTCAGCTCTCTGCTGCAGACAGCTCTCGTCATTCCGAACTTCCGGGCCATACGTGCCCCGTTCACACCGGAGATGGTCTCCTGTGTGCTGGCATGGACCTCCAGATCCGGAAACCATTCCCTTATCTTCTTTACCGCACCGAGATCCTGCATTATGAGTCCGTCCACTCCGGCCTCATAATACGGTTTTATATACGAAAAAAGCTCTTTAAGTTCAAAATCCTTAAAGAGTATATTCACAGTCATATATAGTTTTACCGAAAAAAGATGACAGTAACGGATGGCCTCCATCACCATATCTTCCTCCGAAGCCTTTGCAGAATCTGCATAGGCACGTGCGCCAAACTTCCGGCCACCCATATATATGGCATCGGCACCGGCATTAACTGCCGCCACGACTGATTTAAAGGAGCCTGCCGGCGCAAGCAGCTCCACACGTCTGTCTCTTTTTATTTTCATAACTTTTGTAATTCTGTGTCAGTGTCATAATAAGATGAGAGTGTCAAAAGTCGATATAGAATCGTTTCGCGCTTCGCCCTCTTATGCCATCCTACTTCCTGACTCCGGTGATGATAGACGATACCCTGTCATCGGCAAGAGCCTTTTCCTTCGCCTCTCTGACAGCCTCCCTGGCTTCGAGCTCAGCAAGTCTCTTCTGGGTATTCTCCAACTCCTTGAGAGTATTCTCCAGCTTGATCTGAAGCTTCACCTGATCATGCTTAACGCTATAGCTCTCACGCTCTGCCTCATCCTTTTCTCTTTCAAACCTGCGGGTCTTCTCCTGCTCACGGAAAAGATCATCACAGATATTGATCTCCAGCAGTAATGCCTTAAGGTTGTCATCCATCTTGTTGTAGCTTGAAATCTGACGCTTCAGGTCATAAATCTTCTGGTTAAGATAGCTTGCCACTTCATGCATATATCCCTCGGTAGCATTTCCCGAAAGCTGATAAATTTTTCCATCGATAACAACTTCTACTGTGTTTTTCTCTGCCATAGGTTTAATCTCTGTTCTTTCCTGGTAAACATCATGCCAATGTCTATTTCAGACATCGGCAAAAATACACCGAATATTACTACACAACCGTAGTTTTGTCAAATCTGCGGACCAAAACGCCTAAAACACACCCTCTCGGCACCGCAGCATATAAATCTTCACAACATATGACCATTGTACCACAGAGCATCGGCTAAACTCAAAAAAACTGAAATCTTTCAGATTAATCCAAACATCTGAAGCAACTTGAAAACAAAGTACCCTACCGGAACAACTACAGCCACCCCTGCAATGATCAGTGCTATGCCTATAATTCTTTTCTTTGATCCTAAATTAACCTCTTGTTTCTTCCCGGACAGCACTATGCCTCCTATAATAGCGGCTATACCCCAGACCACTATAAAAACTCCGCATATAGCTGCAATAAAAAGGCCGAATATTATCAAGTCAGCTATAAGAATTCCGATAAATGCCATAGTTTATTCCTCGTCTCTATATAAACATACATGCCCTATCCTGACAAATGATTCCCAGACCTCACCTAAAAACATATAGCTTCCATCATTCCAAAATCAAAGTTCCATGGTTTCCTGATGGGGTATCCCCAGATGTCTGTATGCATTTGGAGTTGCCACACGCCCCCTCGGTGTACGATTTATGAGGCCATTCATCAAAAGATATGGTTCATATACGTCCTCTATGGTGCCGCTGTCTTCTCCCAGAGCTGCCGCAAGGGTTTCAACCCCCACAGGTCCTCCGTTGAACTTTTCAATGATGGTGCAAAGATAGGTTCTGTCATTCTGGTCAAGACCAAGCTTATCAACGTCGAGTATATCAAGAGCCATATCCGCCGCTTCTCTGGTTATGCGTCCACCATACTTTACATCTGCAAAGTCTCTTACTCTCTTTAACAGTCTGTTGGCAAGTCGAGGTGTTCCTCTGGATCTTAATGCTATTCTCTCGGCACCCTCATCATCTATCTCAACATTAAGCACATGAGCAGAACGAAGAACTATGTCCATAAGCTCTTCCTTATTATAGAACTCAAGCTTTGATATGATTCCGAATCGGTCTCTGAGAGGCGCAGACAAAAGTCCCGCCCTTGTGGTGGCTCCGATGAGTGTGAAGTGAGGAAGATCAAGTCTTATGGACCTGGCTGTTGCATCCTTGCCGAGCATGATGTCTATGGCAAAATCTTCCATGGCAGGATACAGAACCTCTTCCACCTGACGGTTCAGTCTGTGTATCTCATCCACAAAAAGCACATCCCCCTCTGAGAGGCCGTTAAGAATAGCTGCAATCTCTCCGGGCTTTTCGATGGCAGGACCGGAGGTCACCTTTATATTAACTCCAAGTTCATTGGCGATAATGTTTGAAATTGTAGTCTTTCCCAGACCCGGGGGACCGTAAAACAGGCAGTGATCCAGGGATTCTCCCCTGTTTTTGGCTGCAGTTATGTAGACCTTCATCATTTCTTTGAGCTTTGACTGGCCGATGTAGTCATCAAGCTTCTGAGGTCTTATCTTCGGCTCAAGCTGTCTGTCTTCAACCGTTTCATCTGTATTTATAATGCGACGTTCCATCAATTATATTTCCTTCTGATAAAAATACTTTATCTGTAAAAAATGCTAAATATAGATTATTCTGATTATCCAACTATAGAAATAACAGATTCTTCTGATTAATCCCACCATAATAAAGTTCGGGTTTTTCGGATAATCCAATCACAGAAAACTCAGGTTCTTCAGTGCCAGCTTCAGTATCTGATCAACTGTCATATCTGCTGTGATCTCCACCTTCTTCACTGCACGGCTCGCCTCTGTCTCCGAATATCCCAAAGCAGCAAGAGCCTCCACAGCTTCTCTCTGGGCACTGTGTGCCATGGCAGCTCCCGTAAAGGCTGAACTTCCACCGGATGAGCCATGATCCAAAGCTGTGCTGAAAACTTCCGTTGCATCAAGCTTATCCTTCAGATCTATAACTATTCTCTGGGCGGTCTTGCTTCCGACTCCGGGAGCTCTAGAAATAGCCTTACTGTCTCCGGTAACGATGGCCATCCTGAGATCATCCGGTGTCATGGCACTCAGTATGCCCAGGGCTCCCTTGGGACCCACACCGCTTACAGTAAGAAGCATGGTAAACATCTCCCTGTCCTCAGGACTAAGGAAGCCGCATAGCTCTACTCCGTTCTGTGTTACAGAAAAATACGTATATATCTTAACCTCTTCTCCTATGGAAGGAAGTGCTCCGATGACGGTGGCCGGTACTCTGATCCCGTATCCGACTCCCGAAGCCTCCACAACCACCATTCCTTCCTGTATTTCAGCCAGTTCTCCATGTATAAAACTGATCATTACTATCTCCCGATAAATCAATATAAAAATGTTCCTGTGTCGTATCAGATGTCAGCCTCCCCTCACAAGCAAGCTTGTGAGGATAGGCTGCCGCCTGATACTGGACTTATACAGTATGTTAGCACAAATGTTCTGTGAATGCCACATATCCTTTTGACCATCCTTCCATACTGTGTTAGACTCGGTCTGTCGGTCAGGACTCAATCGGATTTTTCTGATGGTCATAACGTTTTAAAGGATCAAATATTGAACCGTACATGACCCTATTCATTATGACAATTTGTTTTGCTGAGAGAAAGGATTATTTTGCTTCGAATAGAAAAAAACATAGAACTGACAACAGCATTTGATTTGTCTCTTATAGCTCCGGTGGAAGACATCATGTTCTTTGATATAGAAACCACCGGTCTCTCATCATGGAAATCAGGGCTTTACCTTATAGGTCTCCTGACTTATGATGACGGCTGGAAGCTCATACAGTATTTTTGCGAGGACGTAGCAGACGAAGTCACAGTACTCGAAAACTTTTTCACCCTTTTGTCTTCAAAAAAGGTGCTTATATCCTTTAACGGAGACGGCTTTGACATTCCCTTCCTTGCACATATGACTGAGCAGTATGGACTGCCCTGCACCTTTGACGGTGTTGAGAGCTATGACATTCTGAAAAAGATCAGACCTCTGAAAAAGCTTCTGGGCCTTGAAAACCTGAAGCTTAAGACCTGTGAAAAGTTCCTGGGGATAAATCGTGAAGACAGGTTTTCAGGTGGGGAACTCATCAATGTCTACTTTCAGTGGCAGAAAGACAGGTCTCAGGACTTGCTGGACTGTCTCCTGCTTCACAACTTCGAAGATATCGAAAATATGCCGAATGTGCTTCCTATACTGAACTACATCTACGCTTTAAAGGCTGACTTTTCATTACTGTCACAGGAAGTAGTGAAACGCCCCACAGACAACCGGCGGGTTTTAAGTCTCAGGTACAGCTGCTTCAGGGATTCGGACAATGAAACGACAGAAATCTCAGTGCCTATACCAATCGACGTAAACCTCGAAAACTGGTTTATAAATCTTTCCGGCCCGGAGCTCAACCTTTGCATAGACCTATATGAAGGAGAGCTAAAGTTCTTCTATCCAAACTACAGTGACTACTATTACCTCCCCGTGGAGGACAGAGCCATACACAAGTCTCTGGCTGAATTCGTAGACAAAAGCCACAGAAAGAAGGCCACTGCAAAAACATGTTACCAGAAGGTATCAGGTATCTTTCTTCCGGAACCCGAGCCGGTTTTTTCCCCGACTCTCTTAAAAGAATATAAAGACAAGATATCCTACGCTCAATTCACTCAGGAACTGTTTCAGGATGGCGACTTAGCCGAAGCATATCTTCACTCTGTCATCAGACAGCTGAAATTGAAAATATAAAAACTCCACATAGTTCGTTATATTCATCTCAGCAATATCACAACACTCATTTAGAGAAATTACCTGTTTAGGATAGAACTATATGAATACCATATGGTCTAAAAACAGACTATATGCTGCTTCTGATTCTCATGATACACTCATAACGGTGCTTGCCCTTGCGGTAGGCGGTTAGCCCTCTATTTGGAGGGATTTGTTAAGCCCTCCGGGAAGGAGGTCTCCATGGTAAGTTATTCTGATTTATTCCAATTTGGAATTTTAATCGTTGCTATCATCGGTCTTGTTTATAAGATTGCAAAAAAATAAACCGCCTCAGCCTGGAAAACTAAGCGGTTTATCTTAACCTAATTGTCAAAGGGCTAACCGTCTACGGCAAGCACTCTCTATGTCTTAATAATAGATTAGAATCATCTAGATTACAAGATATTTCACAAAATATATCTTCAACCGCTTGTCACAAATCCCGCCACCGCACTATGAGCTGCTGTAACAGGAGACGCGAGATAAATATTGACCTTATTGGTGCCCATGCGTCCGAGAAAATTTCTGTTGTTTGTGGCAACTACAGTCTCTCCGTCAGTGAGTATTCCTCCCGCACGTCCACAGCAGAGACCGCATCCGGGATTCATGATTATGGCCCCGGCATCATTAAAGATTTTCATGAGGCCTTCCTGCACAGCCTTTATGTAGATCGAACGGCTTGCCGGAGTTATGATGAGCTTTACATAAGGGGCCACATGCTTACCCTTAAGTATCTCTGCCGCAGCCCGGAGATCCTCGAGACGTCCGTTTGTGCATGAACCGATAAATACCTGATCGATCTTTATATCCTTGAGCTCTGAAATCGGCCTTATTTTGTCTACCTGTGACGGACACGCCGCTACCGGTACAAAATCCTCCGCTTTATAGTTCAGAACCTGAACGTAGTCTCCATCCCCTTCATCCCTGAAGCATCCGTGAGCTTCATCACAGGGCACTCCCGAAAACTCAGCTGTCTTCTCATCCGGATAGAACAGTCCGCACTTTGCACCGGCCTCGATGGTCATATTTGCCATGGTAAGCCTTGATGCAACAGACATTTCCCTTATGGTATCCCCCGCGAACTCCATAGCCTTATAGGTGGCTCCCGCTGCAGTAAGATCTCCAATGATCCTTAAAATGATATCCTTGGAGGTAACCCCCTCCCTCAGTTTTCCGTTAATATTTATCCTTATGGTCTCCGGCACCTTTATCCAAAGCTCGCCTGTTCCCAGAATCCCGGCCATCTCTGTATATCCTATGCCTGTTGAAAAGGCTCCCACGCCGCCGTAAGTAACCGTGTGGGAATCCGTACCGAAAACCACATCTCCCGGTGTCGCATAGCGAAGCTCCGGCATGAGCTGATGACATACTCCGTCAGCCCTGTGAATATGCTCTATACCCTGCTCCTTTGCGAACTCATCACCGCGTCTGAAGTGTCTTGTATCATCCACCTGACTGGCAGGAACCATGTGATCGTAAATTATGACCACCTTATCGGTATCCCAAACCTTCTTGAATCCCATTTCCCGGAACTTGTCCGCAACAAAGGGGATGAAAATATCATGAATCATGACTCTGTCCGGCTTTACAAATACAATGTCTCCGGCCTTCACACTATCATCATGAACGTTTCTTCTGATGATCTTCTCAATAAGCGTTGCTCCCATATTTCCTCCAAATTCAACGTCCTGTGTTCTGTGGTTCTATTATCAGCCTGTACTTCAGTACATATTTATTCGTTTTTCCATCCGTTGATGTTGTTTTATCCGACATCCGGATGATAATCTTTTCCGAATGTACAGCCTCTATACACCACTAATCAGTTTCGATAAATCAAGGCGCAGTTATATAACTCCGTTCCTTTTCTTCATTGCGTTCACAAGTCCGCCGTCATTCAGGATATCCATGAGATTATCCGGGAGGGAGCCAATTTTATAGGAAGCTCCCTTATGCTGAATCTCCTGTCCGGGGATAACTGTGAGCTCGTCTCCCTCTCTGACAACGTCCTGGATATCACTGCTCTCTATAAGAAGAAGTCCGTTATTGATAGAATTTCTATAGAAGATTCTTGCAAAGGACTTCGCGATAACACAGCTGACTCCAAGGGCTTTAATGACCTCCGGTGCCTGCTCTCTTGATGAGCCGCAGCCGAAATTGTTTCCTGCTACGATTATGTCGCCCTTCTGTATCAGTGACGGAAGCTCCGGACGAAGGGGATAAAATCCGTACTGTCGCATATCATCTATAGTTTTTAATGCAAGATACTCTGTAGGTATGATGATGTCGGTATCTATATCATCCCCAAGAACAAAAACTTTTCCCGTAAATGAAGCCATTCAAAACCTCCATTTTATTTCTGATTGCAATCATGATTCAGAAATACCTCCTATACCTCAGGTATTCAAATCCTTCATAATCACGTCTTGTCAATTCATACTTACTAAACTATATAAAAATCTTTCAGAAAACCTTATAACACCTATAAA
>DFGZ01000113.1 GCA_002371295.1 Oribacterium sp. UBA3737 | reverse complement strand
GCATTCTCCGCCTCCTCCATCTGCAGGATGACACATTCGGCATCCATATCTCGCACATAATCAAAGGAAAACGCTGCCTTCAGCCGACAGGGATAATACGCTTTGTCCGCGAATTCATTTCTGGCAGGTTCTATTCCAAAGCGGTTATCTTCCTGCGGCGATGTCTCTCCTCCTACGTAAAGCTCTAACATCTGTCTGTCAAGATCGACTACATATCCGTACTCACAGAAAAGGGAATGTTGAATAAAGTACTCCGGTCCTGACCGGACAGGCAGATAGCCATCTTCACGTCCGCCTGCCTTGCAGCATTCATAACTGAAATCAGCAGCAGACTCCCCGCACTCCCGGTCAATGCGCATTGATGTCTACAGAACTATCAGGTCTTTCGTCTTAATCAGATCCACCACATCCATCCCTGCGCCCTGCGGGTAAGCGTCATAGCGGATAACCATCTCTTTACAGGCACCATCCCGGCAGATCATAAAGCTTCCTCTTGTGCTCATTATTTCCCTCCACCACCCTCAAGCCCTAAATGCGGTCTTCTCCCTCCACATTGCTGCTTCTAAGATTCCTCGCTCCAAACACCATCCGGCCGCATCCGGGATAACGCAATCAGCTGATACAGGGGCCTGATCGCATTCGCCGCCGTTTCTTCCCAATAGCTTCCCCCATCACTGCCCTCATCCACCTCAACAGTTTCTGTGCGTTTTTCATAGGTTTCATTAAACCGCTTTTCAGCCTCTTCGTCCGTAAGGCCTTCTTTTTTCATATCGAACAAGGTGAGCAGCGGCATGAAATCTTCCCCTTCACGCTGTCCTGTATCCCTGTTGATAAAATACTGCCTTTCTCTCTTCGAAGTACTCCAGGAGCCGTCCGGATTCATGTACCTTTCTTTGATTCGCCGGATCATTTCCTCAAGCACCGGGATTGCCAGTACACCGGATAAGCCGTTCAACACGTAAATCCCGCTCCATGCCGGATCAATGCCGAACCGCCTGCAGTCATCTTCATGCTGTCCGGCATGATCCTTGTCATCCGGAAACGCCTCATAATAGTAGCGGCCGTAATTGTACGTTATGTTCAAATGATGCGACGGTCAAAAGGTATTATCTTTTGATCGACTACCAGTAGGTTACCTCCTCAGTTTGTCAAGCACAAATGTAGAGAATATTGCACAAAGATTCGCTATCATTCTTGTTCGCTGTGCTTGATTTATGCAAAATTGAGACAATATGAATACCTCTGGTGTATGAAATCAGTAGTACTGTGATCATGTTCTGGAGATGTTATAAGATCTTTGGTCATAAAAAAGGGTGACTTTAATACAAGTAGCCGGTTAAAATTTTTTTTGGAACGCTATTATGACCTCTGAATCTCTATGGCAGCAAACCTCCTATGTCCAACGGGATCATGTCCCAACTTCCTTCATACTGCCTATCCATACACCGAGTGCCAACCATACTATAAGACGAAGTCATGCTTCATGGTGTAGCTCCGATTGGCGTAGCTGTATCCATATGAGATTGTATACTGACAGATACTTGTCAGTAGATGCATAACGTGTAACTGGATTGTTCTATCTCAGAGATACAACCAGCTGGCTTGTCCCACATTATGCATTTCAGGTGTACCAGCAGTGATATACCTGAACTCAGCATTTCAATTTCAAAATGTTGAGTTCAAGCATATCACCAGAGTTTCAAGCGTATCACATTCAGCTGCTGTTATGGTCAGTCGAATGCGACGACGCTGCTTTCCCGGGCGCAGGCATTGCGCACGGCGGGGATTTCGTTCTGTCAAGGGTAGGTGGATAAACCAGTGGAATTTCTGGAAGGGGGGCCGGGGGTGTTCCCCCGGGTGGGAAGTGGTCATTTTCAGACTTTAAATAGACCACTTGGAAAGGGTATCAATGCTTGTTCGAGCTGCCATCCGAATGCTAGGCAGGTGAACAAGAGAACGTCATAGCCTTGCAGTGTAGAAACGATCCTGGGAGTACTTCTCTGAAGCCAGAGAGATGGCTGGAAGGACGGGAAAGAAGCCATCCGTAGGCTTGGTAGTGAGCCACGGAAACGTCATAGCCTTGCAGTGTAGAAGCGTCCAAGGGGTACTTCTCTGAAGCCGGAGAGATGGCTGGAAGGACGGGAAAGAAAGCCATCTGCAGGCTTGGTAGTGAGCCACGGAAACGTCATAGCCTTGCAGTGCAGAAGCGTCCTGGGGGCTCTTCTCCGAGGCTGAAGAGATGGCTGGAAGGACTAGAAAGAAAGTCATTCGCGTGCCTGGCAGTTGAGCGTGGAAACGGACATTCGTTCCAAACAGTAACGACACTTGCTCCAGGAGAAATCAACACCCCCTTCTGTTTCCAACGCCAGTGCACAGCTTCGGAGGCTACTTGAGAGGCTGTCATGTAACCGTGAGGGCTATCTCCCTCTGCTTATGGAGTATTTGCTTGGCAGCTCTGTTCCCATGCCCTCTATTGGGCAGGGGCGGCCTTTCGCCCCTTGATCAATTCACAGCACTTAGATCTGACAGTGTCAAGGGAAGACGACCTTTTATGCTCACGCCCTCAGGCGGGAGGGATAAATGGTCGGATGACCTTGATACTGGCAGATCCAGGTGCTAACCGTTCCCTCGTTGTTCTCCTCTTGTTTCGCATGGCACAGGTCTCGGGGATATCGGTAATTGCGCGTACCAGCAGTGATTTTACGCGGCCGGGGCAGGCAAAGCGGTTGACGAACCCTTGACAGAACGAAAAGCGTACTTTCTGGCTCAAAAAAGAGATCCTTTGATTATAAAGCTAGGCTTTCCCTCCAATTAGTCGTGCAGAGCATCTGGCTTCTTCACGTTTTACCATGCTATAGAGTTCAGCAAACCTGTCAGCCAGATACGCACGTGCACGTGCATAATAAGCAGTTCTCTCTGCAGTTTCTGTTGGAATATTTGAATCTTCCATGTAGTATTCAAGCATTGGCATCCACTGTTCCACTTCATGTCTGATAGTATCTGTCATGCGATTTTCGCCTCCTCTTCCGGCTTGGTCTGAACACGTTTTACCTCAGACAGCAGTTTTTGAGGATCGTAAGTATAACCTTTACGAAGGATTGCGAAAATCACCCGAAGGAGCTTACCAGCAATAGCTACATACGCTTGATAACCAGTCAGCGGATTATTCTCCCTGGTCAAATAGTAATTGTATAATTGCCTCCATTCATCGTTTTGAGTTGAAACGTTTTTGGCCAGAATCCAAAGAGCTTTGCGCAAATGCTTGCGTCCCCGTTTACTAATCTTGAATTCACCAATATGCTTACCAGAGCTCTGATGCACTGGCACGAATCCGGCAAGTTTAAAAATCTGCGATGCATCCTCAAATCGAGATATGTCTCCAATTTCAGCAAGTGCATCACAAAGCGACGGAATACCAATCCCTTTAATCTCAAGGACTTTTTCCATGTTGGGTATCTTAACCCCATATTCCGCATATCGTTCTTCAAGATCAGCAATGCGTTCATCATACTTTTGTATATCTTCAACGAGATACCGTGCCTCAATTCTCGCCATCTCAGGATATGCTGTGACGCCAATTGACTTTACAGCTGCATCGTAGTATCTCTTTGCTAGTTTTCGGCCTACACCTCTCAATTTGTTCTTGCGAAACAATTGTTGAATGCCTTCGACTCCCAGCGCTATAAGGTCCTCGGGTAATGGTGCATTTAACAGAATGAGTTGATTCGTTTTACCCTCAGGGCTTTGGGTGACATCGTCTATTTCAGGAAAATGAATATCCGTAAACCGATGCAGCCGATTAATACACATCGTCCTTTCTTCCATATACCTTATACGCAGGTTCTCGATCTCACGCAACGCAGCATAGTTTCCTTCTGGGAGATATGGAACTGAATAGCGTCCATCTATCACCAGTTTTGCAATCACGGATGGGTCTTTTCTGTCGTCCTTTTCCTGGGAGTTATCATCCAGCTCCTTACTTTTATTCACCGCATTGGGATTTACTAATACCACTGTAATTCCATTACGCTCGAAATATAATGCTGCATCAAACCAATAATGCCCCGTTGGTTCACAGCCCAGAATGACTTTAGTAAACCCGTACTCAACACGCTTTTCCTCTATCCACACCAAAGCCTTTTCAAGGCCTTCTTCCCGATTGTCGAAACGAAGAATATCCTTTCTTTTCAACTCCTTCTTAGATTTGTTGAATACGCGTATGTGATGTTCGTTCTTACCTATATCGGCGCCCACAATCAACGTTTGTTCGTCAATCAAGCCTATCTTATCATCGGTGGTGAAACGTCTTCCTACCTCAAGATTCTTCCAGTTGTACACTCCTGTTCCTGAACGAATCTCTTCCCTCAATGCTTTCAGTGTATCATCAATTTTTACAAGCGCATCATGAACTCCCTTCGTAGACATCCCAACCTTGATATATTTGTCGCGCATTGTCTGTCGAATAGCTTCATCACGTCTATTCAGCATCTCCGTCCATTGGGTATCCTGCAGGTCTTTCCTCATTTTAGCCGAATCAAGGTCCTCATGCTTTTCTGGATCCCTGGAGTTCACGTTTTCGTCTTTGTGGTTTTCGCTGTTTACAATAAGTTTCTCTTTCTTTTCTGCTCCAACAGTGGTAATATTCATATTGAGCCTCCTGTGTTCAATTTTGAAGTTGTTGTTGGGAAACTTCTTAATTCTACACGAGAGGCTTTCTCATTTCAAGTGAAGTTTCTCATCAGCAACTACACTTGAATTATATAGGAAGCTATAAG
>DFGZ01000094.1 GCA_002371295.1 Oribacterium sp. UBA3737 | reverse complement strand
CATCATGCGGGGCTGATAGAGATCTACATAGACCTCAGCGATCATGAACCCCGCTGCCAGCAACGCCATATACCAGTATTTTTTCATAAATCGAAAAACAAGCTTCAGTTTGACCACATCCTTATCGGGATAAACAAAGAACAATTCAACGTTTTCCTAAGTATATCATAATATCTTAAGACAAGTAATACCATTTTGCCGACTTCATGCCGTGATATCGCGATAACATGAAATCAGATATCAAAGCTTTGATATTGTTCTCAGCAGTAACTTTTAGAGTGCTTCTTACAATTGATTCTGATTATCCCTTAGGCCCTTTATACCGCGGTTTACCTCGGGACCATTTACCATACTCAACCGCATCCTTTGGGCAAAGATTGATGCAGGCCATACAATGAGTACAGTTATCGCCCCATACCGGCCGCTTCTCTGTCAGCTTGATATTCCCAAGCGGGCAAACTGCCGCACAGTGACCGCATCCAACGCACGCATTTGTAGCATAAAATGATTTGGTCTTCATGAAGCCTTTATAATACATGCCCAGGATCATTTTCGTAGACAGATACTCCCATGCCTTCATATTCGGGTCCGGAAGCGTACTGTGCTCAAGAATATGCTTGGCGATATCCTCAATCATAGGCCTTGCCTGTTCAACCCTCCTGATGTTTTCATCCTCTCCATGTGTCTTGAAAAAGGCAATATAGTTCTGTGGCATGACGATCTGCGCCGTACCAAGATAAACGAATCCCTTTTTGTGTGCAGCACTCATGCAATACGCAGGACTGCCGCCCATTCCGCCCGCACAGGTCATAACAAAATAAGCTCGCACCTGGCTGGGAAACTCAGAATTGCGAATAAAGTCCAAAAAAGCTTTCGGCGGGGCCGAAACATACACCGGCGAAACAAAGACATAAGTTCCGGGCTCTTTAAACGCTGTACTTAATCCCTTTCTTGTAAACAATGCCGAATCACAAAGCCTGTCATTTGTCAGCTCCGCAATCATTTTGGCAACATAACGGCTGTTGCCCGTACCAGAAAAATAGATAACCATCTTCTTCTCTTTCTTGTCCCCCTACTTCTTATAGCATTGCTTGATATATACTGCTGAGCGCACAATGTCACTTTCAAGATGTCCAAATGCTCCTGCAACAGCAACTTTCATATGCTCAGCACCTCTATTTTACGTTTTTCCTGAGGAAGCATATTTGCTGCGTTATTATTTGGTATTAATATTTTTAGATTATATCATAGTTCTGCGCTTTCAACAACAGAAGTGGCAGTGAAGTTGGCAGGAAAAGAGCGAAAGGAACCTGCGAAAGAAGTGCTTCAGGCCTAGGCCACGCACATGAAGAGTATTCCGAAAACGAATGGTCTGCTCATATTAATGTGAGATATGATCTTTATACAAATATGACCTCCCGACACGTTTTAACGCATCAGGGAGGTCTGTTTCTTCGTCAGATCTGATTTGTTCTTTTCTCAGTATGTTTCATCCTGAGGAAAGACACAGATATGACTGCATGCGGAATAGCTTCGCCTCAGAAGATCATCACGATTCCGGCAATAATAGCTGCCCCTGCAATCCAAATAACAGTCAATGTGCCCCGCTTTTTCAAGACTTGCCTCCAAGTCTGCACAAACGGAATTTCCTCTGTGCCGGGGATCACCCAGAAATTACTGTGACCGACCCAGAGACGGTCAATCACGATCCCATCGTACCAATTCATCACTTCGAGGAATAGTGGTGCCTGCAGATACGCTGGCAAGAAGTTGTGTACCCCATTCCAGACACGGATGACCAGGATCAGGGCTACTGCCATGACCGCAAAGAAAGCAATCATAAAACATTTTCTCTTCTTTGCAACCGTTTCCGGATCTATAAGGCCAAGCTCAAAGACCTTCTCCCGGACTGGCTTCGGGTAGAAGTACAAACCGTTCAGTGCGTTGTTTCCCACCCCCATTTTCACCATCAGCGTGAAAAGGCCATAGAGAAGAAAGAAGCCGAAAAATGGAATCAAGGTAAAATTGAAGATTCCGCTCCTATTGCCGTTATTGGCTCCGGTGCAAATCTGAATCTTGCCATTGACAACGGTCTGCAGCGTACTGCCGATCTGTTCGATATGACAGTGCCCGAAGTAATGAATCGTGTTACTATTACAGGTGCCATTGAGATCGGTCGTGCCCCCGGGGTTGTGACCATATCTCTCCGTATTCCTGTCGAGAAGCTGAAACAAAAAGGGCTTTGGGATCTGGTCAGATACCAGTATCACCTGTATGAATAATATGGATCAGATAATCATTGATGGAAACATGAAAGCCCTGCTCCGTGCACAGCAGGGCGAGGTGGATGCAGTCCTGATGTACAACAAACTGGCAGAAGTAGTGACCGAGACTGATGCTGCAATCTTCAGGCAGCTGGCTTCGGAAGAAGGCGGCCATGCTTCTGTATTCCACAACTACACTAAGACCGTACTGAAGCCGAAGAAGACGAAGTCCATTCTTATTCCGTTTCTGTATAAGACGCTGGGGAAAGCCCGGACTTATAACCTGATCGCAAATGCTGAGTATTCCGCAGCAGAGAAATACAAAACCCTTGTCTGTACGTTCCAGGATGTGGTAAGCGTTATGAATGACGAAACCCGCCACGGTGATATGGTAAAAGCGCTGCTGTGAGTTTTGAGAGATAACTTCCCACCAAACGGAAAGACCAGAGGATTGTGTTCCCCTGGTCTTCTCTTATTTTTGTTATTGTCAGCCGATCATGCCATCCAAGTTCTGCCTTGCAATTGGATTACAGGATTGTGATTCAAAAACGGACGTAGTATAATATAATTAATCTGACATGATCCCCTTACTATGAGCATCTAAACGAGCAGTTCCATAAAAAGCTTGACGAATCCTGCAAAAAGCTCTTGAGAGAAGCAACCATAAAAGATTGCCGGGAAAGAAGATCACAGTTTTAAACAACCATGCAAACCGATGAAGCATCTTATCTTAGAGGATGAATCTTTCATGAACCTGAAATCCATTTTTATAGGGGTAATTATAATGCTTTCGTTATCTGCATGCGGCAGGCAGAAGTACACAGTAAACTTCGATGGCGGCTTTTTCGAATCGAAGCGGACCCAATATGCTGCCGGAGAGAAAGTAACCGTGCGCTATGACATTATTGCAACAGACACGGACTATCATTTCTATATCGATGACGACGTTGAGATGAAGCAGGATTTTGACGGCGGATATGTGTTTACCTTCATCATGCCGGATCATGATGTTACTCTCCACGAAGAGTCGTACAACAGTATGGTCTATACAGGCAACTGACAAAACACCATCACCTTACCCGCCATCAGGTTCACGGACTATGGAATGGCACCGCAACTCCGGATGATGGAAAAGTACTTGGGATGAAGGACTTCTGCGCATTCTGTGTGTATGTGGAAAACCGCTGGTAAAACGTATAAGGGGTTCGGCTGGAATCCTTGAAAAATGCTGAATGAGGCAGTATGATAACAACAGAACAATACAATACCATCATCACTGAATTGCTGGATGAACTTCCTGAAGAATTCTTCCGGGTGCTCTCCGGCGGCGTAATAGTATC
>DFGZ01000096.1 GCA_002371295.1 Oribacterium sp. UBA3737 | reverse complement strand
GCCTCATGAGGCTTCAGACCGTACATACCTTTACCACAGAAACTCGGAATAAGTGAAGGATGGATGTTAATGATCCTGTCCGCATACTTCTTTGTAAAATCCTCACTGAGAATCGTGAGATAACCTGCAAGAATTATAAGCTCTATGCCATGCTCCTCCAGAACACTGATAAGCTTCGGTTCATCCTTGTGAACCACGACATGCTCTATTCCCGCTTTCTCTGCCCTTTCAAGAGCAAAAATGTTCTCCCGGGATCCAACCACCAGAGTGATCTCCCCGTCAGGAATCTCCCCACGTCTCTCCGCATCGATAAGCGCCTGCAGATTAGTGCCGCCACCACTGACCAGCACAGCAATTTTTGTTTTGTTACACATATATTTTACTTCTCCGTATTTTGATCGTTCTGACTCACCGTATTTAATCCATGTAAGAGAAATGTCCGGGAACAGCATTGAAGAAATCCTTGGCGTATTTCTTTGAAGCGCTCAAGACCGCCCGGATCCCTCGATTAAAATTGAGGGCAGTTGTACAGGGCTGTATGTATCAGCCGTTGTTACTCACTTAATCAGGCTACCGGTATAAATCATGTAAGAGAAAATGCCCGGGATGGGTGCCAGGGCTTGCGAGTTGAAAGAACAGACTGTGCAGGACTGTACGTATCCGGATGCACCTGAGTGCATCCGGTACGAACAGGACGAACAGGATGTACTTTCAATCTCGTGGGCCGGCGCCCGCCCGGCATTTTCTCGTATTCTGTCCAATCAGTGATGGAACAGTCTCATACCGGTGAAGCAAACCACCATACCATACTTATCCGCCGTTTCGATAACATGGTCATCTCTTATAGAACCACCCGGCTCAGCAACATAAGTCACACCGGACTTACGTGCACGCTCGATGTTGTCACCAAATGGGAAGAAAGCATCAGAACCAAGAGCTGTACCGGTAAGAGTACCGAGATACTCCTTCTGCTCCTTTCTTGTGAACGGTGCAGGCTGCTCGGTGAAATACTGCTGCCATGCTCCATCTGAAAGAACATCCTCATACTCCTCGGAAAGGTAAACATCGATGACATTATCACGATCAGCTCTTCTTAAGCCCTCCTTGAAAGGAAGATTGAGAACCCTGTCACACTGACGAAGATGCCAGTGATCAGCCTTGTCACCCGCAAGACGAGTGCAGTGGATTCTTGACTGCTGACCGGCACCGACACCGATAGCCTGACCATCCTCAGCGTAAGCCACTGAATTTGACTGAGTGTACTTAAGAGTGATAAGAGCGATGGTCATGTTGAGGCGGGCCTCCTCAGGGATGTCCTTGTTCTTTGTTACGATGTCTGAAAATGCATCGTCAGTTACCTTGTAGTCATTCCTGCCCTGCTCGAAAGTAACACCAAACACCTGCTTGCGCTCAATAGCATCAGGTCTGTATGAAGGATCGATCTTAATAACATTGTAACCACCCTTCTTCTTGGTCTTAAGGATCTCCAGAGCCTCATCAGTATAGCCGGGAGCGATAACACCGTCAGAAACCTCGCGGTGAATGATCTTCGCTGTTGTGGCATCACAAACATCTGAAAGAGCGATGAAATCACCATAAGAAGACATTCTGTCAACACCACGTGCTCTTGCATAAGCGCAGGCAAGAAGAGAATCATCGAGACCCTCGATATCATCCACGAAGCAGGCCTTCTTTAGCTTGTCGGAAAGCTTGCGTCCGATTGCTGCGCCTGAAGGAGAAACATGCTTGAAAGAAGCCGCAGCCACATGACCTGTAGCCTCCTTAAGATCTGAAACCAGCTGCCAGCTGTTCAGGGCATCAAGAAAATTGATGTAGCCAGGACGACCGTTCAGGATCTCGATTGGGAGCTCGGATCCGTCATGCATATAGATCTTTGCAGGCTTCTGATTTGGATTCATACCATACTTTAATTCAAATTCCTTCATTTATTGATTCTCCTCTTCTATTTTGATTGAAACTGATTATCAGTTAACCTTCTCGAACTTGTTGATGAGCCTGTTCACAACACTGCCGTCGGCTGCATTGATATAACGCACATAAAGGGCGATCTTGTTCTCTTCGTTCAGGCTGTTCCAGATCATGTCCGAAAGCTCATCCGCACTGTTCGGAATCTTTACGCGCTCAGGCTCTCCCTCGAATGTAGGGATAGGATTTCCGTTGTGCTTGTAGGTATGGATGAAATGGCCGAGACCCTTCTGAAGCTTGTAGGAAAATGTGTAGCGTGCGCAGTCGGTTCCGTCGGCATCCTGTGACTTAAGGATGGACATCTTGTAGCTCTCTGAATCATCAAGAGAAACAACGCCGCTGATTCTCGGTGTCCAGTTAGGACCGTCAGGCTCGAACTCTCTTGTTTCAAGAGCCTCTTCGAAGGTATCCCCGTTCTTCATGAACTCAAAGATGGTATCTGTCTGATCACCGTTTGTTACGATGAGGTTCTCTCCGATCTTACGGATAGGGCTGTAAATAATGAGGCTTGGATCCTCAACCTTGCTTGAATCAGCAGGATAGATGGTCACTGTGTCGCCATCCTCTGTAAATACGCGGTTCCTTGAGTTGGCAGAACGTCCCATGATGAAGTAAGCCACTGCAACGGATAAGCCGTCCTCTGACTTGCCGATGATGATTCCGCGACCGGGATATTCGTTGTCCTTAAGCAGAGCGTCGATATCTGCGATGTCGTATGTTGCCATAATTATCCTCCCAAATGATGAATGTATATAAGAATTGGTACCGTAAATCTGTTATCACTCAAGAACTACCTTGTCCTCTGACTTGATGATCTCGCCGAGGTGATAAGCCTCTACGCCGTTCTCTCTGAGAACCTTAAGTGCAGTCTCCTCATCCTTCTTTGAAACCACAACACTCATTCCCACACCCATGTTGTAGGTATTGAACATATCACGTGTGGAAACATCACCTGTCTTCTGGATGAGTTTGAAGATAGGAAGGACTCTTACATCAGACATACTGATCTTTGCACCGAATCCGTCAGGAATGGATCTTGGAATGTTTTCATAGAATCCGCCGCCTGTGATATGGCTGATGCCCTTGACCTTAACTGCCTCAAGAAGCTTTAAAACAGGCTTAACGTAGATTACTGTCGGAGTAAGAAGAGTCTCTCCAAGGGACTTTCCGTCAAGCTCAGGAAGCGGCTTCTTAAGCTCTTCCGGACTTATGTTGTCAATGTCAAAGACCTTTCTCACAAGTGAGAAACCATTGGAATGAACACCGGAACTTGGAAGTGCGATAACAACATCCCCCTCTTCCATGGAGTTGTTGTCGATGATATTTTCCTTATCAACGATACCTACTGAGAAACCTGCGAGATCGAACTCGTCCTCAGGATAGAAGCCCGGCATCTCCGCTGTTTCACCGCCTACGAGAGCACTGTCACTCTGAACACAGCCCTCTGCAACCCCCTTTACGATGTCAGCGATCTTCTCCGGAACATTCTTTCCGCATGCGATATAGTCAAGGAAGAACAGAGGTTTTGCACCGCAGCAGATAACATCGTTCACGCACATGGCAACGCAGTCGATACCAACGGTGTCATACTTCTCCATAAGGAAAGAAATCTTAAGCTTTGTTCCCACACCGTCGGTTCCGGAAACGAGAACAGGATGCTTATATCCCTCAGGAAGCTCGAAGAGTCCGCCGAAACCGCCGAGACCTGATGCAACACCGGCTGTCATGGTTCTTGCAACATACTGCTTCATCAGCTCAACTGATCTGTATCCTGCGGTAATGTCTACACCTGCATCCTTATATGCTTCGCTATAGCTCTTTGTATTCATAATTATTCCTTCTCCTCCGGTTTTACTGACGCACATGAGCTGTCGTCGAATTTTTCTATATACTCATCAGCGGAATGTTTATCCGTTTTGACACTATGCTGCTCTCTCCATTCCTTTGAGATCTTCTCTTCAAAGCGGTTCTTTGAAGTCACGGAAGGAATTTCGGTAGGATATCTGCCATCGAAGCATGCGGTACAAAAGCCCTTCTGACCGGTCTTGTCTGCGATTTTGACAATGTTTTCGACGGAAATGTATCCGAGAGAATCTGCACCGATTATTTTGGCAGTTTCTTCAACGGAATGATGGCAGGCAATGAGATTATCGCGTGAATCGATATCTATGCCGTAATAGCAGGGATTCATGAAAGGAGGCGCTGTGATACGCATGTGGACTTCCTTGGCGCCGGCTTCTCTTACGATCCGTACCAGACGCTCACTGGTTGTACCGCGGACGATGGAATCATCTACGAGGATGACTCTCTTACCTTCAATCTCGGAACGGATTGCATTGAGCTTGATCCTTACGAGATTTTCACGCTCGGTCTGACCGGGAGCAATGAATGTACGGCCGATGTACTTGTTCTTCAAAAGTCCTATACCGTAAGGAATTCCTGATTCACGGGAATAACCTACAGCTGCATCGAGACCGGAATCTGGTACACCGATTACAACATCGGCATCAACAGGATGTTCCTGAGCAAGATAACGGCCCGCCTGAACTCTCGCCTCATGTACGGAAGCACCGTCAAGGATGGAATCAGGACGTGCAAAATAGATATATTCGAAAACGCACATTGAGCGCTTTACTTTATTACAATGATCCTTTATGGAACGGATTCCGTTGTGATCTACAACGATGATCTCACCAGGCTCAACATCACGAACGAGCTTTCCGCCGACTGCCTCGATGGCACATGACTCACTGGCGAAAACTACTGAACCGTCCTCGAGCTTTCCGTAGCAGAGAGGATGGAAACCGTGTTCGTCTCTTGCCGCGATGAGCTTGGATGGAGACATTATAACTAAGGAATATGCACCATGAAGCTTGTCAAGTGAGTTGTTCACAGCTTCCTCTATGGAACCTGTCTTGAGACGCTCTCTGGTGATAATGTATGAGATTGCTTCTGTATCTGTAGTGGACTGAAAAATGCATCCGTTCAGCTCAAGTTCGGAACGGAGCTCATAAGAATTTACCAGATTTCCGTTGTGACAGAGAGCCATGCGGCCCTTAACGTGGTTCACAACGATAGGCTGTGTATTGATACGGTTTGTGATTCCGCTGGTAGCGTAACGCACGTGGCCTACAGCCATCTGACCATTACCGAGACGTTCTATCTCGCTTTCAGGCATGGCTTCGCTTACGAGACCGAGTTCCCGGCGGAAACGGAAAAGACCTTCATCGTTTACTACGATACCTGCAGATTCCTGACCTCTGTGCTGCAGTGCATAAAGCGCATAATATGTAATACGTGCCAATGGTTTTGTTGTCTTGGAATAGATTCCGAAGACACCGCACTCCTCATGAAGTTTACCCATAAATCTCCTTAATAAAACAAATATTAGTTATTAAACTGTGCTTCTATAGCAGCGTTCTTTTCGATGATCTTTGCGTGGTTTGCGTCACGCTCATCCTGAAGCTTCTTTGCGAGCTCGCTGTCTTCTACTGCAAGTATTTCAATGGCAAGAAGTGCTGCGTTCTTTGCAGTATTTACGCCAACAGTAGCAACCGGAATTCCGGGCGGCATCATAACGGTGGAAAGCAGTGCGTCCATTCCGTCCATGACCTTTGATGAACATGGGATTCCGATGACAGGAAGTGTGGTGTTGGCCGCGATTGCACCTGCAAGATGAGCAGCCATACCGGCAGCTGCGATGATAACACCAAAACCGTTTTCTCTGGCTGACTTTGAAAACTCAGCAGCTTCCTCAGGGGTTCTGTGAGCACTGTACACATGTACCTCAACAGGTACGCCGTAGTCTTTAAGTACAGTAATGCCCTTTTCAACAACAGGAAGATCTGAATCGCTTCCCATAATGACAGCAACTTTTCTCATATTTCTCCTTTTCACATAACAGAAAAGGGGAACAGCATATAGCTGTTCCCCTTAGGTTATACGATATTCTTGAATACATTACGGCAGATTACACGATTTCCAATAGAAAAAAACGCGAAAACAAACGCGCAGAAAATCGCGTGAAGAACATGCTGACCGGAGGATATGAGGGCAGAAAAAATTCCGCAGTGAACAGTATTGAAAAATCCCATTCGCTTCATCCTCAAAATTCCTTTCAACTTAATCTGCTGAATGACAACACTCAGAATTATATTAAAAGGAGATACCAGAGTCAAGGGTGTAAAAACGCTGTAAAATTTTGTTAATTAAAGTGCTAATTTGGAATTATATTGCATTGACAGTGTCACAGCGAAAAAGCCGGAGATACTGTTATTTTTTTGACATTTCCGGCAGGGTGTTTAAACATGAAAAAACCGCCCGGCAGCCTGTATCAAAGGTTACCGGACGGGTAAGTACTGTTTTTATTTTTACTCTGCCATCTTGAGAAGGATGTCATTTGATCTCTCAATGAACTTTGTCATCTCTTCAGCAGGTAACGGTGACTGCTGGATTCTTGCAAGATCGTAGAGCTGCTCTGAAATAAGATCGATGGTGGCCTTCTTTGACTCATCCTTACCGTTGTTCATAAGGTACTTAACAAGAGGATGCTCTGTGTTAAGGATGAGAGTCTCCTGTACAGGCATAGCACCCATACCCATGCCGCCCATAGCGTACATCTTCATCATATCGTTCATACGACGGCTCTCCTCGGAGATGGAAAGCATAGCGGCAGTCTTTTCCTGAGTGAGCTTCTGAAGCTTTACAGTGAGGCTGTCCTTCTTTGTTGCGGTACGGATTTCTGTCTCCAGCTCCTTGGACTGCTCGTCAAAGAGCTTCTGCTCATCTTCTGTAACCGAAGCCTTGAACTCCTCTGTAAGGTCAGCGTCGATTCTTCTGAAGTGAACGCCCTGATTCTTTGCCTCGAGTTCAGAGATAAATGGCTGGTCGATACGCTCTGAAAGAACTACGGCATCCTTACCTGAATTCTTGAACATGGCGATGTACTGGCTCTGCTGTACTTCGTCGGTTACATAGTAGATAACCTTGTTCTTTTCCTTGTCTTCAGTGGAGTCTTCCTTCTTTGCGGTATCTGCTGTCTTGTCTTCAGCCTGTGAGTTCTCAGCAGAAGCATTGGCATCTTCTGTATCCTTGTTCTCTTCAACGTCGATCTTGTTTACTTCGAGACACTCCGGAAGAGCGAGATACTTACCGTTGATGTCCTTGAAGAGGATGTAATCGGTCATCTTCTGGCAGAACTTATCGTCACGGAGACATCCGTACTTGATGAATGGTGCGATGTCATCCCAATACTTCTCGTAGTTCTCACGGTCTACCTTGCACATTCCGGAAAGCTTGTCAGCTACCTTCTTTGTGATGTAATCGGAGATCTTCTTAACGAAACCGTCATTCTGAAGCTGAGATCTGGAAACATTGAGAGGAAGGTCCGGACAATCGATAACACCCTTAAGGAGCATGAGGTACTCAGGGAT
>DFGZ01000171.1 GCA_002371295.1 Oribacterium sp. UBA3737 | reverse complement strand
AAAAAATTAATAAAAAATATATATCCTATACGCTATGAGCCTTTAACAATATTTTTTTGTTGAGCCAGCATGCAGGCCCTGTGTACCCGTACCACCCCGGGCTCCCTCAAAGGAACCGGGCCTTACACTTTTAACTATCATGATCTGTATGAAGTCCAGTCAGTCGACCAGGGAAGCACCCGGTTGGATGTAACTTCTGCTGATCCATTCGGATTCACTCCGATAATCTTATCCGACTTCTGCCTGTTGCAAGTCCAATGTGCCAGCTGTAAGTTGTTGATGTCAGACGGGTGGCCGCCACGTGCCACCGGTATAATGTGATCTATAACTGGGCTCAGGGGGTGGGGGTATTTAAACGAGAAGTCCACCGGTCTATTACAGATGCCACACACTGTCTGCGTCGCAAAGATTCTTTTCTTATTTCTCTCGAACTGTAATCTGTGTGTCCCATCCTGATCAGGTCTGTTCTTGTTCTTGCTCATAATATCCAAAACAAAAGGCCAGATCATGTACACTACTACACCGGTACATTACCTGACCACTTTCTATATGTTACATTATATATCAGGTTTTAAATGTGTGCACACATCTTTAATTGATAAACAGATCCACATCTGCCAGCAGTGTCAGCATCCTTCCGTATGGATTCTCATAGCCGAACACTGCGCGCAGTTTATCCCTATTGATTCCCTGCAGATAGCTGGAGGCAAAGCGCAGGTCCTCATCCTTGATCTGTTTGAGAATAAGATCTCTCAATCCTTCTGCTTCACGTATCTCTCTGCTGAGTGTGTGCATATGCTCGTTGATCTTGTCTTCTTCCGAGTAGAGATCCAACAGCTTTGATGTTTTATCATGCCCTTTATTCTCTATCCTGATACCTCCGATCGGCGGCGACTTCGGCAGTCCCAGATCCTGCTTCAAATGTTTGATCTCTTCCAGTCTGTGCTGATAAAGATTGGCAGCGTTCCTGCAGTCATTGATTGACTGGATCTTTCTGAGTATCCTCTTCGCTTCTGATCTGTGCATGTTAGTCCCACCCCTTAATAAACCTACTTAAGTATATTTGAGCCTGCCGGTATACCTCGGCCAAGTTGAAGTCAGTGAATGTCTTCAACACTTCTATGTTCGATTGATCCACGTTTAAATATGTTTCATTGCTCAGTAATATCAGACTCCACGATGATTCCGATCTATACTCGCAGTAATATTCAAGGCAGGGATTCAGCTTCTGGATCTCTTTGAATACATCCAGAAATCTCTGCTCCTCTTTCCAAAGTTCACCGCTCATGTGTCTACCTCCTTCCGGATCTGTTCAAACGGAGGCAGCGGCATCCATGCGATGATCCCATTCAACCGGTTTGCGGAATATGAATCGATCCACGTATCATCCTCAGTGTATGCCACGTAATATCTGTGGCCATCGGTGGCCAGAACATCAACTGACTCCAGCCACCTGAGATCATCTTCGATGCATTCGTGCTGTGCCGGCAAGCCCTGGCTGCACAGCATCCAGTTATGTCGCCCTGTCAAAACGGAAGATCCTCTCCGGCAATGCCGGTTGTATCTATGTCGTTGGTGTAGGTACTGGACGATGCCGGCACTCTGTAATCTGTACCAGCTGTAGAAGAATGGTCACTGTTTCTCTTTGAGTCTAAGAATTCAAGATTGTATACACTTATCTCTGTTCTGTATCTGGTCTCGCCATTAGATTCATATGAAGACTTCTGGATGGATCCTTCAACCAATATCTTGGAGCCCTTTACCAAATATCTCTCGATGAGTTCGGCCGTCTTATTCCATGCAGTACAGTCAATGAAGTCTGCATCCTGCTGGCCGGGTTTAGGATTCCTTCTCTGTACAGCTAATGTGAAGTGGCAGTATGCAGCGCCGGAGCCGGTGGTCCTTAGTTCCGGATTTTTAGTCAGCCTGCCGGTTAGAATTGCTTTATTCATATCTATGTTTCCTTTCGTCAACGAGCTTCTTGCAGAACTCGCACACTTTTATATATTCATCGTAATATGGTGTATGGAACTCTATGTCATACCACCGTTCTTGACCGATGATCCCGGTCACACGAACATCGCATACATTTGGATCAGGCTGTGGTTCACTGATTAAATCGGTTAACTTGACATTTAAAGCGTTAGCCAACTTGATTAGCGTATCTAGTCTGGGGGTGATATTATTACTCTCATATTTTCTTATTTGAGAATCCGGCATATCACACTTTGTGCCTAATTCCCTTTGCGTTAGTTTTCTATATTTTCTTAACGTTTTCAATCTTTCTCCAAAATTCATGCATACATTTGGATTTTGAGGAAGTGGCTCTCTGGTTAAATCATCCGGATGGACGCCCAATGTGTTGGCCAGCTTTATGCGATTGTCATATTTCGGGTTACTTCTCCCGGCTTCATATTGTTTAATGCTGGATAGATTTATCATGCTGTTTTCAGCAAGATCCTTCTGTGTCCATCCTTTCTGCTTTCTTATTCTTTTGATGCTTTCCCCGACGCTCATTGTTCCAGTTCCTTTAATATTTTATCCAACGGATAATGTTTGCCTGTTTTTGTCAAATGTTTTATTCCGATAATACACATCGTCTGTCTGTCTATCATTCTCGCTTCCCTTCCGGCTTTATCGATTTCGATCACAATGTACTTGTTGCCATTTTCATTCTCCACTTCGTCGCCGACTTCGATTTCTTTTTCTTCTTGCTCTTTCTTCTTTTCATACTCAATGATTTTGTTGTAGCTTTCATTGATGTTTTTGAAAACACTTCCGTAAATGACTGAACGTCCAAACAGTTCTTCCGTTTCTTCCCAGTCTGTTTCTTTCCAAAATTCGACTATTTTGTTGGCTTTCTCCTGCATACTCTGTTCGCCTTTTGCAAAGCCTTCGTTGTATCCTGAGTCATATTGTGGTTCCCCGATTAAATCGGTTAGCTCTACGTCCAGAGCTTCTGCTAGTTTTTCTAATGTAGAAAGACGGAGCTTCAGCACTGGTGAATCTTTATCGCTTAATTCAAAATGGCTTACAGCTGCTTGAGTGATACCCAGCTTTTCAGCTAGTTCTTTTTGCGTAATCCCTTTTTCTTTTCTTACTCTTTTGATATTCTCACTGACACCCATCATTCCAACTCCTTTAAAACGCTTTCCATTCATTAACATCATGCAATTCCCAGTCCTCAGGATGATCTAAATTCACACCACAATCACCAGCTTTTTCTAATGGACAACTCTCACAAGTTTCACTGCTTTCACAAACACTTTCCAAAACTTGCAAAGCCTTAAAAATTTCTTCATTTGTTGGTTTCATTCTGGTTCTCCGTATTCGGCTACTAGTTCTTTCAGAAACATCTTTGCTTCTTCTCCGATTTTCTTCATAGAACCTTCAACTCTGTTTGCGTAGAATGTGTTGTCATAAATTTTAGCGACTAGTTTATAAACAACATCCTCTAAGACATCTTGATTCTCGTATCGTTCTCTGTCGATTCCAGATGAACCATACGCTTCAATCTCACCTGTCAAAGCCATAACGACTTCAACAATATCATTTGCGCTTAGCTTACTCATTTGTTTCTCCTTCGATCAATCCCAGTTTTATAAATAAGGATTTCGCCACTTCGTCTTCTTCTGCTATTTCATAAATTCCCATGTTATAATAGTTTTGAAAAATCTTTGATACTAAATAAATTTCGTTACCTGTAAATTTCATTCTTCTTTCCTCTTTTCTATCGGACAGTCATCTGGTGTTTCGTTGTTCCAATACCACCAGTCTATAAAGCGATGCAATCGCACACATTCTACGTAATTGCCAAACGCATCCTTGGCAAACTCACATTTCTCGCATCTGCATCCTGTCATTCTTCTTTCCTTTCTGCTCCTGAACAGTAGTCATCTGGTCTCGTTGACATGTATGCGCCATAGCCGTCATAGTTCTCAGTACACATCAT
>DFGZ01000323.1 GCA_002371295.1 Oribacterium sp. UBA3737 | reverse complement strand
AAAGCAAAGATTGACAGAATCCCAGGCGGAGAGGCTGTGATGTACAGACTTGAGACTCCTGAAGGGACAGTTGTCTGGGCAAAGGAACACGAAATCGAGAAACGAAAAGACTGATTGGGATTCAAAGAATATACAGGACCTATTGTAAAAAATAGTTTTCATCACTATTTGTGCTGCCGTTTGAAAGCGGCGGAATGAGGATTAGTGTGAAAAATACTTTTCATCACTATTTGTGCCGCCGACCAAAGGCGGCGGAATGGGTATTAATATGAATTACGCCGAGATAAAGCATTTTGATATAGCAAACGGACCGGGTGTTAGACTAAGTCTTTTTGTTTCAGGCTGTACTCATGCATGTCCGGGGTGTTTTAACCGGATTGCCTGGTCCTTCGATTATGGAAAAGAATTCACTAAAGAAGTTGAGGACAGCATTCTGGATGAATTATCCGATGAAGCTTATCAGGGTCTTACGCTTTTAGGCGGAGAACCCTTTGAGCCTCAGAACCAAAAAGGGCTTGTATCCCTCGTAAAAAGATTTAAGGAAAGATATCCGGAAAAGGATCTCTGGATTTTCTCCGGTTACCTCTTTGATGAAGATATGCTGGGACGTATGTGGTCACAGCTTCCCGAAACCGGAGAAATCCTTGAAAGAACCGACGTTCTTGTGGACGGCGAATTCAAACAGGAGCTTAAGGATATCACACTTCTTTACAAGGGTTCCTCAAACCAGAGAACCATTGATGTCCAAAAGTCCCTCAAAGAAGGACACATCGTCCTTTGGAACCCGGGAGACAACCTCACAGTTTCAAAAACATCTCATCTGTAAAATTTGTTTTAATGTAATGTATATATAGCCGGAGAGTATTTATTTTAAAACGTAAAGTTCCGAAAATAGCCGCCTTAGAACAACTAAGGGGGCTTTTTTCAGGTTCGTCCGACGACGCGCCACGGTTTTAAATAGATACTCGCCGGTTCCGGCGTATTTTTTATTAAAATTGTAATCAAAATATAAATTCCCCATATAGACTTAATAAAAACTAAATGCTGCCGATATGAGAAATAGACAGTGTAAAAATCTTAGCAGAAATGCAAAAATTCATACCAGGCAGGAGGCAGTATGAGTAAATCAGGAAAGAGAAAGACAGAGAACGGCAATGGTAAATTTGTGAGCCTTGCTGTCCGCATACCCACCGTCGTTGTCGGTGCGGTTCTTGTCGTAATTGTGATCATTTGCATAGCTTTTGGTATCTTAACTACGAGATCCATCAATGAGCTTGCACAGAAACAGATCAGCAATGTTGCAAAGGAAAATGTTCTTACTATCCAGAAATATATGGATGGTATGAAGATGTATGCTGATACCCTTGGGGACGGCGTAATGAATTACAGGAAGCTGGGAAGAGAAGACGGAGAAGCAGCAATAGTAGGGGCACTGACAAGAGCTGTGGAATCCGGCAGGATTTTCTCCGCCTATTTTGCCTTTGAGCCTAATGCTTTTTTCAGTGGTACAGATAAAGGATTGTCGTATTACGTATATAAAAGCGGAACCGGAACGGCAACGGATATCCTTTATGATTACGATTCCTATGGCGGGGCGGATTACTATGCACCTACCAAGGCAAGCCTCAGTACGCATCTTACGGATCCGTATGAATATGAGCTGTCAGACGGAACTGTAGTCTGGCTCATAACCTTAAGTACTCCAATTGTTGAAAACGGCAGATTCATCGGTGTCGCAAACTGCGATATGCTTGCGGACACGTTAAAGGATCTTGAATATACAAACGGCGATTACAAGACTTCCTATATGACTGTGACAGATGAGAATAATACATACATTGTTCATTCCAAGTTACCTGAAATGGTTGGACAGGTTGTGGATTTTGATGAAGCAATAGTCAAGCGTGTTATAGGTGGAGAAACAGTAATAAAGCCCCATGTCCAGGATAAGATTGACGGAGTATCAGCCATTGTAGTATTTGCTCCGGTGCTGCTGGAGGGATCGGATCTTCATTGGGTTCTTACAAATATAGTTCATAACTCGGAAGTATATGGCCCGGTTTATACATCTATACTGATAATCGTAGTGATAGGTTTAGTGGGCATCGTAGTTCTCGGATTTGTTGCTTTGACAGTTGTCCGTTCTTCCCTTGCACCTATAAAGCCGCTTATGAAAACTGCGGAGGATGTGGGAGAATTCCGGCTTTCTGACTCCCGGAATGATTACGATTATCCAAACAATGAATTCGGAAAGCTGGCGGAGACCTTCCTTTCCATGTCTGATAACCTGAAGGCCATAATTACGGATGTGGGTGCGGTTCTCGGCGGAATGGCAGAAGGAGACTTTACTGCAAACAGCTCATGTCCGGAAAAGTATGTTGGGGACATGAAAAATGCCCTGATTTCCATTAACTCCATTCAGGATACCCTGGGGAATACTCTTAAGGATATAAGTGAATCTGCTGAGAGGGTGGCAGTGAATTCATCTCAGATCTCTGACGGATCACAGGCATTGGCACAGGGCGCTACCGAGCAGGCGGGCTCAGTTCAGGAGCTTAGCAGCACCATTAATGATGTAAGCGAAGAGGTTAAACATAATGCGGCCAATGCAGAAAACGCCAGCAGCATAGCACTCCGCACCAAGGAAGCCATTGCTGTAAGTAACGAAGAGATGAGCAAGCTTACAGCATCCATGGATTCTATAGAGGAAGCCTCCAATAAGATTCAGGATGTCATCAGCATCATTGACAATATCGCATTCCAGACCAACATTCTTTCACTTAATGCAGCCATAGAGGCTGCCAGAGCCGGTCAGGCAGGAAAAGGCTTTGCCGTTGTGGCGGATGAGGTTGGGAACCTTGCAAAACGCAGTCAGGAAGCGGCTCAGAGTACCAGCGATCTCATCCAGATGGTTACAGAGGCTGTAGACAGAGGAAAAGGCATCACCGATGATACGGCAGAAGCATTGGAAAGAGTTTCGGGCTATGCGGATGAGACCAATGACATGATCAAAGAGATTTCAGATGCATCTGTGAACCAGTCGGAGGCTCTTGAACAGATAAGCATCGGCATCAGCCAGATAGCAGAAGTAGTCCAGACCAATTCCTCAACCTCTGAGGAAAGCGCGGCAGCCAGCATTGAGCTT
>DFGZ01000175.1 GCA_002371295.1 Oribacterium sp. UBA3737 | reverse complement strand
AGATTGTAAAGCTGCTTGATAGGAGCATTACATGCAAGGAAGTTCTGTGGACGAGGTCCGAAGGAAATGATCTTTAACTCTGAAAGACCGATCATAGCCTTTGCGACAGGTATGAACTTATGAATCTCTTCTGCAAGATCCTCTGCATCACCCACAGGGTTCTCAGGGATAAATGCCTTTACATTTCTGAGTCTCAGGTTATAGCTTGCATTTAAAAGTCCGCAGTATGCATCTCCTCTTCCATCCAGTAAGGAGTCCTGTGTCTCCTCGGCTGCCGCAAGAAAGATCTTGGGTCCGTCAAAATGCTTGGCGAGAAGTGTCTCTGAAATCTCAGGTCCAAAATTTCCGAGGTATACGCAGAGGGCATTACATCCAGCCTTCTTTATATCCTCCAGTGCTTCAACCATCTGTATCTCACTCTCAACGATGCAGACAGGACACTCATAAATCTCCTTAGTGTCATACTTATTTCCATATGCAGCAACGAGTGCTTTACGACGCTCTACCGAAAGACTCTCAGGGAAACAGTCTCTACTCACTGCTACAATTCCAACTTTTACTTCAGGTACATTTGCAAAACTCATATTATCTCCATTCCGCTGCATCTAAAGCAGCATAGACCACATATAATGATTTAATATATCTTAATGTGAGTTTATATTTTCACTCACAGATTATTGACTACTCGAAATTACATCATATGTAACAGTGTTATGAAAACACGATTAAACTCATATGCTTAAATCATACTTTTTCAACACACTTTTAGTATTTTTAAAGCTTTCCGTATACATCTTTCAGTGCAGGATATAACTTACGGAAGCTCTGGTATCTTTCTTCATATTTCTTCACAAGCTCAGGCTCCGGTTCGCAGGTGCTCTTTATAGATACAATGGCTGCTGCAGCTTCCTCAACAGAGGCGTACTTTCCATCGGCCACCATAGCAAGCATTGCACCACCCATACCCGGTCCTTCCTCGCATGAAGGGATATCGATATTGATATTCAGGATATTGGCTATCATCTTCTGCCATAAAGGACTCTTGGCACCACCGCCGCAGATCATGGAACGCTCCAGACTTATCCCGGCTGATTTCGCCGCTTCATACATATCTCTTGTGGCAAATGCTACGCCCTCAAGGACTGCCTGAACCATATCCTCTCTTTTTGTATCAAGGCTCATTCCGACAAAGGCGCCTCTCGCCATCGGATCATTCCATGGACTTCTTTCACCCATAAGATACGGCAGGAAGTAAACATGGTTTTCACCAAGTTTAACTATATCTTTCTGTTCCTCAGCATACCTGTCGGTTTTCAGGATATTGTCCATCCACCATTTATTGCAGGATGCCGCCGAAAGCATGCACCCCATGAGGTGATACTTTCCATCTGCATGGGCAAATGCATGAAGCGCATTGTTTGCATCAACCCTGAAACAATCCGATGTGATAAAGATGGTCCCGCTGGTTCCGAGGGAAATGTTACACTTGTTCTTTCCAACGGTTCCTGTACCTACTGCTGCCGCAGCATTATCACCTGCACCTGCTGCAATGACAATGTCTCGTTTCATGCCAAGGCTGTCTGCGATTTCCGGTTTAAGATTTCCTACTGCCTCATAGCTTTCATAAAGCTTCGGAAGCATATCCTCTGTGATTCCGCATAGACGGAGCATATCCCCAGACCAGCATTTATGCTCAACATCCAAAAGAAGCATTCCTGAAGCATCAGAATAATCTGTGCAGAAGCTTCCTGACAGCTTATAAGCAAGATAATCCTTCGGAAGCATTATCTTTTTGATTTTTGCAAAAAGCTCAGGCTCGTTTTTCTTCATCCAGAGTATCTTTGGTGCAGTAAATCCTGCAAAAGCGATGTTTCCTGTATAACCGGAGATCACTTTCTTACCAACTTCATCATTTAAATATCTGACTTCCTCGACAGATCTGCCGTCATTCCAGAGAATCGCAGGTCTTATAACATTGTCATCCTCATCCAAGGCGACAAGTCCATGCATCTGCCCGCCGAAACTGATTCCCGCTATTTCCTTGGGATCAACTGCATGAACCAGTTTCTTTAATCCATCAAGAGTCTGCCTGTACCAGTCCTCCGGATTCTGCTCGCTCCAGCCAGGCTGAGGAAATGAAAGCTCATACTCTCTTGAAACCACATTCTCAATCTTACCGTCTTCTCTCATGAGAAGAAGTTTCACAGCCGAGGTTCCAAGGTCAATTCCTATATAGTACATATTTTTCACCTATCCACTTGTATCAGTTCCTTAAAAAAGTTTCTTCTTTAGCTGCTCCCCGCAAGCAAAGGGTCCCGCAATCGGACATACTTCCCTGTGATCACCAAAGTAATCCTCGTTGAAGATGATCTCACTGCCGTCCGGATTTTCAAATCGCATCTCCGGTTCAAATGCAAAGCCCAAAGTGGCTGTTGAAACGGTTCTTACATTCTTTTCAGGAAGATACTCATAAAGGTTTGTCTCAAGAACCGGTTCTTTATCGCTGCCTGTCAGCCTCCATTTGACCTTATGTGCATCATCCACATAGGCGTCCTTTTCCATATCGCCGCTTTCTGCACCGTTGAAATACAGATTGCCTGCTGCATCCACAGGGAAATGCTCATAATATTTATCCTTGGCACCCTCATCGGAAAACTTCCACGGGCCAAAATTCTTTAAATACTCTTCTGTTGTGGGATATCCGTTATAAACAGAAAGACCGCACACAAAATTGTATTCCTTCTCTGTCTTGGTTTCCTTTGCGTAATCCTTATAATCCTGAAGGATGTCGGGCTGGAGGAAGATGTTGTTGTAGAAACGCATATCACCGTGATTAAAGGTCATAAAGCCTGCCACATCTGTCTTGTGAGGCACATGATATGGCGTATAACGTGGTGTAGGAAGATATGCACCTCCGTTTTCAACTCCGGCATCAACATAAGTGATAGCCCCGCCTATCAGATTATGAACACAGGCTATACCCTGAGCACTAATACGCATTGACAGTGGTGAAAGGAACAGATTGTTGTCGAGAAGTGTGGGGCCATGAGATACCTCTACCCAGATATCCTCACCAAGTCCCAGAAGACTTGTAATCTTTATGCCCTTCGGCGGCGTATTGTCATGGAAAAGGCTCTGTGTGACCCTTGTTCCCTGTGCCTGCCAGTCAAGCCACATTCCTCTTGTGCAGTGATGTATATGATTTCTGCGGAAGATAACATCGATTGCAGCATGCATCTTTATACCGCCGATTTCCGCTCCGGCGAGATCCTGCTTATTGTTGATGTTATGTATATGATTATCCTCGATAATAGAAAAGGCTCCGCCAAGATGACCTACGATACCGGTCTGTCCGCAATGATGTATATGACAGCGGCGGATGATATGTGAACCTACTGTCTCCTTTGACCATCCTTCATTGACAGCCTGCATCACACAGTCTCTCTGTGTCTGAGTGCCATCCTTCAGGCCGAAGCGTGTCCACTTGTTGTCATTTTCAGGCTGAAGATACTTTCCGAGACTTATTCCCGAGCATCTTGAATCACTGATCTCGCAATCCTCGATGATCCAGCCCTTTGACCAGTGAGGCCCCACCATTCCGTCCTGATATGCAGTTGGCGGTGCCCAGGTGGTTGCTGCCTGTTTGATAGTAAATCCGGAAACTGTAATATAGCCTATCCCCTCTTTCGATGGCATAAAGCAGTTTCTGCGGACATTAAACTCCATATCATGCTCTCTCGGATCTGCTCCGAGGTTTACATAGATCAGAGTATCATTGCCATCCTGCTCCGTATACCATTTGCGTACAGAAACCTCTTCAGGTTCCCATGACATAGGAGCCGGTTCCGGATTCAGAAGCTCCTCTTTCTTCATTACCTCGTAAAGCTGTACCCCATCCATATAGACTTCACCGGTATGTACAGGAAGCTCTGCAAAGTACCAGTCTCCCTTTACCATAGTAGTGTAAGGATTGTAATCACCGAAAAGTCCATTGCCGATCCGAGCCACATAAACATTTCCTTCAGCATGCTCCCATCCCGTAAGCTTTTCTGCGCCTGTGATTACTGCCTCCCCGGGTTTTTCCGAACGATATACGATACGTGCTTCCTGTGTTCCTGCGTGAGCTGGATTTACATACTCACGATAAACTCCGGGAGCTACTATTATTTCATCACCGGGCTTTGCTATCATTGCCGCCTCGGAAATCTTTTTGAAAGGTCTCTCTTTAGTGCCATCACCACTTCTGAAGGCTTTCTCTGACACATGATATACCATATTATTTTTTCCTTCTCTTTCATTTATTTTTCTTCCGGTTCTCAGGAGACCGTAAGATAAAGCATTACTTAAGCTTTTGATCCGCTGTATATTCCACTCACTCAACCCATCCGGGTATAAGAATAGACGGATTCACGCCTACAGATTTTTTAAATGCCTTGCTGAAATAGTAAATATCCGAAAAACCGCATTGCTCCGCAACCTGAGATACACTGTACTCTCCGCTGTAAAGCATATTTTTGGCAACCTCCATACGGATCTCCATGAGTTTTTGATTAAAACTCACCCCTGTGATTTTTTTAAAGATATTGCCGTAATAGTTTGGGTGAAGACCGTAGTGTTCCGCAGCCCCTGTGATACTGAGAGGCTCGTGAAAATGCTGTTTCATGTACTTGATGGTTTCTGTGATACGGGGATCCGCCTGTTCACTCAGTTTCTTTTCATAGACCGACATCACCTCCGCCACATAAAGGCATGCAAGTCCCCTGGCTTTAAGCTGATACCCCGGCTCTCTGCCTGTCCAGACCACTTCAAGATCATGCAGTATTTCCAGGACCTTCGGCTGCTGGCGAATGTTTGTGATAGCATCAAGCGGCAGCTGTACATCCTGTCCCTGCGTATCTTTAAACATCAAATTTACAGCGTAGCATTCCATCAGATCATCGGTGACACACTCTGCCTGCCGTCGTGATCCTTTTGGAATGTAGATGATATCTCCTGCTTTTGCTATATAGGTCTTGTCATTGATGTGATAGACTGCCGCTCCCTTTACGACATAGGTGAAATCAGTGAAGGGAATCGTCATTGGTGTAATGCACCATTCCGGGGTGCATTTTCTGTGAATGAAATAATGCACCTCCGGAACGAGATTGCTGTAGTTGTATACGTTCATAATTTGTGTTTTTAACCCTTTACGCCGGATGCTGCTATACCTTCTGTGAAATACTTCTGCGCTACAAAATAAAGGATGATAGCCGGTAACAGAGCGATGAAAGACATTGCCAGAATCTGGTTCCATGCTACTACACCGCTTGAAGTATCTACGGACATCTTAAGTGCCAGTGACACAGGATACTTCACAAGGCTTGTGATATAGATAAGTGGCCCCAGGAAATCATTGAAGCTCCAGATAAACTGGAAGATAAGACAGCTTACAATGGTCGGTTTAAGTATTGGCAATATGATAAGGATAAGTCGCTGGAAGGAATTACAGCCGTCCAGAGTTGCCGCTTCATCAAGATAGGTCGGCGTCGATCTCAGGAACTGAATGATCATGAACACAAAGAAAGGTTCATTGGCAAAAACAGAAGTAGCGATCAACGGTACATAAGTATCCAAAAGGCCGAACTTTTTCCACATGAGATACAGTGGAATACGGATAACTACCTGTGGCAAAAACAGGGTAGACATAAACAGCGCGAAAAGAATCTTTTTGAAAGGAAACTCAAATCTCGCAAACCCGTATGCCACCAGTGTGCTGGATGCTACCGTAAAGAAAAGCTTTGGAATTACATACATAAAAGTATTTAGATAGTATTTTCCGAAATTATACTGTGTTCTTGTGTGCCAGCCATCCTGATATGCCTTAAAGTCAATATGGGACGGTATAAAGTTTATGGATGTGAAGATCTCACTGTTGTCCTTGAAGGTTCCGCCGATAAGCCAAAGAATTGGATAGATCATGATGAAAGCCCCGATCGTAAGGACGATGTATCTTATCACCTTACTGATCTGTTCATTCCTCTGTCTCAGTAATTCTCTGGATATCTTTTTATTATCTGTACTCATCATATCAGCCCTCACTTGAATGGTATTATTGTCCATTTTCATAGCATCAACCCTCATCTGAATAGAATACCCATTTATCCTGCGTATAGAACAGAATCATTGTAATTACCACAATAATGCTGAACAGAACCCAGCTTGCTGCACTTGCATAACCCATCCTGTAATACTTGAACGCATTGTCATAGATAAACATGGAAGTCATGTATGTCGCATTCAAAGGACCGTTTCCTGTTACAAGATATGGACCATTGAACTCCTGGAATGCATTGTTTAACTGCATGACCAGATTAAAGAAAATTGTTGGTGTGATGAGGGGTACTGTTATTGTGAAAAACTGACGTATCTTTCTGGCACCGTCTACATCAGCAGCCTCGTAGAGCTCCTTGGGAACATTTTTCAATGCTGCAAGGAAGATAAGCATCGAAGAACCGAACTGCCATATCTTAAGAAGTATGATTATGGTCATGGCTCCCGAAGGGTTTGAAAACCAGCCTATAGGGGCTATACCGAATTTACCGAGGATGAAATTTACCACTCCGTTCTGCTGGAACATAAATCTCCAAAGTACAGCTACCGCAACGTTTCCGCCAAGGATTGACGGTATATAATAGGCCGTTCTGTAAAAACGTATGCCCTTCAGTTCAAAATTCAGTATAAAAGCTACTATAAGTGAAAATGCAAGCTGTAAAGGCACTGTCAGCAGTGTGTAAAAAAAGGTGTTATTCAGGGTTTTGATAAAATCCTTTTGAGTGAACAGTGTAAGGTAATTCTTTATTCCCACAAAGTTGGCAGAACCGATGAGGTTGTAATCTGTAAAGCTTGTTGCCAGAGCATTTAAAAAGGGATAAGCCGTCAGAAAGATAAATCCCACAAGCCATGGAAGAATGTACAAAAGGCCGACTTTACTTTTTTTCATAGATATTCTCCTGAAACCATACTGCCGGAGCCTGTCCGGCAGCATATTAATTTTTATCAATTACTGATTCTGAGCCTTCAGTGTTTCAAGTGCAGAAGCATTGGCCTCGTATATAGCCTTTCCGCAATCCTCAGCAGAAATCTGACCGTACTCAAACTGTTCGTAATTATCCTGATATGCCTTGTTGAAGTCAGCAGATTCAAAAAACGCTACCTCATTGATAACCTGAGCCTTGGCAGTAAACTCATAGGCTTCCTTAACGATATCTGTGATCTGTCCATCCTCTTCCAGAGTCTTCTGAGCAGCCTTAGATGCCACCATGCCTCTCTTTGTGCCCATGAGCTTAACTCCCTCAGGATCGTTCAGGATATACTGAAGGAACTTTGCTGCCTCTTTTGTGTTCTTGCAGTTCTTGTCGATGGCAAGAAGCAGTGAAGGCTTTGCCATAGTTCCGGTAAACTTGGCATTATCAATAGTCGGAAGCTCAGCGATAACCAGTGAATCACCTTTTTCCTTTAATGTTGCTTCATTGGATGCAACACCGCCGGTCCACTCCATAACACCGAGATATCCTGCATTAAGGAACTTTTCATTCTGTGCTACTGACTTAGGATCGTTGCCGACATTTTCCACATAGTCCTCTCTTGAACAGAAAACATGCTTGTCAGCCATATCCTTATACCACTTTACAGCCTCTGTATAATCATCTGCTGTCCAGTTCATGGTGTAATCATCATTGAACTCTCCCTTACCTGTCTTCTGCTGAAGATAATAGGTGGCTGCAAAACGGATAGTGGGGCTTACTACAAGGTAATTGTCAGGATCCTTTGCTGTTACGATAGCTGCATCCTTCTCATAATCCTCAAATGTCTTGGGAAGCTCTGTGATACCGTATCTTTCAAAGGCTGATTTGTTTAAGTAAAATCCCATGGTGTTCTGTCCGTATGGGATCGCTTCCTGAACTCCGTTCATCATACCTGTTTTCAGGAAGGCTTCATCGTACTGGGAAAAATCAAAGCTGTCTTTAATGGTGCTGAGATCAAGGAATCCGTCGCCCTTTGATCCAAAGGTTGCAAGCCAGTCGAAATTCAGTGTCATGACCTCTGCATTGGTACCGCCTACATAACGTGTAGCAAAGGTCTCCTGCAGATTGTCAAAGCCTGTAGGTTCTCCGGTTATGGTTATGCCCTCGCCGTTGGTACTGTTGAACTGATCGATCGCCTGCTGTGTTGCCTGATGACGATCATCATTGCCCCACCATGAGAAACGAAGCTGTACTCCGTCTCCGGATGCTGCCTGCTGTGATGAACCGGCACCTTTAGATGCTGCAGGCATTTCATTGGTTGTACTACATCCCGCAAGTAATGATACTGCCATAACTGTTGCTACTATTCCCGATACTCTTCTCTTCATTTCATTTATTCCTCCATTATTGAGCTTTAATACTCATTTTTTAAAATTCACTGAAAACATCAATCATAGATTTTTCTATGCTGTTCATCCTGTATTCCGGACTTACGATAGAAATAAGTGTTTATGGTATCTCTCCACTCTGTTGCTGCAGCAAGCTGTCTCTCAGCTCTCTCCAGTATATTGTCATAATCAGTGTCCCTGATTTTTCCTTTCAGGCTTTTGATAAAATCAATATACTTTTCCACAACTTCAACACCTTTAAAGTGTGTATCATAAATGTGCTGTATCACTGTCTTTCCTGAATGCAGAACATGATTGTAAGGTACATGATGCATAAACAGAAGCAGTTCATCCGGACAGGTTTTCAAATCTTCATATTCCTTAAACCGGCTGTCCGAATAACGTCTCGTATATCCGGTACCTGATGAAAGGCTTCGTTCACGTCCTACCCCGTTTCTGTCGGCACAATGATATGTTCCCCATCTGTCATATTCATATCCGTCAACATCAACTCCGTAATGTACGTTGGGTTTACACATGAAGCCGACTCCCAAAGGGCAGGTATAATCCTCATAGGTATCCCTTGATGTCATAAGCATACGGACCATGCCCTCTTCATCCTTCTCATCAAGAGAAAAGCACAATCTCACAAAGCGTCTTGCTATTTCATCTGATGTTAATGTATTGTCCCAGCACATAAGACCGTATCCGAAAAGATTGGCCTGCGCCATTTTGTTGCCGGTCCAGTTCTCATCCATGCCAACATTGACTACCGCAGCGATACCGCTGTTTTTCTTTACCGGAGAGCAGTCTCTCACTATGTCCTTCACCAAAGATGAGCCTTCATATTTGGTATCAAAGTCCATAACCTCCTTCCACATAGGAAGCAGATAACACTGATCTATCTGATGTCCGGTGTACTCCTGAGTGATCTGGAACTCTATAATCTGATTGGTTTTATGAAGCACTCCAAACAGTGGTGATACCGGTTCACGGATCTGAAAATCTATGGGTCCGTTTTTGATCTGAAGTATGACATTATCAGAAAACTCACCATCCAGAGTGCTGAACAAGTCATAGGCTGCATTGGCACGGTCCAGGCTCCTGTCTTTCCAGGACTGCTGACAGTTATAGACGAAGCATCGCCATATGATGATCCCCCCATGTGGTTCGATGGCTTCCGCAAGCATATTGGCTCCATCCGAATGAGTTCTGTTGTAGGTAAACGGTCCCGGCTCTCCCTCCGAATCAGCCTTCACCAAAAATCCTCCAAACTGAGGGATTTCCCGATATATGGCATCAATGGTCTCTGTCCACCATTTTTTAACCCTGGTGTCACATGGATCCGCCGTATCCAATCCTCCTGCAATTATAGGGGCTGCGAAATTAATTGATAAAAACAGCCTAATTCCATAAGCTTCGAAGATATCCGCTATTTTTCTTATATGCTGAAGTGCAGGTTTCTCTACAAAGAACACTTCCAAATGATGTACATTAACATTGTTTATGGAAACTGCATTGATTCCTACCGAACACAGAAGTCTTGCATATTGAGTGATGAGGTCTGAATCATCCCGGAATTCATTGTGATCATAAAATATCGATCTGCCCGCGTAGCCTCTCTCGATGGTCCCGTCGAAATTGTCCCAATGGTTCAGCATGCGAATGCTCTGGT
>DFGZ01000290.1 GCA_002371295.1 Oribacterium sp. UBA3737 | reverse complement strand
TGTAACAGTTCATAGGAACACCTTAAAGTATTACTATACCGATCCTGGCCTTAGAAACTCATTACTGAATTTTCGACAATATGAAGAAACTCATTTGATGGAGAATGCTATTTATAGTAACCGGTGATCATAAAACAACTGTAGATATGTCAGGTGCCGGCAAGCTTAGCAGCTGGTCAGATTATAAGGCAGAAAAGCCTTCGCAGCTTTCATAACGAACTGATCGGCACCATGAGACCCATGAAGGAAATGAGAGGATAGAACGCGGCTACTATAAGAAGCAGCCCCTGACTTTTTGGGCAGGGGCTGCTTTTTGAAATGTGAGTTAATTTGTAAACATCTTAGAATCCGGCGCCTGGCTGCATTCTTATGAACATCGCCGGGTTCATCTGCGGTCCGTATATCATATATGTAAGTCCCTCAGCATTTTTATTAAAAGGAATACTCAGTACTCCGGCCATGGTGCATGGAACTTCTATGCTTGTGCCGTCGCTGAATACAACGGTGTATGTCTGACCGGCTGAGACATTGGCAGCAACAGGAACCTCCACAGTAGCGTTGATGGAATCAGCAAACATATTGCCAAAGCTTACAATTCCTGCGCCCATGACATTCTCTGTTCCTCTGATGCCTGCATTTGCAGCCGTGAAATTGTTGATGGCGGTTAATGTATCTACGATCCTTAGAACGTCGCCAACGTTTAACACCTTATCTCCGCCGGCAAGGTCTGTGACATGGATCTGCATGCTCATAATTGCCGCTGTGGCAGCATCATTGCTGATGTCTGAACCGTTGTTGCCATTGTCTGAGGTCTTTGGTTCAGCAGACACTTGAGCCGATGAATCATAGCTGCTGTCATCATCGGACTCCGAAGGAGTATATGTGGAAGCAGGCTGGTGATTTTCAGTGTTCCCGGAGGCCTCTGTTTCAGCCTTGATCTTTGTCAGGGTTACACCGACCTGAACTCCGCCGCCTCTCGGAACCACAAGGTAAGCTCCGCCATAACCGTTGGGCACTATATCATAGCTGCGGTTTTTATTTATATCATAGAACTCTGCTGTATAGCCATCAGGAATGTTTACATTGAGATAGACCCTGTCACCTTCATGGGCAACCTCCAGGCCATTATCATTTTTCGTGGTTCCGTTCAGATTGATCTTATAGTCTGAAGACTCATCTACTTTTATGATGTAATTAATCTTCTTTTCGGCTTCTTCATTTCTGACGTAACTGGTATTCACCCGGTTCTCCACTACAGCTTTTTCATCAGACGTATCTACCTTCCAGACTGTGATGTCGAGATTTTCAGTACTTCCGGCACCCTCAAGAACAAAATTGTGATTTTCGCCGGAAACTGTTCCCTGAACTTGAAGCTCCATCTTATTACTTTCTGAAGCCTTGGTGATCAATACCGCCTTATCACCGGAAATGACATCCTTGCCAACATGTATGCTTATAGTGGCATCTTTGGTGGCATCTGCATTTTCCTGAGATATGAGTATACCCTGACCTCCATCTTTGCTTATCTGTCTGACACTTCCGTTGATTTCTACTTCAAGGTTTCCCATTGAGTTATCTATGACAACACCTCCGGAATAATTTCCTCCGGAAGCTGTTCCTGTGACATCTCCGCTTACATTGATGGAAGCACTTCCGCCCGTGCCTGTTCTGCCATATATTCCCGCTGTGTAATCGCCTCCTGATGCAGCCTTTACGTCACCATCCACATAAATCTCCACCTGTGCACCGTTTGATATGTTATTACTTAGATTTATACCATAGGCGCTCCGATTATCTGAATGCGCATCAATAGTACCTGAGTTTACAATGGTCTCTGAGCCTATGTCGTTTTCTGTATTATCACTTGCATACAATATATCTATACCTACGGCATCATACTCAGCATTCCCATATACGGCCGGATATGTATTTTTTCCTTCTGCGGTTACCGGTCCCCTCACACCGACTGAGCTGAACCCTCCGTGGTTTATTACAGAAATACCGCTGGCGATACCATCACCATCACCGGCCCGTGCTGTAACTCCGCCTGAAACCTCAACACTGCTCCCGCCATCGGATGCCGGAACATATTGATTCGATGTATCGTAATACGCCCCACTCCCTGCCACTGACTGAACACCTATGGCATGAGTGTTTCCTTCAGTGTAAATATCTCCTTCAACACTAACTACCGTAATTCCGTAAGCGCTGCCTGCCGCATATACTCCTACCGCATCCCTTGAGGAAGATGAAGCTTTAACATTTTCTGCCGCTGCTTCAGCGTGGCCTCCAGAACTGTTGGCTGAGATGCCATCGATGGTTCCGCCGGCCTTAACATTCACATCCCTTACACCGACATATGAGTTGCCGCCTACTGCCGTAGAACTTATACCGACAGCATTATTCTGAGACTGAGATGTGGATTCCACTTCTACATTCCCTGCAAGAACCGTAGAACAATCATCATCAAATGCTGTAGCATCTATACCTACTGGATATATATCATCTCTATCTGTATCAAAGGATACGTTACCGCCTACACTTACAATAGCTTCTGAGCTTTGGTTATCTGGGTTGTCAGCATATCCTGCAACAGCACTAACAGCTGCCTCATAATTCGGTTCCGAAGCCTGTTCCTCACTTCCTCCTGACACTGTGACATCTCCCTTAATCTCCACCGTGACCTCATCGCCATTGTCCATGGATACATCTACAGCCGATGTTCCATCTGTAGAGGAAGCAGAATCCTTCTCGATTTTTTCTTCATGTGCAGTTTCTCCGCTTTTCACTTCTATTTTTGGTGAATCCAGGTTATTTTCTGTTTGACTGTCAGGCTCTGCCAGCACTGTGACCGTTGAATTCATGCATAAGGCTGCCGCGAGTATCACAGCCAAAACCCTTTTTCCGCATAAGCTCCTTCTCTTCAAAATAAGACCTCCTCTTATCCGTCAATAATTTCCCTAGTCTTATATCGACACATTGTAATAATTATAATAGCTCTTAAAAAGGAATCGAGGGGACGGAGTCAGTGAACCATCTTGTAAGCAAAATGGTACACCGACTCCGTCCTGCCTTTATGGCATTATAATATTGCTCTTAATTGTTGATATAACCATGAGGGGGTAAAGTGTGTGAAAAAGACATTTGACAAAGGTTTTACACTGGCGGAGCTTTTGATAGCCATAGGTATAATCGGGGTTCTCGTGGCTGTGAGCATTCCCATGTTTATCAATCATCTTGAAAGAAGCAGACAGGCGGTTCATCAAATTTTAATACAGA
>DFGZ01000360.1 GCA_002371295.1 Oribacterium sp. UBA3737 | reverse complement strand
TAAATAAGATACAAAGTCTGGATTACCAAAGCAGCTATTCACTGTTTTGGTAAAAATACGCTCTTTTCCTATTGGCGCAACCTGATCTGCAATTTCATAGTCCTCATCACCTGCAGAGAAACCTGAACCTGGGCCATCGTCATGCTGTACATAAATGACCTCTACATCATTCTCTCGTGCTGTCTGTATCAGCCTTGTTGTGTTATCTATAAACTCCTGATAATTGTATAATCTTTCGTCTGTTATTCCTTTTTGTACATCAATAACCAGTAAAACCATTATTGCCCCCATTTCTATAAATCAGCCACATCTACTACTTTTATTCCATTTTGCTTGAGAAGCTCAACAAACACGCCATTTCCAGGTATTAGATTTCCTGAAAAAGTCCCATCATAAATAGTATTAACACCACAGGATGGACTCCTTGATTGTAGTATCACAAGCTCTGTTTTTTTATCTATTAGGATTTGCAAAGCCTTCATTGCACCAGCTCGAAATTCTGCATCTACAGAATTGCCATCCTTGTGCGTTACAATACCATCAACTATTTCTGCAGATTCCCTTGGTGTAGGAAGGCCTCCCAAAACTTCAGGACACACAGAAATGACCTCATGTCCCTTTACATATTCAAGGGTCTTTTTACTATAATTATTGCCCCCATTGTATTTACAATTCTCGCCTAATAAACATGCACTAACGCCTATGACCATACTATTATTCCTTTACATCATCCTAAAATTCAACCAACTTAAACTCTTCGCAAATCACCTTAGCGTCTTCACTAAAAGCCATATCTATTGATTCAAGTTCGCTCTCCAGGAATTCCTTATGAACCTGACGCCAATAATCAAGGCTTCTATCGCCTTCGCCCTCTTTATATGCATGCTCTGCCGTTACATCCTTAAAAGGACAAATAGTTCTGCTGTCATTTTATATTTCCTTCCTCAAATACACCATGTCTACCAGCTGAAATCCTTCCTCGATAATAGGATGATCATAATTATCCAGAAAGAAGTTTTTATTTTGTGATGTTTCCTAAACCCACATTTTTCATAAAGGAATGGTTAGTGGGGAATGCCCCTAATTTTAGCATATTCTACTACTCTGTCGCCGATTCAAGTAACCGAATAGTTTTTTGATCAAGATTGATTTCACATTTTATCCCTAATGGTAGCATTCCGGTAGGAACAGCGTGACCTATGTTTACATTGTAAATGACCGGCAGGGATTGACAGTTAAACTCATTTAACACAGTACGATAAACCTCTTTGTACTCCTCATAGAACTGCTCATCCTGAGGTTTTCCAACAACAATTCCCTTGATTTGATTCAGTATTCCCTGTGCGCCAAGGTTCCTCAGATAATACGTTATCAGCTCTGGAGTTGGCTTATCTTCACTTGTTTCAACAAGAAGAATCTTGTCTTTCCATCCATCACAATCAGGCCATATTTCTGTACCCACAATCATGGGAAACACATCCAGGCAACCACCCAATAATTCTCCAGTGATAATTCCACTTCCCGATAAAACTTCGTAGTTATGCTCTTCCGGGCGTATTTTCTTTTTCACATTCAAATTTTCTTCTGACCATGACACATGATCGTCAGACCAGTATTCGCAGGAAGTAATCTCATATCTCTTTGAATCGTCAAATAATAAATTTTTTACTGCTTTTTCCGTATAGTCAAACATCTGAACATATTCGCCGAATTCGGCCATAACAGATGGGCCATAATAAGAAACCACTCCTGCTTTGTTCATCATAAAATGAGTGACTGTAGTATCTGAATATCCCATAAAGATTTTAGGATTGTTTCTTATGATTTCATAATCAATGTATGGCAATAATCTAACGGAATCATCGCCCCCTATTGCACAGAAAATCCCTTTAATGGAAGTATCCGAAAATGCATCCATTAGGTCTTTTGCCCTCAATTCCGGATGAGCATAAACAAACTCGCTTCCCTTAAGAGCGTGTGGCATCGCAACAACATTTAATCCAAAGTCACGTTCCAAACGTCCTTTAGCAATATCATATTTGTGAATAAGCTCGGCATCACCCAGTCCGCCCCATGACAGGCTTACGATGGCTATCTTATCTCCTTTTTTCAGTCTTTTAGGTTTTATCATGGAAATCACCTCTGCATTTCTACCGCAAATCTTTTCTGTATATTTACGAACCATAGTGCAGCTATAATAACAGTCCCAACTATGATAAAAAGTGAAATAATTATATTCCCTGTAGCAACTGCTGCAACTCCACTTACTGCAATTCAAAAGGCCAATAATAGAACCGGTTTTCCAGATGCCTTGGCATATTTATCTTTATCTTTTGTATTATCATATATCCGACCATGCATTAGTACATGATTCCCTTTTAAGAGAGAAATCCCCACAAAAAGTAACAAGATAGATACAAACCACATCATTATAGAAAATCCAATCATTTAATTCTTATCTCCCTTCTCCACTCATTACAATCATATTGTTATCAAGAATCCTGTTCTGCAGAACATGAAAAAAGATTCATCTAAATCAGATTTCTCATTTCATCCTGTTTATACCAGCCTGTCCAGCATGTAGCTAATCCCATATGCTGTGCCTGCCCTGTCAGCAGTTCATCTAGTAGTAAAATTTCTACTTAAATATACTTACTATAGCGGCATTGCTCCTTAACGGTATCGCCTAAAAGAGTAATAGCCTGTTGAGGGCATAAACTTATGCAGCGATAGCACATGGTACATTGGATACCTGCTACCGCTTTCCCATTTTTTATCTCGATATTTTGCATTGGACATTCTCTGCTGCACAGTCCACAACCAACACAATTATCACTAATTTTTAGTTTATCTGTATATCCAATAGTTTTATGGTAGAACCAAAGTCGCTGTCCAAACAATCCCTTTAAATGCGAAATAAAAGATAATCCCTCCTTAGGATATGAACCTTGAAGCATTTGCTTAGCAATTTGTTCGATACGAGCATCTGCAGTTCTGACGATTGTCTTGTTTTCTTCAATACTCTTTTTTAACAGCTTGCTATCACAAACAGAGTCAGGCATTTTTATTTGCGCTCCGCCAAGTATTATTGCCCCATATTTCTTTAATAATCTAGCTGCGCATCCAGTTCCATCGCCACTAAACAGTCCCATTGTATTAAGACAAAATACTTTTTTATCTCGCCAAATATTACTGTTCTTTTTTATAAAATCCCTAACCATAATCGGTGCATTAGAAAACTGTGTTGGATAACCTAAAATAATTGTATCCTCATTCTCCAATAAACCTATTATTTGTGGATGCTCTAATGGAATACACTGTGCCTCATAGTCTAGCAAATTCACCAGCATCTCCACACAGTGCTTCGTATTTCCAGTTCCACTGAGATATACTCCAAGCATTTATCCTTACTCCTTTATTTCATTGATCATACAATTCATATTTCTATAAACCTAGGTTGTCTTCGTTGTCTGGCATCTGGATTTTCATCTGCATAGCCCACTGTTATGATTCCAGTTACATAATCTTTATCCGTTAATCCTAGTAAATTTCTCATTTCATCCTGCTCATACCAACCTGTCCAGCATGTAGCTAATCCCATATGTTGTGCCTGTAATCTCATAAAGAAAACATTTAAATCCATCCTTCCGTAAGACAAATCTTGTTCTCTATACTTTGCACCAATTACTGTAATCATGAAATCCCAGACTAAGCGATATTCCTTCATCATGGCATTGAGACAAACCTGTTTGCCAACTTCCATAGAACTGTGTGTTACTGTTTTTATAAGTTCATCATCACCCAGACATCTCAACCTTCTTAGACATCCTGTTACAGTTCTTTTCAAACTCTTTTCTGTTGGAAACTGAAAAAGGTTATCTTCGATGATTCTCGAAATAATCTCTTCATCACTGAGATTATCATCCACAAGCAGCCTCGCCCTTACTCATTTTGGCAATTGTACCGCTACTGAGCTTTACCTCATTCATCAAATCTGTTTTGTTCATGTTGTTGTCAATTAGTAATTTCCATAATCCGTTATATGAAATACTCATACTTTAATAATGCATAATATGATGATGACCTATAATGGTGATCAAGAGAGATATGCAAAAATAGCAGGTCATGGTTCTTGGGCTTTTCTAATGTTTATTCGGCAAAAATTTTTATGTTTTTTTATGAACCAGATTTATGACAGCTCTCTCATTGCTTCTTCCGCCTTCTTCTGTGCTTCTGACAATGCTTCTTCCGCCGGTATATTCTCCAGCTCCACCTGATCAGCTGCGATCTTTAGTGCATCGTAAATCTTTCCTCCTGTTGGGTCTATAGGAAGAACTGAAGCGTGCTGTGATTGTTGGAGTGGAACTGTTATCTCAGGATGCTCTTTCACATAATTATGATAGCTCTCAACACTATCCATATTCTTGCATACGGGTACATATCCAGTTCCCATTGACCATACTGCCTGCTGTTCAGGGCTCGTAAAGTACCGTATAAATGCTGCAGCTCCGGTCTTCTCCTTCTCACTTGAGGATTTGACGATAACAAAATCTTTGGCCTCTGCTGTCGGGCTGGAAGCATTGGAACCGAAACCCGGCTGCTCCAGAGCGCCAACAAGAGTGAAATCCAGATCTGCCTGGTCTCCGGAGGAACCTGTATAACCTGCCGCCGTTCCGGACAAGGCATCATCCATAGTCTTGTACCAGTACTCCCAGCCTTGTCCACCGGAATGAATCTTCATGATTTTGTCCTCATGGATCCACTTCCTAAAAGCTTCAAATACCTGGATCCACTCCGGGGAATCGATGGTGACTTCCTTGCCATCCGAACTAAACATGGAAGCTCCGTTGGAAAATGCTACATCAATGAGGTTGTCCGGTCCCCACATAGGCTCCCAAACGTACTCTGTTCCGGAAGATGTAAACCTCTCTTTTTGATCCGCCAAATCCTGCCAGCTCTTGATGGATTCCGGATTCACACCTGCTTTCTCAAAGGCTTCCCTATTATAATAAAACACCTGTGTTGTTCCGTATGCCGGAAACATATAGAGCTCATCCCTATCTCCTTTACAGCTGTCAATAAATACATCAATGTAGTCATCAAGTGAAAATGAAGGAGTGGATTTTAGCTGCTCTCCTACATTTTCCAGAATCCCTTTTCCTGACAGATAATGAGAAGCTTCCGTTTCAAGAAGCACAAGATCAGGAGAGACATTTCCGGCCAATGCTGCCTGCAATCCCTGATAGGTTTCATCATAGCTTGCTTTAACCACAGGTTTTATCACATACTCATCCTGGGAAGCATTGAAGGAATCAATGATGTCAGCCATGACCTTTACTGCTGTTTTTCCGCCGGCATACCAGTATTCAATCTCTGTCCTCTCCTTTTCTGCCTTTGGAACCTGCGAAGCATTTTCTCCGGAACATCCGGAAATTGCAGTTATGACTGACAGGATAATCAAGGGACTAATGAAATGTTTAATGTTGTTTTTAAGACTTCTTATTTTTATACTGCTTATCTTCATGTTATTAAACTCCTTTTCATATATGTAAGTGCGGCGATGTCCGGAATACGCTGCATTACGATCAATTTTTTAAGCTGTCACACCCATGAGTCTTTGAGTATTTCTTTACCCCTTTACGCCGGAATCACCTGATATTCCATGTATGATGACATGAGATGCACAGATATACATAAGGACCAGCGGCAGGATAACGATGGAATCTGCAGCCATTATCAAAGGCCATTTTGTTCCGTAAGCCCCATCGTCTATAAAGAAGCTCCGCACTCCCTGGGAAACCTGATAAAGTCTGGAATCAGTAGTAATAAGCGCCGGCCACATATAGTTGTTATATAGACTGATAAAGGAAAGTAAAAAGAAGGTGATAAATCCAGATCTCGCCAAGGGGAAAACCACTTTCCAGAGTATTTTCCAGTCTGTAGCCCCATCAATTTTTGCTGCATCTACAAAGTCCTTCGGTATCTCAAGGAAATTCTGTCTGAGGAGAAATATACCAAAAAGACTGACTGATTGAGATAATATAAGCCCTTTGTATGTATTCAGAAGATTAAGTTTTGAGAGAACTATATATGAAGGTATATATGTAGCTGCTGAAGGCAGCATATACGTAAAAAAGATAATGTAGTACAGGAGCTTTTTACACCTGAATTTTAAAAAAGTAAGTGCATAGGCAAGCATTGCCCCTGTGATTATCTGGTATAGTGACGTAACTACAGAGATAAGCATGCTGTTTTTTATATAAAGTGGTACCGGTGATTGGAACAGTACATATCCTATATTCTCCAATGTGAAAGAAATACCTTTCCCATTGCCGGGCACAAAAGTCATAAGATGATCGTTTAGTCCCGACAGGAGCATCCAGATCAGCGGGAATACTGCGATGAAAGAACCTATGGATAAGATTACCCTTCTCACCATGTTTTTAACCTGCGACATCAGATCACCTCCCTTATCGACTGCTCTCCTTTTTTGACAAAATCATGAATTGAACTGCTGATATAGAAACTGTAATTATGAGGATAATTATGGCTGTGGCTGAGGCTTTTCCTGTATCGAATTCCTCAAATCCCAGTTGATAGAAATAGTAGATCAAAGTTCTGGTGCTCCCGGAAGGTCCGCCCTGGGTGAGTATTTGGATCTGATCATAGGCCCGTATTGAACTAACGGTTCCTGTAAATATCAGAAACAGAATCGTGTTCCGTATTTCCGGTAATGTGATGAACCATATTTTCTCAAGTGTCCCTGCACCATCCATAGAGGCCGCTTCAAACAGGCTTTTCGGTATCCTGTGTAAAGCTCCCAGAAAGATCACCATGGCATAACCTGCTGATTTCCATACTGTTACAAGCATCACAGATATCAATGCCACTTTGGAGCTGGTTAACCATGGAACTTTAGAAACATTGAGATATGATAGGATTTGATTTAAAAAACCCTGATCCGTGTCAAAAAGGAAAATCCACACGATGGATATAGCTACGGTGGGTGTCACCCAGGGACTGAACAGAAGTATCCTGAATATAGGATGCTCTTTTTTGTGTGAATAAATAAGCTGTGCTAATGTAAATCCGATGAGCATCATAGGCAGGACCGTGCCTATTGTGAATGCCAATGTATTTAAGAGACATTGATAAAACCTGATATCTTTGAATATTGAGATATAGTTTTTAACTCCCAGAAACCTGATCCTGCTTAATTCTGTCATATAATCCCAGTTGGTAAAGCTGATTCCAGAGGTTACAAAGATGGGTATAAACCAAAACAGTAACATCGGTATACATGCAGGAAGGATATACAATGATATTTTGATAGGAATAGTTTTGTTCATCATGTTCACATTTGCTTTTCTTGTTCATTTTTAGTACAGTATTGCGAATTATGAACATTATATGTATAATGAAAAACTTGTCAATCATTTTCTTTGCAATTTTTGACATTTTGATCCGCCCTATTGACTCCAGTAACTTTTTTAATTGTTATTTTATACAGAATTACAAAAATGGAAAAAAGAATATGCCTCTGAATATGCTTTGTTCATAAAAGGCGCACGTCGAGTTGGTAAAACGACGATAGCAGAAGAACTTGGTAAAAATGAATACAAATCATATATGTCTTTTTGACTATCTTTTTATATCTTCTTAAATGTCCGCAAAGCCTTATTAGAATTAAAAAGAACTTATCTCTGAATGTAGAAAATGTGATTGAATGGTGCAAAGAAAAAATTAGCCTTTCTTATGCGGAAATCACAAGAAAAGGAAAAAACTGGTATATAACGATTGATAATTGTATTATTACGGTAAATAAGTACAGTTATACCGTTATCACTGTTCATAAAATAAAATGATAATTTTTTCTATAAAGGAATTAAACACATTTTCGGTTATCGGGCAGGAAATAGAACTTACTAATTATCAAAAAAAGAATATTCAGATTAGTACACAGTTTTGGAGAAAGTTTAACAAAAATCGTATCTTTCACAATCGAGAAATTAGGTAAAATATGCTTTTATGGAAAGAAGAAATGGAGATGTCACTTATGCAGGAAAGTCGATTATTTAAAATTGTATATTATTTGCTTGATAAAGGGAAAGCCACAGCTCCAGAGTTGGCAGAAAAGTTTGAGGTTTCGGTTAGAACAATTTTTAGAGATATTGATGCCCTTAGCGAAGCAGGTATTCCAATCTATGCGGAAACAGGGTGTAAAGGTGGCATTTGTTTAATGAATGATTTTGTTTTAGACAAAGCAGTTTTGTCCGAAAAAGAAAAGCAAGAGATATTAGCAGCGTTACAAAGTTTGTCCGTAATAGGAAATGTCTATGAGGATGCTACGCTTGTAAAGTTGTCTGCACTTTTTAATACTCGTTCTGAAACATGGTTTGAGGTAGATTTTTCAAGGTGGGAAACCAAAACAGAAGATAATGAAAAATTTGAAACGCTAAAAACGGCGGTCATCCATCATAAATCTGCGGAAATTTCCTATGCAAGTGGCGATGGTCAGTACAGCAAAAGAAAAGTACAACCGCTAAAATTGTACTACAAAACAAATGCATGGTATTTAAAAGCATTTTGCACCGAAAGACATGACTTTCGTATGTTTAAGCTAAATCGGATTTTAAGTATTAAACTTTTGAACGAGGATTTTATCCCCACATCATTCCCGGAAGTTCAGAAAATGCCGTCACAGACTTATGGGAAAGCTGTTCTTCGCTTTTCCAAAGAAGTAGCCTTTCGTGTTTATGACGAATTTAGTAGCAGCCAAGTGATTAGGCAAGATGATGGATATTTGCTTGTCACGGCTGAAATGACAAGAGAACCGTGGCTTATCGGTGGATTGCTTTCATTTGGTACTCAGGTTGAGGTGATAGAGCCTGTGTATTTGAAAACACAGTTAGCGGAAAAAGCAAAAGAAATTTATGAAATGAATAAAGCATGACATAAGGTGTCAGTATTTATACGATATAGTATATTTCATAAATAAAAGAAAATAAATAGACGAGAAAGGAAATACTTATGAAGATATTGATTATTAATGGTTCACCATACAAGGAGAACAGCACCACATTAAAAATAACAAGAGCTTTTATGGAGGGGCTGAACGAGACTGCGGAGATTGTACATACGATTGATTTGGACATAAATCCGTGTCGTGCCTGTTATGCCTGCTGGGTGAAAACAAATGGCAAATGTGTACAAAATGATGAGGCAATCGCTGTCCTTAATAAAATCCGTGAAGCTGATTTAGTAATATGGTCAATTCCATTATATTGCTACTCTGCTCCCTCGCACTGTAAAGCCCTCATGGACAGAACCGTTTGCTTTAACTCAGCAGAAATGTATTTGGGGGATGATGAATGTACACACCACTATGGATATGAAGATGGTTCTAAAAAAACAGTGTTGATTTCCTCTGGTGGTTTGCCCGATGTAAAAGGAAATTTTGATGGACTGGTCTTTCAACTAAAGCGTATGTTTGGCGAAAATACCGCTACAATCTTATGTGCAGAAGCAGGATTGTTTTTATCACCTGAAACAGAACCCTTGACACTACCTTACCTTGAAGCTGCAAAAAAGGCAGGAACAGAATATAAAGCAACAGGTCTGATTTCTAAAGATACACAGATGATATTAGATGTTCCAATGATACCAACAGATATGTATATTGCAAATGTAAATGCTACCTTCTCTGCAATGAAAGAAAAGAACTAAATTTACGATACTGTTGATAAGAGCAAAATGATAGATACAAAACCATCTGCCCTAACAAGTATAATAAAAAAACACGGGAGATACACAGATGTTTGTGCTATCTCCCGTGTTGATTTCAGTGTCATATCAAGGCTCATTCAATCGTGGTAAATTCGTGGTAAAATGAGTGTTTTCCTATACTTCAAAGTGCTTGAAAGTATAGTGTTTATGCGAATAATCAAAAAAAGCTATAAAAGTTATTTAGAAATCATATATCACAATTAATGTTCAATCCGCTAATGACACAATAAGAGATCTTTTGTTAATAGTCTGTTAGATTTGAATTATTTTTATAGTGTCATTCAATTACAGTAAGCTTGAAGGAAAACCGGTACTGTCTGTAGGATGCGCCTCATATCAGCCAAAGGTAGACAGAGGATATGATGATGTTTTCCGCCGTGCCGATAAGCTCATGTATCAAAGAAAGCAGGAACTTAAGTGGTTCTGAAAAAATATGACCACGTTGCGCCGGGCACAACGTGGTCTTTTTTACGCGTTAAAGGCTATTTCATGTACTGCCTTATCTCCTCATGCTTATCTTCGGTAACACCAAGAATGATCTTTTTTACATCTTCTTCGACCACCGTGGCCTTCAAGCTCACCGGGACATACTTTCCGTTTATGATCAGCCTGTAATAATGAGAAAAATAACCGTTTTTCTGAATTTCAGAGAGCATATTTTCCTTCGTGAGTACCCTGAGATGCCTCTCCATATCCTCCGGAGCGATCGCCTTTGGAGCATCAAGGATCACATCTGCAAAGAAGTCCTCCCCCGTCTTGGCAAGACCAAAGTCAGCAAATTCTTTCGAAGGGTTGTACTGCGTATAATTGTTCGTTTCAGGATCAATTGTATATAGAACAATATACTCCGGAGATAACGCTGCTATTCTGCCCAAAGATATTTTTTCCTGCCGCAGCTTATTCTCTTCCTCCAACTGCTTCATTTGTGCGTCAATGATACTTACACCCAGAATGATCCGGTTACCGCCATGCAGCCTGTTGATTTTCATATTGACATACATAGGTGTTCCCATATCGATAAGGCGGTACGTTATCGTAAATACGCCCTGTTTTTCAATATCCCGGAGAACTCTTTCCTTCGTGAACAAGGCCAGGAACGTTTCTCTGTCCTCCCTGTAAATGCGGATCATTGCATCGCGTCTTGCCGACTCAAAGAAATCCTCGCCATGCCGGACCACAGACAATTCTTCTCCTCCAACCTTGGATGAGTATTCAGTGTAGCCGTTTGTATCCAGGTCGATCAAGAAGATATTGTAATAGTCCGCAGCAAGGGCCTGCGCGATATCGGCATAGGTCGTGCTTTCATCCGGATCAGAGATGGAAAGTACGGCGAGGGATACCGCCACACTGCCTGTAACCGGATTAGTATTGATTCGATGTGCAAAAGCATGAACCATCGAACCATCCGGCATCGCTTCATCAAAAAACGCACTATTTACAACAGTACAGCATTGTTTGACCACATTTTCAAAATTATACCCATACTTGATGACAGAATTTGTATAGTTGTCCCTTCGATCTAAATATATGTCAACGTTGAAGAACCGCTTCACAAAATCCTGGTAGGAGCGATTACTTCTCACATATCTGGCCTGCCCATCCTTGACCTCAATGATTGCTGCCGGAAGCGATTCAAAAACATTATGGAATGCGTTCTCTCCACCACCGGAGATGACACCGAGGTCGAACAGGTTAACCCGGCCGATGCTCTCGTAGTATTCGGATTCCTCAGGGTTTTCGTTATCGATAAGAGCATTTCCTTTGAACAATTCCCGTATCTTTTCAAAAGAGACCGGCTTGCCGAAATAGTATCCCTGGAGCTTTGAACAACCAATTTCCTGAAGAAATCGAACCTGCCCCTCTGTCTCAACACCTTCGCAAACGGCATCCATGCCCAGAGAAGCAACCATTCTCATAAGCTCTGTCAGGATGATTTTTCCGGCTTCGCCCTCATCGAGCCTGCGAGTCAGGCTCATGTCAAACTTGATCAGATCGAAAGAGATGCTTTGCAGCACTTCCAAAGACGAATATCTGCTTCCGAAGTCGTCCATCCACACAGGGAAACCGAGGCTCCGGAAACGCTCGACCTGTTCCTTCATAAAATCAAAGTCACTGCCGATGACGCTTTCCGTAATTTCTATCGTAATCCTGTCTCTGCTGATGCCTGCCGCATCCACCCTTTTCCTGATCTCTTCAACTACGTCACAGGCGTCAAAGTCGGAACGAGAGAGGTTGATGGAATGAGGTATAACAGTGAACCCGTCAGACATTTGCACTTTGATAGATTCCAAAACCCGGTCGACCATATACAGATCCAGCTTATGGATCAGCCCTGCGTCTTCCAGGGGCGGAATAAATGCGGCAGGGGACAGCATTCCTTTTTCGGGGTCTATCCACCGGGCCAGTACTTCCGTATCGCAAACCTTCCCGTTTACCGCTCGAATAATCGGCTGAAAATACACTTTAATCCACTTCTCTTCTATTGCCCTGTCAAGATTTTCGATAATGTACTGCAGGTTCTCCTCGTTTTCCTGAATCCTTTGGTCATAAAACGAATAACCTGAGGAATAGGTGTTTTTCAAGGAGTCGCTGGCTGTTTTTGCACGGTCACATGCCAATGTTATAGATACCGTTTCGCTTTGCCACTGATATATCCCTACATGCACAGGCAGGTTTTTTCTTCCGTTCAATTCACGGCATTTTTTAAACAGGGCCTCCAGTTTTTCTTCCACTCCCTGTTCACTTGTTATCACAGCAAAATGATCCGCTCCAAAATGACTGCAGATATCTTCCGAAAAAACACTCTGCAGGCACCGAGCGAATTCCTTCAATAGCACGTCCCCTTCTGCAAAACCATACTTTATATTGAAACGCTTCATACCGCACAGATCCACGTACAAAAGCGTCGGTCTGCCACCCTCTTCGGTGATGGTATCCTTTCTGACCGAAGCCAGCTCAAAGAAATAGCTCATACTGGGAAGTCCTGTAAGAAAGCTGTAATAGCTTGCTCTAAGCATGCTTTCCTCTTGAAGAGCCGTATTGAAGGCACGGTTCACAGCCGTTGTCTGGGAGCCTTCGCTTTCAGCAACATACGCTCCTTCGTCTGTATACCACACATAAGCCAGACGAATACCTTCTTCTGTATAGATATGTTCTCCAATTCCATGAATAATGTGATAATCACCGCCATCGTATTTCATGCGGCGAAAAATCACCTCATATCGCCCCCCCTCTTTGGCGAAACGGTAGGCAGCGTCCTTTACTCTGGCAGTATCATCCGGATGAGTATTACAGAAGGCATCTTCCTCTGTATACCGGTAAGCTGTACTATGATCCGGGAAGTTAAAAAGTTTGCAATAACCCTCCGAAAGTAACAGGATACGAACTTTTTCGTTCACAAACTGATAAACAGCCAGGGGTACCGGCATCTGTTCAATCCTTTTTTGTTCTTTATCGCTGAAATGGAACTGTTCCATATATTTCACCCCATACCGCCATGCTGGTGACGGCTCAAATCAGAAAGACTATCTTTATCTTTTATCGGCATCTATTTGAACCAACATAAGAAGTAAGGGATGCTAATAGAGCAGGGGAAATACCCCCTGCTCCACTGTGCGGATACTTTATTATCTACGGGCTATCTTAAGAGATTTCAAATACTTCTTTTGCCCATCTGTAATCCGATAGCTCTCTACGCTTTTCTGAATTGCCTTGTTATGTGTCCAGTCATCAAGCCTCTTCCCTTCTATGTATGGAAGTACACTTTCATACTGTTTGGCGAGAGCTGTAGCAAAATACCATGCGATCATCATATTGACGTAATACTCTTCGGATCTGAGTCCGGCTACCATCTCCGGATATGCGGAATCATAGTCATCATCCAGAAAATGCGCCATCAGCATCCCAACACCGAATCTTACAACATACGTTTTGTTTTATTATTTTAATTGTTCCCAATACATAAATAAAGCCCACAAAGTGAATTTCATTTCAAAAATCTATTTAATTATGAATAGTAAAAAAGAGACCCAAGGTCTTATAAAGCCCTGGATCTCTAGCTTTCTTTCAAATTTTGTTTATCATTTAGCACGATACTTCTCAATGTATGTTTCAAAGACATCGCACTTTACGAGAGGCGGCATACCTTCGATAATGTATACAGCATTAGCTTCTTTAGCAATACGCTGAAACATAGTAAGCCCCATACTATAGAGTAATGCACCCTCACTGTATCTAACCATTCTCCTGTCATTATTCTTCATTATGTCACCTCCGTTCTATTATTCCGTACTTGAGATCAATACATTCAACAGTAGAAAGAATCACAGCCTTTTTTATGCTATAAATCTGTTTCTTGAAATTTGCTAGTTCCATCTTATACTCATCTGCAAGATCTTGAAGAGCTTCATTTTCTCTTGTTAAGTATCTAACGAACATCTCTTCATCTTTGGTTCCTAGTGCATGTATGGCATTACACAAGATGGTGTAGTCATCCTGCATATCCTGGATGATGAGTTTATCTTTCACATGCTGGTCAGGATTATCAGTTCCCTTTAGGACATGTCTCAGATCGCTCTCAGATCTGGCTGTGCTTAGCTCTAAATTTGCAATTGCCTCATTCATTGTTGGATTACTGGTTCCACTCTTTTGAATTCTTACCCCAAGCTCTCCAGAAGCTGCTTTTTCGTTGTATCGCTTCTCGGCCTTGACGATAATCGCCCAATTAGATTCATATCCCGCTATTATCTTAGGAAATCGCTCATAGTTTTTTAGAATGAACTTAGCTTTGCATTCAGGATCAGATCTTGAATAATGATGTAATTTCTTCACATATGAATACTTTGCTTCCACTTCCATCAAAATTCTCCTCAGTTGATTGATTACCAAAGTAGCGCGTTACTCTTTTTGTCTGACAAATATATTTTAAATTAGCAAAGTTATTAAGTATGTAACACGATTGACTCGTTAATTAGATATATTGAGTCGTATTGTCACATTCAGTAGTTTTAATACATATTTGCTCTTTCAAATTCTACGGCAGCTTTAACTTGTTGAAGTATCATTTTCTTTACAGCCTCCGTTCTGACAGACTTGAGTAAATGTTCTATCTCTGCTATTGTCGGGTCTTCCGATACAATTCCATCAAGTATAAAGTTAGGAGTACTGTTCAAGACTCCAGCAAGCTCTACAGCCAAAGACCATGAGACGGATCTTCTGTTAGTTTCATACGAAGAAATATTGGAACGATCCTGAATGTGCATCTTCTCTGCCAGTTTTGACTGTGATAACTCGGCTTTTATTCTTAGATACTTAATTCTTCCTCCTACAGTTGTTGTGTCGATTTCAACGTTCTTCTTCATCTTTCGCACCTTTCTGGTGCCTTCCAAAAAGGAAACCGATCCGATAAAGCCTTTTATCCTGAGTGCTGTAGATGGAATCTGAAAAAGATAACCAAAAGAAAAGAAGCCTGCAAAACATATACTATGTCATATACAAAACATATCCGTGTTCTCACACAGCAGTTCTGTTGACCAGCTTCCGTTTTGCAGGCTCCTCTTTACATTTTTTAATAGTTACAACATTGGGAATAACATTTCAATATAAGTCCGAATCTTATTAAATGAAACATGTCTCCAAATAGCAGCATTATTTTGGTGAGGATACCTTTTATCAGGATTCCATTCATTACCAAGCTGATGAAGGAAATCCATTGTATTCTCAATGTTCTGTCCTAAAATTTCTGGATCATCATCAAACAAATATGTCTGATTTGATGAACCGCTATAGTCCATTTCTGCCGGAGTCGCACTTTGCATCCTGTTTTTTGCTGTGATACGTATAAAGCTTACTTTAGGCGAACTCTTTACCTTGGGTCCATATTCGGATGGGCTTCTTCCATTAACATCCATATACTGAATTTCATCACGCAATTCCTGATCTAAAGCCGCTAGAAATTCAAACTGTTCTTTCGTCTTCTGAGTCATCCATATTCTTGGCAGTAGTTCATAGTTTTTTCTATATCCAAACCATCTGCCCATCTGCATAAGAGTATCAGCCTGGCCTACTGACCTTATAAAAAAAGTGCTGAATAAACCTTCTAATGTTAATCCTCTCGATAATGTTGCACCACCAATGACAATAAATGCAGGTGCGGGTGATGGCATTTTCCCGGATTCTGGATATGCAAGTCGTACATGATAACCATCTGTAATACCATTATTAACACAGTTATCAATACATAAATGAATTCCCTTGTGATATGACAAATGCCTGTTTAACATCCTGTGCATTCATGAGTCTTGTTTGGTTGTTTACCATTTTTATTCCTCCCGTATTTCTTTATATAGTATTTACCAGTTCAATAATGTACTGTTTATACCTAGTATACTAACAGTACAGATGTGTACTGTCAATATTATGTATCAAAAACATTTCATTTGTGAACTGATAATGATATACTTAGTTCACATCAATTTAAGAAAGAAGGTTTTTTCCTATGGCTAAAGCAGAATCTAAATACATTCATCCTTTAGGCGATAAAATTCGTAAATATAGAACAGCTAAAGGCTTCACTCAGAAAGAACTCGGAGAAAAATGTCAGCTAAACGAATCCACTATTCGTAATTACGAGCTTGGTAATCGATATCCGGATGAAGTTACTCTTAATACAATTGCTGATGCTTTAGGTATAGATAAGCATGCTTTAGCTGATCCTAACCCTGCAAAGGTGTTTAGCGCTGTTCAGATTCTTTTCGAACTGGAGGACCGCTATGGAATTATTCCAAAGCTGGTTGATGGCGAAGTTCATCTTTTACAGTTTCCATTAAAGAAGGATGCTACTCCATCTGAAGAGCTGAACTATCTTCAGATGAAAGAAAGCCTTCGTCTTTGGAGCCACATTCGCAAAGTATGTGATGATGGCAATCTACTGGATGAAGAATACAGCGTTTGGAAAAGCTTATATCCCGATTACATCACTAGCGACAAACAGTTTGGCTATATAGAAGATCCTGAGATTGAAAAAAGGATTCAGGAACTTAATGAGCTTACCCAAGCTGCTATGCCAGAAGGTAAATCAGATAACAAGCCATCAAAACGGCCTAGAAAGTCTTCTCTGTAACTTGTTTGTATTAATTTGTCTCCGGATTATCCGGTTGTCATTTTGAGAGAAAAACTGCCTGAATAGGCAAAGAATATAAATGATAAAAAGCGTGGAATTATTCGGATGAATAATTCCATTTTTTAATTGGTTGTCATTTGGTTGTCACTGAAACCAAAAAGTGGATGAAACCCTTGAAATACCAAGGTTTTCATCCACTTTGAAATTATTCGAGCTCTATGGTCCCTGGCGGTTTACTTGTGAGATCATAGAATACTCTGTTTACGCCCTTGACCTCATTTACGATTCGGTTCATGCACTTCTCAAGAACCTCAAATGGAATGTTTGTAACTTCCGCAGTCATGAAATCATCTGTCTCTACTGCACGAAGAACTACAGCATAGTCGTATGTTCTGAAATCGCCCATAACACCTACTGAACGAACATTTGTAAGTGCTGCGAAATACTGGCTGATCTTTCTGTCAAGTCCTGCATTTGCGATCTCCTCGCGGTAGATGGCATCAGCTTCCTGAACGATACGCACCTTCTCAGGAGTTACTTCACCGATGATTCTTACGCCGAGACCCGGACCCGGGAATGGCTGGCGATAAACCAGATACTCAGGAAGTCCAAGCTGAAGACCAACACGTCTTACTTCATCCTTGAAGAGAAGTCTCAGAGGCTCGATAATGTCTTTGAATTCTACCTTCTCAGGAAGTCCGCCAACATTATGATGTGACTTGATAACAGCGCTCTTACCGAGACCTGACTCAACTACATCAGGATAGATGGTTCCCTGACAGAGGAAATCTACAGCACCGATCTTCTTGGCCTCACGCTCAAACACTCTTATGAACTGTTCTCCGATTATCTTACGCTTCTTCTCGGGCTCTTCTACACCCTGAAGCTTCTCAAAATACTCCGGACCTGCATTGACACGAATGAAATTAAGGTCATACTGTCCCTTCTCTCCGAAGATGGCCTCGACCTCATCACCCTCATCCTTACGGAGAAGGCCGTGGTCAACAAATACACATGTAAGCTGCTTTCCGATCGCCTTTGACATAAGGGATGCAGCAACAGAGGAATCAACACCGCCACTTAGAGCGAGGAGAACCTTACCGTCGCCTACAGTCTTACGGATCTCTTCGATCTTATCCTGTACAAATGTCTCCATCTTCCAGCTGCCTTCGCACTTGCATACATCATAAAGGAAGTTATGGAACAGCTTGTTTCCCTCTACAGAATGCTGTACTTCCGGATGGAACTGGACAGCGTATATCTTACGCTCAGAATCCTCCATGCCTGCTACAGGGCAGTTATCTGTATGCGCGATGATGTGGAATCCCTTTGGAACTTCTGCAATGTAGTCTGTGTGAGACATCCACATGATGGTGTTATCTGATGTACCTGCAAGAACTGAATCCTGTCTGTCAATGATTATGTCAGTTCGACCATACTCTGATACAGGGGCAGTCTTTACTACTCCGCCAAGCTCATAAGCGATAAGCTGAGCACCGTAGCAGATACCAAGAATAGGAATGCCCATATCAAATATAGCCGGGTCAATGTGCTGGGACTCCTCTTTATATACAGACTGAGGTCCGCCCGTAAAGATGATGCCTTTCGGATTTAGTTTTCTTATCTTATCCAATCCAATAGATGAAGCATACACCTCGGCATATACACCAAGGTCACGTACGCGTCTTGCAATCAACTGGTTGTACTGACCTCCAAAGTCAAGTACCACAACAAGTTCTTTTGCCATGATTCCTCCAAACCTTAAAAACCTTTAGATACTATTTTTAAATGTATAAAAAATCCACGAATAAATCAATATGAATTTACTATAATATTATCAATGATTTAAGCCAAAAACTCATTAAAAAAAGCCCCGGGATCAACCCCGGGACTTATGTTTTTAATTGTTATAGCAATGTGTGAATTACTGGAAGTTTGTAACCAGGGTTACAATTCTCAGACAGAAAAGAACGAATACTACCCACATGATTGGGCTGACGTCCTTTGCCTTCTTCTCAAATACCTTTACGATTACCCATGCGAGAATAGCGAACATGATACCGGTTGCGATTGAGTATGAAAGAGGCATCATGAGCATTGCAAGGTAAGCACCTACAGTATCAGCAATGTCACCATCGAAAGTAATCTTCTTTGCGGAGGAAACCATAAGCATACCAACATAGATAAGAGCCGGAGCTGTAGCGAATCCAGGGATTGCAAGGAAGATAGGGGAAAGAAGAATTGAAACAAGGAACATGCAGCCTGTTGTGAATGCTGTAAGTCCTGTCTTTCCGCCTGCAGCTACACCTGCAGAAGACTCTACGAATGAAGTGATTGTTGATGTTCCGAGACAAGCACCTGCAACTGTTCCGACTGCATCTGCCATAAGAACATTACCTACACGTGGAAGCTTGCCATCCTCATCGAGAAGACCTGCCTTGTCAGCAACGCCTACTACTGTACCAACTGTATCGAAAAGATCAACATAAAGGAATGAAAAAACGATAGCTATGAACTGAACGATATGTGAGGCAACCCAGCTGAAATTGAACTTGAAGGCTGTATTTGCGATACCGCTGAGCTGTAAGCCCTGTGAGAAGTCAGGGATAAGGCTGTAAACTCCTGCATCGATGTCAACCTTGTACCAGCCTGTCATCTCGGCGCAGATTCCAAGGAGCCATGTAGCAAGGATGCCGATAAGAACTGATCCCTTGATATTATAATGAGTAAGAATAATGATAAGGAGGAATCCAATAAGAGCAAGTGCTACTTCAGGCTTTGCGAAGCTTCCGAGACCGATGGTCACACCGCTGTCGCCCGGTGTAAGTGTTACGATGCTTGCACCCTGAAGACCTATATAGGCAACAAAAAGACCGATACCTGCTGAAATACCATTCTTAAGATTCTGAGGGATACCATTGATCATCTGCTCTCTTGCTTTGAAGAATGAAAGAATGATAAAGATAAGACCCTCTGCAAGAACTGCAGTAAGAGCGATTGTGAATGCATTCTCAACATCTGCAAGTTCACCGAGACAAACTGTATATGCAAAATATGCGTTAAGTCCGAGACCTGCTGAAAGAGCGATCGGGTAGTTTGCGAAGAATGCCATGACGAATGTAGCAAATGCTGATGCAATAGCTGTAGCTACAAATACTCCGCTTCTGTCCATAACAGAACCCAGGATGTTAGGGTTTACTGCAAGAATGTAAGCCATGGTCAGGAATGTCGTGATACCTGCAATGACTTCTGTCTTTACATTAGTACCGTGTTCTTTGAGTTTGAAAAACTGTTCCATAAAAAATAGCCTCCTTGTTTTGAAACGCCGGCCCAGTGGATTTTTTTCTTTGAACTGACGCTGCATGTCGGAATCTTAAAGAATACCGGCATGGTTTTAAGAGATAATCATACACATTGGTAGTTTGGCAAATAAAACAATGCATACACTCTTATTTGAAAACATGGATAATTTTAACATATTAAATTTTAGAAGTCTTATTAAAAAAGATAATTTCTTACAACTTTGTAATTTTTTTATAAAATGATATGCCGTATATGATAATCTTAGGTTATTTTTATTATTCAAAAATAAACAGTGGCGAAACCCCAGAGTTTTCAAGCATCTCTAAGGATTTCGCCACTGTTTAAGCTATGGACCAGACGGGAGTCGAACCCGTGTCCGAAAACAAATTCCCTCTCCTTCTACTATCATAGTACACTTCCCGGATTCCCCACCGTGTCGAAGATGTGCACGTCTTGCCACGACCGGTATCCTCTTATACGCCCATCAGGTAGAGGAATTCCTGAAGTCGTTTCTCACATAATCGAGGCCAGATTCTCAAAGTGTGAGTGCAATGAGGCTGACCTGACAGCGCTTAGGCTGCCATTGCTAAATCTGTATTGTTAGCGTTTATATTTAAGTTTGAAGTTTAACGCAACTGTCTTTCGGATAGCTTCTAAAGCTGCATCGTCCCCGTCGAAACCGGTACTAGCCCTTGTATTAACAAATAATAGCCGATTTAAGTTAATTTGTAAATAAACCCCTGGTTTAAAATTTGCTTTTATCTTGAAAAAAGGGTTATTTAACTAAAATGTTTACTTGATGCATTTATATTTACTCTTTTGGTTAAACAAATTTCAAGCAAATATATCAAATAGGTATATATGTATACCAAAATGAAAATGTTTTATTTTTCATACTTCCCTTACAATTCTGACATAAGGAGAAACAGTATGGGGATCATAAAACGACGAGCTAAGCATATTAAAACATATACAGAAGACCCGATATACAATAATGCCAGTTATCGCTTTGATTGGAAGATTCTCGGTAAGAATATCGCAAGACGCAGACTTGAGCTTGGATATACCCAGCAGGATCTTTCGGATATCACAGGTATCCCTGCAGTTATGATATCGCAGTTTGAAAATAATCTGAACGGTAAGCATCCGAATAACAGTCAGATAGTGATTCTGATGCATGCATTAAATATGGATGCCAATGCGATATACAGTGGAAATGCAGATTCGGGTACATTAAGTACTACAGATAAGAATCTTGCAGAACTAATGGAAAATATCCGTGCCGAGATATACAAATCAGAAATCTATAAGAGCGCTCAGATAAATGACAGAAGAAATATTCCAAAGCCCCTGGGGTTAAAGCAGTCAGAGTATACTTCTCCTGAGCGTGGTGTGGCAGAAAGAAGCACTGATAATTATTGGAAAAACTAAGGTGAGCGGTTCGACCGCTCACCTTTTTCATGTAATCAGTGGTATCTTAGAATCATTTTTTAAGGTACTGTTTTATATACCTTCCGGTATGAGATTCCTTAACCTTGGCGACTTCCTCTGGTGTTCCTTTGGCAATAAGCCTTCCGCCCTTATCTCCTCCTTCAGGTCCCATATCAATGATATAATCTGCACATTTTATGACATCCAGATTGTGTTCAATAACGATAACGGTATTTCCGGTCTCTGCCAGTTTGTCAAGCATGATTACCAGCTTATGAACATCCGCAAAATGTAATCCGGTAGTAGGCTCGTCAAGGACGTATATGGTCTTTCCGGTAGGCCTTCTGCTAAGCTCTGTTGCCAGCTTGATACGCTGGGCTTCACCACCGCTGAGCTCGGTGCTGGGCTGTCCCAGCTTTACATAACCAAGACCAACATCATACAGAGTCTGGATCTTTCTGGTTATGGTCGGAACATTCTTGAAGAATTCCAGTGCCTCTTCGACAGTCATCTCCAGAACATCGTATATATTCTTATCCTTATACTTTACATCCAGAGTTTCTCTGTTGAATCTTCTTCCGTTACAGATCTCACACGGAACATAAACATCGGGAAGGAAATTCATCTCGATCTTAACGATACCGTCTCCCTGACATGCCTCACAGCGTCCGCCCTTGACATTGAAGGAGAAACGTCCCTTGCTGTAACCGTGGGCCTTGGCATCGGGAGTTCCTGCAAACAGATCTCTGATTAGATCAAATACACCCGTATAAGTCGCAGGATTGGAACGAGGAGTACGTCCTATAGGTGACTGGTCTATGGCTATGATCTTATCGAGCTGATTGATCCCTTCAATACGTTTATGCTTTCCGGCTATGGTTCTGGATCTGTTCAGCTGTTTAGCCAGAGACTTGTAAAGTATCTCATTGACCAGTGATGATTTACCTGAACCTGATACACCTGTCACACAGGTAAAGACCCCAAGAGGAAAATCCACGTCTACGTTTTTAAGATTGTTCTCCTCTGCGCCAACTACCTTGATCCAGCCCGTTGGCTGTCTTCTTACCTTAGGTACAGCTATCTTCAGTTTTCCGCTCAGATACTGACCGGTGATACTGCGTGGATTAGCCATGATCTCGTCCACATTTCCCGTTGCTACTACTTCACCGCCTTCTGAGCCGGCTCCTGGACCTATATCCACGATATAGTCAGCTGCCCGCATGGTATCCTCATCATGCTCTACTACAAGGACTGAATTACCGAGATCACGAAGATGCTTTAATGTGGCGATGAGGCGGTCATTGTCACGCTGGTGAAGTCCGATACTCGGCTCATCAAGAATATAAGCTACGCCTACAAGACCAGAACCTATCTGAGTTGCAAGTCTGATACGCTGGGCTTCGCCTCCGGATAATGTTCCGGCAGAACGTGCGAGAGTCAGATAATCGAGCCCTACATCCAGCATGAACTTGATACGGTTCTTGATCTCCTTGATTATCTCATCGCCAATCTTGTGCTGCATGGTGGTGAGCTTCAATTCTGTTATCCACTTGTAGAACTTTTCTATGGACAGGGTGGTTGCATCGTAGATGTTCAGATCCCCCACGGTGACCGCAAGGCTGGAGGGCTTCAATCTGGCACCCTGGCAGCTTGGGCATGGCGTAATGCGCATGAACTGCTCATACTCTACCTTCATCTTATCGGAGAAGCACTCCTTGTAGCGGCGTGCCACATTGGCAACAAGGCCCTCAAAAGTCACAGTATGGACATTGCCCTTACCAAACTGTGATTCGTAGTAGACCGTGACTGTTTCATCACCGGTTCCGTTTATGATGATATCCCTTGCCTTTTTACTTAACTCACAAAATGGGGTGTCGAGGCTGAAATCATATCGTTCTGCCAATGCCTTCAGCATGGCATGTGTGTAACTGCCTTCATCCTTCGAATTCATCCAGCCCATCACGGATATGGCTCCCTGATTTATGCTGAGAGTCTCATCAGGGATCATGAGTTCAACGTCAAACTCCATCTTGTAGCCTATTCCGAAGCACTCCGGACAGGCTCCGAAAGGATTGTTAAATGAAAAGCTGCGAGGTTCGATTTCTTCTATAGAAATGCCGCAGTCAGGACAGGCAAAGCTGGTGGAGAAGTTGATGGGTTCACCGCCAATTACATCCACAGTCAGTCTTCCGTCACTCAGGTGCATAACCTGTTCTATGGAATCAGCAAGTCTCTTCTCTATGCCTTCACGGATAACCAGACGGTCCACAACTATCTCAATGGTATGACGTATATTCTTTTCCAGCTTTATCTCTTCTGAAAGCTCGTACATGTTTCCGTCAATACGTACACGGACGTAACCTGAACGTCTTGCGCTGTCCAGAACCTTCTCGTGCATACCCTTTTTTCCTTTTACGATGGGAGCAAGCAGCTGTATACGTGAGCCCTCTTCCATGGTGAGCAGCTGGTCAACTATCTCGTCTACAGTCTGACGTCTTATCTCCTTGCCACAGTTAGGACAGTGAGGCACACCTGTACGGGCATACAGAAGTCTCATATAATCATAGATTTCGGTCACTGTACCTACGGTAGAACGAGGGTTACGGTTGGTGGATTTCTGATCTATGGAAATAGCAGGACTGAGTCCTTCTATCATATCAACCCTTGGTTTTTCCATCTGACCAAGGAACTGACGGGCATAGGAGGAAAGAGACTGCATGTATCTGCGCTGTCCCTCTGCATAGATAGTATCGAAAGCAAGGGAAGACTTACCCGAACCTGAAAGTCCGGTCATGACCACAAGCTCTTCTCTGGGAATGTCTACATCTATATGCTTGAGATTATGTTCACTTGCACCGCGAATTTTTATATAGTTCTTACCCATAGTAACCTCATATTCTATATATAATTAAAAATGAAAAATAATAATTAAAATATAACCCGGCAAACATTTGTTTGCCGGGTTAATTCTAACATGACTGAGATTTTAAATCAATAATGCGAATGTATGTTTCTGTATTCTTGTCAGTATCTTCCGCATACAGTTATAAGCCGAAGGTTATGTATACCTTCATCTCTTTTAAAATCAATGAACTGTTCTTAGATATGTCTGTATACGGTCAGTGACAAGTCCGGATACCAGACCTATGACAGCACCGGCTGCAACTCCTGCAACCATAAGTACAGGAAGATACAGAACAAGGATCTCACTGTGAAGCAACAGGATGGCAGCCAAAAGCTGTCCTACGTTGTGCATGACGCCTCCTGCCACACTGACCACTGTCATATGGAATCCTCCTGCTTTTAAAAGCACGAACATGGTAAGGAAGCTGAGAGCAAATCCTGCCAGTGAATATGCGAGTGTCATGGTGTTGCCAAACATAAAGCTAACCAGAATAATCCTCAGGAAACTGATTATAAGTGTAGGTACAGGCCCAAGTGAATACATACCTATGACCGTGACTATATTCGGCAGTCCCAGCTTTACTCCCGGTACTCCTATATTAATTGGAATAATCGCTTCTACATAGCTAAGTATCATAGCAAGGGCAAGAAGCATGCCGTATAAACTTGTTTTTTTTGATGTCATTTTCATAACGGTTATTATAATTGACGGTACAGATCTGTGCAAGGGTATGTGTATCTTGCTAATGCTGCAATAATCTTTAAGACGAAATTTGTAAAGTAAAAGCGGTATCCCATGGGATACCGCTTGCTTTCATTTAGTTCTCTATACTTTTCTTGCAAATATTTTATTAATTACAATTAAGGTACTCTGAAATCTAAAAATTAAAGCTTAATTACGTTTACTGCCTGAGGTCCCTTAGCGCCATCCTGAACGTTGAATTCAACATTCTGACCCTCTTCAAGTGACTTAAATCCGTCACCTGCAAGTCCTGAATAGTGAACGAAAACGTCCTTGCCAGCTTCATCAGAAATGAAACCATAACCCTTCTGATTGTTGAACCACTTAACTGTACCCTTCATTGTATATACCTCCATAAAGTACCTGCAGAATTATTTCTGCAACAGGGTCAATCTTAGCATAAACATAAATCTTGGTCAATCAAATGTGAGACAACTTGACATACATTTTTTATTTAACCAGATATAATAAAAATAAATATCAGGTTATTATATGGAAATTTTAACCAAAATCACTTTGCATTGTCATACAATGTCTGAAGTTCAGCGCTGGAAAAACTATAATGCTTCTCGCAGTAATCGCAGAATACATCCTGAGGCTTTCCGTCTTCTATAAGTTTTTCAAGCTCCTTCTTTCCAAGTGAAATAAGAGCCTTGGATACCTTGTCACGGCTGCAGTTGCAGTGGAACTGTACAGGAATATGATCGTTTATCTCAAGATCCATATCTCCAAGAATGAATTGAAGCATCTCCTCAGGAGTCATACCTTCATCAAGCATACTTGTGACAGACTTGATGTGGCTGAGTTTGTTCTCAAGCTTTGAGATAACTTCCTCAGTGGCATCAGGCATCAGCTGGATGATGAAACCTCCGGCCTGCTTTACTGTATTGTTCTTGTTCATAAGAACTCCGAGACCAACTGATGATGGTATCTGCTCGGAAACAGCAAAATAATATGTAAGGTCCTCTGCTATCTCACCTGTCTGAAGGTCTACGGAACCGATATAAGGTTCTTTGAGACCTATATCCTTGATGACACTGAGCTTACCCTGTCCGAGAGCGCCGCCGACATTGAGATGTCCGGCCTCATTTGGAGGGAGAAGTACATTGGGATTTGATACAAATCCCTTTACGTTGCCGAGGTTATCTGCGGTGGCAGTTAATCCCTTGATAGGGCCGTCTCCCTTGACGGTCAATGTGATCACAGATCTGGCACCCTTCAGGTCTACACCCATCATCAGAGCTGAGCTCATAAGTCTTCCGATGGCTGCTGTGCATATAGGAAAAGTGTTGTGTGTTTTTCTGCACTCTTCCACCAGCTCCCTTGTTGTACAGGCAAATGCACGTATCAGACCGTTGGAGGCAGTTGCTCTGACCACATAATCATGACTGCCCTCGATTTTTAATCGAGGGAGCCTCGCGGCTTTGAGCGGTTCAAAAGAATCCGCAAGGATTCTATCCTGACAAGTGCCGGTGGAAGCATTAACCTCCGCACCGGCACTTGTATTTACACGAATCTTATCAGGCATTACTGATTTACTCCGGCCATAGCCTTGAGCTCATTTTCCTGATCGATACGCATATGGCACTTCTTGTACTTCTTTCCTGAACCGCATGGGCACTGATCGTTAGGGTAGATCTTCTTGCCTTCACGACGGATGGTTCCTGATGCCTTCTGCTGACGGTAAAGCTCGTGACGCTTCTCCTCCGAAAGGATAGACTCCCATGCAGGAAGACCGTAAAGCCAGCTTGCCTTTGCCTCAACCATGTTGTAGTAGAGCTTCTCAGGATCGATCTCGATCTTAACCTGAGTGTTCTCATCCATTGAATCGATAGGATTGTGATATCCCTTAAGTGACTCATCGATACCGTCAAGTACGCCTGTGAAATGAAAAACATCGATATGGAAGTGATCAGCAAGCTCCTTTACTGTTCCTTCAAATACATGTGAAGGATCCTTCAGGATTTCCTCATAGAAGCCCTTCTCAAGAGCAAAATACTCCTGCCAGAGCTGCTCCTGCTCTGCCTTTGAAAGTCCGTCGCCATAAGCCTGCGTTCTCCAGGTTTCAAGTAATGTTGCCATAAATTTCTCCTTACCCCTTAAAGGGGATCCTTTTAATATAATATGCGAATATCCGAAAAGTCCGGACAATCTTTGAAAAGATGTACGTACAAAGTATCAGATTTTCTAAAAAAATCAATATCCATAAGGATATTGATTTATAAATATATGTATCTTTATAGGACATTCAGGCACGGAAGTCAATGAAGAAAATGTATGAAAAAATCTTAATTCCGTTGACCTTAGGCATGTTATCTTAAATCGGGTGTATAGATATTATCCATATCATCAAATTCCTGGTTTTCACCGCCCATAGCCCAGATAAATGTGTAGTTATGTGTGGCTGATGCACAGTGGATAGACCATGAAGGTGAGATGACTGCATCGTAATTTCTCATAACGATGTGTCTTGTCTCCTGAGGCTCTCCCATGAAATGGAAAACCACCTGATCCTCAGGTACCTCAAAATAGGTGTAGATTTCCATTCGCCTTTCGTGTGTATGACATGGCATGGTGTTCCATACCGATCCGGGTTTGAGCTCTGTCATACCCATGCTAAGCTGAGCTGTCTTCAGTACATCCGGATGAATGAACTGGTTGATCACACGCTGATTTGCGAGCTCGGGTTCACCGCAAGGTCTGTGGTTTGCTTCTGCCATGGTGATGAGCTTTGTTTCATAGCTGACATGGGCAGGAGCGGATACCATGTAGAACTTTGCCGGCTTGGTCTTATCATCCGATGAGAAAAGAACCTCCTTTGCGCCCTTTGTGATATAGAGACAGTCCTTATAACCAAGCTTATATTCTGTTCCGTCTACCGTGATCTTTCCGGAGCCGTCGCCTATATTGAAAATGCCTATCTCACGACGCTCAAGCACATAATGTGTGCCGAAATTATGCCAGCAGTCTATTCCCTTATCAAGGGGAACTGTCTCTTCCACGGGCATACATCCGAATGTGACCATACGGTCTACATGTGAATAAACTGCAACTACTTCATCGGGCTTATAAAGTCCGGTGATCAAAAACTCATTGCGGAGTTCTTCTGTTGTATATCTCTTTACATCTTTCTGATTTGCACTATAACGAATATCCATAAATCTCCATTTCTCCGCCGGTTTCGGACGGAATAACAGGTGATGAAAAAGCTTGTCACCCCTTTTTCTGAAAAACTAAAACACCTCATCAATTATACATGAGAATCACGGTTTTGCAACGGGTAAACCGGTTTTTCCCACATCTTTTGAGAAGGAGAAAAACCGGTTTTCTTAGAGATTTATTTAGGATATCTTTATACTTCAGTCAGAGTCTTAACTTCATCAGAAGGCTCTTTTTCAGGATACCCCTTTTCGTCCAGTACGATCTTTCGTTTATTTCGAAGATAAGCTGTAAGTTTGTCTGTCATCTTAAGTATTATTCCCCATATAGGAACTCCCACGATCATTCCTACAAAGCCGAAAAGTCCGCCGAAAAGAAGGATGGCGAAAAGTACCCAGAAGCTGCTTATACCTGTTGAACCGTGAAGTATGCTCGGTCCTATGATATTGCCGTCCACCTGCTGAAGAATGAGTATGAAAACAGCAAAGTACAGCGCCTGTATAGGACTTGAGATAAGTATCAGTATGATAGAAGGTATAGCTCCTATGAAAGGTCCGAAGAACGGGATGATATTGGTAATGCCTACAATTACGGATACAAGCATGGTGTAAGGCATGTTCATGATGGAAAGCACTATGAAACATATCACACCGACGATCAGGGAATCGATGATTTTTCCGAGTATAAAACCGCCGAACATGGTATCTATCTCTTTGAAGGTCTCCAGCATGGTATCGGCGACTTTTTTAGGAAATATCGCAAATATGATCTTGCGGGCACCGATGGCCAGAGTCTCTTTGGTATTCAGAAGATAGATCATAACGATGACACCGATGATGATATTCTTTACCCAGTTGATCATGGACCAGATACCCGAGCCGAGAGGCGCAAGGGATTGGAGCAGCGATGCGAAATTACGGAAATTAGGCATAAGTTGTTCCAGAGAAAAGTTTGTCAGGAACTTATAAAAATCATTGAATGACTGACTTATGTACCCTTCTATCTCAGGGTAATCATTTACAAGTTTCATGACATTGGCATAAATTTTATTCAGGTTGGATGGCAGGGAGTTTGACAGGCTGATCAGAGATCTGTGCAGTTCAGGTATGATCATGGCAACCAAACCGAATATCAACAAAAGCAGGCAGAGCAGTGCCACAACGGTACCGGCTGTTTTTGACAGGCTGACAGCCAGTCTGTCTTTAAGCTTTGTTTTATTCAGAAGCTTTTTTGTATTTCTGTAAATAAAATCATATACCGGGTTCAAAAGATAAGCCATGACAATACCATATATGATGGGGGTCAGTATATCTATGAACCTGCTGACACCTTCTCTGACAGTACCGAAATTCTGTAATCCCATGATAATAAGTGCACTGCAGAGTATAACCAGGAATGAGGTTACTCCCCAGCGAATCTGAATATCCCATTTGTCTTTTTTCAAAACTACCCTCCTGTGAAAACCGCTGTGCAACTATAAAGCACACTATTATCTTCTTATTATAACATCGTAAAAAAATCGTGAACAGCAAAAAAACCGGTGATTTCTCACCGGTCTAAAATCATACGATTTTTATGGAGTAAGACCAAAACGCCGTACCACACGCTTGACTCCTAGCCTGTATGCTAGGTGGGAGACCTCACGAATACCGCTATAGTCCTTGACCAGATGGAAGGCATTATATGAGCATTCAAATATTGGAATCCCGTAGGTCTTATTTGTAGGTTCAATTTGTGCGGCCTCGAACGTTCCAGCTATTTACTTCTTGAATGGATTATAACAGAGCACCTTTATCTATTCAAGTAAAGTATGGGACTGTCATAGAAAATTTATAAATAAAGAATATTTTTTCATTTCCGGCTGCATTTTTAAGTATCGATAACTGAAGCATCACTGTTCATACACCAGTATGAGAGTTCCGTTCCTGACACTTATCTCAGCGGCTGTTCCCACAAATTCATTGCTTAGTCCGGTAGGTGTACTGCTGTTCAATGTCACATCATTGATGATATATTTAAACCCCTTTTCAGTCACTCCATAAGAGTGATCAGAAAAAGAAAAGGCCGAGAAGTATCCCTTCATGCTTTCCGGAAATCTCACAGTGGTATTCCTGATGGCTGTTGTCACCTGAGAAGCATTGTACAGATATCCCCGTGCACCGTTTTCCGCAAGAAACGCGAGTATCTGAAGGTTGGCTATACTGTGGTCGATACGTTTACCGGTTCCGCCCAATATATGAAATTCCTTAAATCCCTGTTCAAGACCTATCCTGACACAGGCCATCATATCCGGGTCGTTCTTTATAGGGTCGATTGCCCTGGTCTCCACTCCATCGAAGCTCATCCTTTTCAGATGATGTATATACTCTGCTTTTTCCGCATCCGAATAGATATCAAGATCCTTAACATCACCTGTAATGCCTTTTACCCCCGGAACCTTCATGGAGTCAAAATCTCCGACTATAAGATCAGGAACTATCCCGAGGGGTTTCAGGTTTTCATACCCTGCATCCGCGGCAATTATATAATCACCCTTCTCCGGTTCAAAAGGTATGCCGAAGAAGTCTCCCGCACCGACTATTATGCATTTTCCAGGCTGCTTTTTCTCTTCTTTACCCTGCATCATCCTTTGTTCTTTTCCCGTAATCCTTTAAAAAAATCCGTCATGAGTCTGGTACAGTCATCGTGGAGCACGTCCTTAATCACTTCACATTGATGGTTGAATCTGCTTTCGTGAAGCATGTCCAGTACCGACCCGCAGCATCCTGCCTTCTGATTCATGGAGCCCATGACAACTCTGGGAAGCCTTGCCTGAACTATGGCTCCGGCACACATGGGACAGGGTTCCAATGTCACATACATGGTGCAGTCCTCAAGCCGCCAGTCCTCAAAAGCCTTACAGGCTTTTTTTATGGCGATGATCTCCGCATGCATAAGCGAATTGTGTTTTTTGTTCCTCTGATTGTAGCCTCTGCCAATGATGGTTCCGGGTTTAATATTGTGGGCTTCCGCATTTTTGTCAGCCTTGCTGTCCGGATTTGTTCCATCATAAACGATGACGCACCCAATGGGTACGTCACCGTTTTTATGTGCCTTTTTCGCTTCCCTTATGGCAAGCTGCATATACTTTTCTTCCTGGGTCAACTGCGTCATCTGTTATCCTGCTTTATAAGTAGTCTTACTGCCTCTATGGCGGTCTTTATGGCCTTGTCGGTGTCATGCTCTATTTCATTTGTGAGCCCCTGCTTTACACGTTCCTGATTGGACATGATGAAAAGGACAGAGCCGATTCTGACCCTGAGGTAAGCTGCGACTGTAAAGAGAGCTGCGGATTCCATCTCGGAAGCCTTGCATCCGAGTTTGAGCCATGACTGCCACTTGTTAAGAAGCTCATAGCTCACAGGAAGATCCTCCGGCTTATGCTGACCGTAAAAAGCATCCTTACATTCTACTACTCCCACATGATGGCGGAAACCAAGATTCTCCGCTGCCTGATTGAGAAGAGAGGTGATCTGAAAATCAGCAGCTGCAGGCCACTCTATAGGTGCATATTCCTTTGAGGTTCCTTCCATGCGGATGGCAGCATTGGCGATGACCACATCTCCGGCCTGAACATCCAGATCCATACCTCCGGCTGTGCCGATGCGGATAAATGTATCAGCTCCGCACATCTTAAGCTCCTCCAAGGCGATGGATGCAGAAGGTCCTCCAATTCCTGTTGATGTAACAGAAACCGGAACCCCGTCAATTTTACCTGTATAAGTCACATATTCACGATTATCGGCCACAAAGACAGGCTCATCGAAATATGCAGCGATTTTCTTACATCGTTTCGGATCTCCCGGAAGAAGTACATATCGTCCAACCTGTCCAGGTGCCACACCGATGTGATACATGGTCTTATCTTCACTGTAGTTAATCATATCATGCAAGCTCCAGCGCTATGCGCATCATGTCATTGAAACTCTTTTCACGTTCCTCAGGGGTAAGCTCACCTTCCTTGAAAAGATGATCTGAAATTGTAAGTATGCAAAGAGCATGTTTATGTGCTGCTGCCGCGTTCATGTAGAGACCGGCTCCCTCCATTTCACATGCAAGACAGCCCATGTCTCTCCACTTCTCGTTTCTATCCTTGCGGCTGTCATAGAAAACATCGGATGAGACGATGTTTCCCACGCGGACATTGACACCTAACTTATCAGCTGCATCAACAGCCTTTGAAAGAAGACCGTAATCTGCTACAGGTGCAAATGTTCCCGGAAGATCAAACTGTGATGCATAGTTCGAATCTGTGCAGGCGCCCATTCCGATGATAACGTCGTTGACATTGACATCGTCCTGCAGACCTCCGGCTGAACCGATACGGATGATGTTGTCAACATCATAGAAGTGGAATAACTCATAAGAATAGATTCCGATTGACGGAATACCCATTCCACCGCCCATTACGGAAACCTTTTTTCCCTTATATGTTCCTGTGTATCCGAACATGTTTCTTACTGTATTGAAGCATACCGGATTCTCAAGATAGGTTTCGGCGATATACTTTGCGCGGAGTGGATCTCCCGGCATAAGGACAGTCTTTGCAATATCTCCAAGTTCTGCTCTGTTGTGTGGTGTTGACATAATATTTTCCTCCAAAAATAAAAACAGGTTGTAAATTATATAGGTTTAATAAATAATCATTCGCGTAGCTTTTTTCCTCATACACATAAAACCCGCAGGTATTATATGAAAGTGCGGATTGCTTCGTTGCTTCGCAGCGCAACACTTTCATAGTAAGTGTTCAGGGCCGAAGCTTTCCGGAAGGAGCTGGGCCAGAGTATAGATTTTGTAATCTTCTGTGCTCTTTGCCAGGATCACCTCAAAGCTATCCGGATCACAGAATTCTCTCATAACCTGGCGGCAGATGCCGCAGGGAGTAGCGTACTGAAGTTCTCCCTCCTCAGGTCCTCCTGTTATGACGATACGCTTAAAACTATGGACGCCTTCGCTGACCGCCTTGAAAAAAGCTGTTCTCTCGGCACAGTTGCTTGCTCCGTAACTTGAATTTTCTATATTGCAGCCGCTGAAGATCCGGCCGTCCGAAGCTTCAAGTGCAGCTCCTACTCTATAGTGTGAATATGGCACATAGGATAAATTACGCATATCCAGTGCCTTTTCGATTAAACTCTTTAAATCTTTTTCTACCATAAAAATTCCTTTTAATATTTCTTTATTTATGAATTATAGCATATCATTTTTTACTTTTCAGTTCTAATCCGCGGACTCAAGTCTGAAGCCCAGAGGATATTTTCTTGGTTCCTTTTTATTCAGCAGTTCTGCACTTTCTGCGGCGGCAAGACGGAAGTCCTGCATGGTGATCTCCCTTCCGTCATTATGATCGATCTCCGCCCGGAGGAGAGTCTTTGACCATGTCCTGTCAAAAAGATTTCTCACATATCTGGCGTTGGTGAACTTTCCTGACTTAGTGACATTTTCCGGCAGTTTATCAAAATAGTCCATTATCTCCTGCTTTAAGTCATCATCGAGATGGAACTTGTTCCTCCTTGCCATGCGAAGGAATATCTCTCCCAGTTCCTTTCTGCTGAAATCCTTGAACTCTATCTCTCCCGGCATGAACTTGTCTATATCCGGTGCGTCCTTTCGTACCTTGTCCAGTTCCTCCTTGGTAAGAGACAGTATCACCAGGATGTTTTCATTGGCCTGCATTTCGGAGATCAGAGCCTCAAGGGCTTCTTTATGAAAATCGTAATCCGGCTTTTTCTTATAATCCTCCTGAGCTTCGTAATCATCGTAATCCTTGCCCATCTCATCCTGATCCGGCACAATTTCCTTTATTTCAGGATAAGGCTCATCAATAAACAGAACAGAATCCATAGCATCACGGCAGATACTGAGGGTCTTTGGCACCGTTTCGCCGGGAACTGTTCCCATCAGATCCTTCATACTATGTTCAAGGATCTCGCCCTTTTTGAGAATTCCCTTTTCTCTCAGGATCTCACCAAGTATTCTTGCGATGACGGTCCTTCCGGTTCCGGGATTGCCCACGAATCTGAGACATTTCGGTTTCCCGTCAGCAGTCATCTCATCTATAAGAGTATCAAGCTGTTCTCTCACCTCACTGACTCCGATCATATCGGAAAGCTCATTCTCCGGATCGGAATGGTCGTGATGACGGTTCGAGATCAGGTCGTCAAGATCCTGTTCGGTTATCTCTTTAAGCTGATTCTTTTCGGGTTTATCTGGTACGGTCTCCTTATCCAGTTTTTTCAGAACCATCTCCTTTACTACCTTTCCGATGGTGTTCATACCGTAAAAGCGTCCGTCTGACTTTTCTTCAGCTATTCTTTTTCTGAAAAGCGTAAGTGCCTCCGGAGAGATACTGTAACCGTAATTCTTAAGCTGAGAAACGGCTGTTTCCTCCAGAAGTGTCTGGTTAAGGGGCGGCAGCGTTACCACTTCAACCGTAAATATATCCCCTATGACATCCGCCACCTGATTGAGGACCTTCTTTTCCACATAAGGAATTCTGAATACATATCTGTACATATCCTTTTGTCCGTAAAGAAAAAGAAGAAAATCCCTGAATTCCGGATCGTCTATCTGACCAATCCATGGGCTGATATCTATGCAGAACATACTGGCCTCTGTCTGTGCAATGAACTGCTTTGCCATGGATGTGGGAAGTCCCACTGATCTTCCGCAGGCAAGCTGTATCTCACAGCCGCCATATTCCGAGGGCAATAGATCCGCATCTCTCATGAAATCAAAGAACATGGAAATCCTTGCATTTATACCTATATCCTGTTCTGCCGAGAAAAGAAATGCCCTGTCTTCCAGAACATCCACAAATTCTTCGGTTTGAAGCACAGGGGCAAGCTTATTCAGTCTTTCGCATAGATGAATGAGGCTGTCACTGCCCTTCAGCTCCTTGATTCTCTGGAACGCAGGTGCGATATCTTCTTTTTCATCCCGTTTGCCTCCGAAGGATATGGGATCCTGTCCCAGCTTTTTCTCACCCTTCTTTTTGTGACCTGAGTCCTGTTCCTTGCCCTTCCGGGAACGCTTTTCAGAGGAAGTGCCGCCTTCTTCACCTATCGTGACTATATCTATATCATCATTTGAATCATCAGTATCATCCTTTGAAGATATATCCGGGGCTGTGCGCATGCGCTTTTTCTGAGGCTTTTCACTTCCTTTACCGTGGCCTTTTTCGGATTCGGATCTTGCCGGTTCCTGAGATTCCATTATGTCGTTCAGCCCGGAAGGCTTTATGTCTGAAGGTTTCCCGCTTTTTTTGTCGGGGGCGCTGCCCTCGCCTTCAGGGTCGCTTCCGAATTCTCCGGCTTCGGAAGCATCAGCCTCTTCGGAATCCGATATGAGACTTATTCTGTAATTAACTATGGCCTCCTGAACGTCGTAGCTCATCTCAAAACGTTTTTCCAGAATCCGGCGGAGATAGTAGACCAGCTTCTCTTCATCCAGTTCATTTTCATCATAAACAAAGGTGGTCTTTGTTACCCCCTGATACTGTACTTCCACAGGAAGCATCTCTGTCAGATCTTCAGCGATGATGCTGCATGGAACGCCCATATTCTTTTCCGATACGGCGGCCAGCCACTGCTCATCAATGAAAATAGTTAAAGCTCTCATATGTCCCCCTTTCTCAGCCTATCTTCATAAGCTGTCCGGCGAGATTGCCATCATAGTCGTATAAAACTATGGAGTTATATCCGTAAAACAGCAGATAATCGCTGTTATTGGAGTTCCCGGACTTCCACATGGTAACACCACTGTGCAGAGAATTGAGTCCTTCATATACATAATCCGATGTTGTGACTCCTTCATCGTCATTCACAGAAACACTTAACTCTGTCGATGATTTCTGTACCACGGTCACGGTAAGATATTTCTGCACATTCACTTTCTTCGTTACGTCCTTAGTACCGGTTTTTGTTGCTACCTTACCTGCATTCTGTATCTCGGTGGTTGTGATGAATCCTGAGTATATTCCATCGAAGCTGTTACCGTGGATAACTGCTGCACGCTGAATGGCTGCCTGCACAGCATTCTGATCGTTTGCCATGCGGTGCATTACATTTCCATCCACTGTCCACTGCCCTTCTGAGTTCACTGTCTTACCGTCAGGGGTGAAGCCGTTTATCAGATACACATTCGGTTTTATAAGAAAATATCTCTCTGCCACGCCGTCATAGTCCGTGTCTATCCATGCCCAGGATCCCTTTGAATCTTCTATCTGCTGAAGAGTCAGGGAGGAAACTTCTACGCCATAGGCACTCATATTATTGTTAGGAACAGAATCGTATGTGTAGGAAACACCCCATTCCGTAGATATGGGGGTCACCCCTTTACCTGCTTCGGTATAGGCATATATGGAAAGCGGTTTTGACATGGTCACAACTGAGATGACCAGAGCAATCTGAAGGATTTTTTTATTCATTCTTAATCTGTACTCCTCTTCCGGGAAAAGCTTTTCACCGGGACTCTCAGCCCCGGTGTTGTGATTTCTTTAAAACGGATTTTTGACACTCACATCATTTTTTTATGTTTACAATATCTTCCGTGCTTCCGCCGCCGTCATCTTCGGGATCCCTGAACTCACCCTTATCCACCAGCCTGAGAAATGCATCCACAACATCACTTGTGAGCTGGGTACCGGAAACATCCCTGATTATGGAAATCACCTTTTCGAAATTCATTCGGTTCCTGTAAGGACGGCTTGAATACATCGCATCAAAGCAGTCCGCAACGGCTATGATCTGGGCGACCCTCGGTATTTCCTCTCCCTTCAGGTGATTGGGATATCCCTTTCCGTCCGGTCTTTCATGGTGTGCCTGCGCTCCCACAGACAGCTCCGGCATGATACTGATATCCTTTAAGGCTTCGTAGCCTTTGATGGTATGTGATTTTATTATTTCAAATTCCTCATCAGTAAGTTTTCCTGATTTATTTAGCACAGATGAAGGCACACCGATCTTTCCGATATCATGAAGCAAAGCTATCCGATAATACTTATGAACTGTCTCATCATCGTATCCCAGTTCCTTTGACAACATGGCTGTATAATGTGCCACCCTTGTGGAATGACCGTTGGTATAGCGGTCTTTCATATCGATGACCTTCGCAAAAGCTTCGGTTATCTCCTCAATAAGAGTCATAGTTTCCTGATTCTTCTTTTCCAGTGCACGCATCTTGCTGTGGATATACATCTGAATCAAAGAAACCATTAATATGATGCCGGCTATAAAGGTAACGGCATAGAACCACAGCTGCTCGTAAAAAGCTTTTTCCTTAACTATTTTCACTGAAAAGGCCTTAGAGTCTCTTCCCATGGAGTCCTTTAACTCTATAACGAAGTTATAGTCTCCGCCACGGAGATTCGTGTAGTCCACAGGAACAAGATTGCTTCGGTCCACAGTTCTTCCGAACATATCAAAGCCTTCCAGATAGTAGGTCACCTGAGGATTTATGAGAGAATAGTTGTAAACAAAGCTGTTGATGGTAAGCTTTTGAACATTATAAGGAAGCCTGAACACACCATTTTCATCAGGATAGTATCTCTGGTTATCCGCATCTACATAAGGTACAGCCACCTTTAGTTCGCTCACATCCTCGAATTTTTTATCTATGTTCACTTTTACAACAGTCTCGCCTGAAGCTATGTAGAGAACACCGTCAGCAGTAAGTTCACTGTAGGAATTGGCAGTTGAAATACATGGCAGTCCGTTATCATAGCCGTAATACATGGGCTGTATATCTTCATCCTTTAGAAGGATATCTGCCGGAACCACATAAGCTCCGTTGCTTGAGAGTATCCACATATCTCCATGTTTGTTCTCGTAAATATCGTAATTGTTGGAATAAGGAAAACTCTTTATGGTGTGGACTTCAAAGTCCTCTGTCATATAGGAGAGGGAATTACTTGTAACAAGCCAGTATAACCTTCTCTTGTCATCCCTCTTGATTCGCATGATTATACCGGAACTGAGACCGTTACGGGTAGAGATGTTTCTGGTTCCGGAATCTGTAATAATGAAAACACCGCCGCCATTTGAACCCAGAACGATTTCATCATTGAAACCTTCAGTAATGGTAAGACCTTCGGGAATGGTTATGCCGTATTCCCTGTCATAGTTTTTTACTACCTTATCCCCTTTTATGATGCTGACGCCACCGGTATTGACCACCATCATGGAACCGTCTTTTCTTTCACTCACCGCGCGTATACGGTTGGACATAAGTCCATCCGCTTCGGTAAAGGTCATAAGCTTGCCGTCATCAAATCTTAAGAGCCCTTCACTGTTCCAGGTAGAGATCCAGAGCCTGTTCTTACTGTCTCTTATGATGGAACGTATACGCTTCATGCTGAGCATATTGATGAGATTCCCGGAGGGGAGTTCAGCGCCTGATGCTGTCACGGATTTTGAAACATTGATACTATCGATGGTACAGCCTTCTTTTTCGTCCAGTACCACCAGCCCTGTATCGGAACCCATAAATAACCTGCCCTTATAAAGACAGGTGGTATTTACCACACTGGCCGGGATATCATAACGTTCAAAAAGATCAGAGAAACGATTGGGAACTATCTTCATCACTCCCTGCCTCGAAGAAGTGAACCAGAGGTTTCCCGAGTAGTCGGTGATCATATTTTCTATGGAATTGTTCATGGGGAGATTGTGAACACACTTAAACACCCCGTCACTGAGTTTTCCGATTCCGTTTTGGGCGCAAATCCAGATATCACCGTCAATATATTCCAGACTGGAAATACTGAAAATCGGAGATACATCTCGTTTTTCTGTGTCTTTACTACTGTCATCAAGATTACAATGATAAATCGCGGATTCCTCGGTTGAGAGATAAACACAGCCCTTTGATTCCGGATCCGGAAGTATATAGGAAAGCTGTGAAAAACCGCTGTCCGTGTGATCGATGAAAATGCTTATCTGACCGTCCTTCAGTACGAAAATATCGCTTTCATCCGTGATGCCGTAAACCAGCCCTTCTTCATCATTTCTAAGTGCCTCTACGGAGGAACCGGCAATTCTCGGATCATCAAGATAACTAAGCTTAAGCTCTTCGTCTATCATGGCGAGACCGCTGCCCGCAGATACATAAATGATACCTCCGGCCCCTTCTGTTATGGCTGTTATCCTGAGGTAATCAAGGCCGTCATCTTCATCCCACTGTTTTATGTTGTCATGGTCCATCATGGCAAGGCCTGCATCATTGGTCCCTATCCACAAACGGTTCTTTTTATCCACATAGAGACTGGTGACACTGGAAACTCCCGTGGAGGAGTTAAGTCGCAGGAAGGTATTGCCATCATAACGTATGAGCCCGCTGTACCCGCCTATCCAGATAAAGCCTTCTGCTGTTTCGGTTATGGCATTGGCCTCAGATGTAGGAAGCCCGTTTGTACTGTTATAAAGCACAGCAGTATAATTGTTTTCCTCTCCCGTCGGATCCACGGACAGCGACCTGTTTACATCACCGCTTCCGTTGTGATATACAGCTGTTTCCTCAGCGAAGGCAGAAAAGGGCAGAAAAGCTCCGGCAAAAATAAAAGCAACAGATATAAGAACTTTCCATAAAGGGAAGAATAGTTTATTCATAGATCCGTACCTCTGGAAAAACTGTGTATGCCAATGTTTCCACATTGATACTTTGCGGCGAAAATCTTCTGTACATAATACTTTTGTGGATTTTCGCAAAAAACAGCCGCTGTTTTTAAAGGTTTTTATAAGCTGATTATACAATTTAATTCGGCGATAATCACTAAACAAAAAGAAAAGCCTGAACATTTATGATCAAAAATTCATAAATGTTCAAGCTTTCCCGTTTATTTTAGTATTAACCTTTTTTCTTCTTTACGGGTGCAAATAATGCAAACCCCAGTACAAGTACCGCAAAAGCTGCAAATGCCACAGGAAGATAATCCGGAATCTCATGGCCCTGAGAATCATTAGTTTCTGCCGAAGCTACTTCTGATACGGCAGCACCTTCATAATTTCTCGAAGCATATTCCTCTTCGCTTATTGTTTCCGTGTGCTCACCCCGCACAAGCATACGGTGAGTGTTTACTCCGTAAGGAGTACAGGTGATAAGTGTGCAGTAGTCCTTTCCATCCACGATATCTATCATGGTTGCCTCTTCAGGAAGAACTATGCTGATATTATCGACCTTATACACAAGTACCTTATCGAGTACATGAAGGAAAAAGCTGTCACCTTCGTGAATTTCATCGAGTCTTGTGAAAAGCTTTGCTGAAGGGAGGCCTCTGTGGCCGGAAAGAACTGCATGAGTGCTTTCTCCTCCTACAGGAAGTGAGGTGCCGACGATATGGCCAACTCCGATCTGAAGTACTGTCTCATCGGTAGTATGGTAAATGGGAAGCTTCACGTCGATCTTTGGTATGGTGATGTAGCCCATAATTCCTGAACCGTTGATGTCAAGAGTCGACATATATTCTTCCATTTCTTCTTCACTTGGATTGTAGCGATCGGCTTTTGACAGGAGATCTTCATTGTACTTAATGGCGATATCACGTATTTTTTTCAGCTCTCCAACATCAGTTGTCTTTAACTGGTTGGCATAGCCTGATATAGCTCTTGATTGATGCAGCGCATTCCACTTTTCGCTGATGGTTGGATAAAGCAATAATCCGATTCCTGTAATCATAACCAGTACAATCATTACCGTAATTATGTTAGAAGTCAGTGAGTTTTTCTTTTTTGCCATAATTTTATACCTTTAGGATATATGTTAAAGAAGGCGAAGGACATGTCCCCCGCCTTCTTTATATCATTCGTCAATAGTTTAGTTACGATAACTTATTCAGAATCCTTTTTTCTCTTGATGAAGATTGCTGCTCCACCGCCGATTACGAGGATACCACCAATTACATAAAGGATGGTTGTACCGATACCACCGGTGCTAGGAAGGAGGGTGCCCTGCTTGTTAATAATTTCAGATGTCAGGCTTCCTTCTTTTTCAACAGCAGTCATGATGAATTCAGCACCGTCTGTTCCGCTGAGACTTGTAAGACTTGGTGCGTCAGATTCAAGTTCATGCTCTGCAGTAATAGTAAAGATAATCGGGTCGATTGTGTTGTATCCGGCCGGTGTTGTAGTCTCAGTCAGTCTGTAGACACCTGCATCAAGACCGGAGAATGTAAACTTAGCATTTTCTGCAGTGTTTCCGTCTTTTGTAAAATCCTCAACAGTTTTTGCAGGATGATCTGTAGTGCCGAGTGTTGTTACATCCGTCCATGTACCCTTAACCTGAGACTCACCGGTACCATATGTATCTTCACCAGCTCCGGCAATAAACTTGTCAAGTCTGAAATCAGCGCCGGTCAGAGGCTTTTTATCTGCATCAACCTTGTTGAATACAGTCTTGTAGGTAAAGACAATGTTGGTATCCCAAGGAGTATCATTAGTTTCAGGGGTGCCACCGGCAGCCTGGTTCGGGTTTGAGCTGAAGTCAACTTTGTACTGGTTTGGGTTTCCGGCGGAGCCAATAACAGCATTGCTGTTCAAGGTGGCTGTATACTTAATTGTGATCACTGAACCGGCGGAAAGCTTCTTCTGCTCTTCTGTTGCATCTTTGTCTTTCAAATTCTGAATGGTAGCTCTGTACACAGTACCACCAGTATAAGCAGATGTCATAGAAGTATCGGCTGTAAATGAAATATCATCACCTGTTTTATCATCAGCACCATAATAGATCTTAGCATCGCCATTGTATGTTAAGCCGGCAGACATATCATCGACGAAGCTAACATAATACTGCTTGTAGTTCTCGTAGTCATCAGGAAGCTTCATTGTCAGAGTGTAAGGGATTGAATCGCCGATGTCGTAGTCGGCAGAATCCATCAACTCACTGTGATCTTCAGAATTAGAATCATTCTGATCGTCTACATGCTTCTCAGATACAACAGTTCCCTTCTTGGCAGTGATCGTGATGTCGTTAAACACAGCTACGATATTAAGAGACTTCGCAGCGCCTTCACCGTGAACAAGTTTACCATTTTCAACTTCATCAAGGTCAGTTATATCCTCAATAAGGTAGTAACCGGGAACAACATCAAGACTATCATCCTTTGTCACAATGCCTTGGCCTGATGCATTATCAGCACGCTGTGCAAGCACAAGATCGTTGATTTCTACATTGGTAAGATTTTCTTTAGTGATATCTTCGATGAATTTGTTGAGAGCTTTTGTTGATTCATCAGTTGTCAAACCATAATTTATAGCATCTGCACCCCAAGCAGGATTACCAAGTTTCTCTTTGCCGGCGATCAATGTACCGGTCAGGATCTGATAAACCTTATAGGTATGTGTATCAGATTCGGCAACAGAAATTGTATAGTTGCCATTCTTATCAGCGGCGCTATTTGCATCAATAGTCTGCCTTGTAGGTACGGCCTCCTCAGCAAAAGCTACAATTCCCTGTGTGGTTACTGTGCTGAAGGCCATACTTGCCATCAGTGCAATTGTTAAAAGGTTGTTCTTTTTCATCGTTTCTATACTCTCCTGTTTGATATAATTAATAATTTTGGCTTTCCCTCTCATTGCCAGCGAATGAATCATATAGCTTACAAACTTAAATAATCGCTTAAAAATGCATGATGTTTTGAACTTACTCTGCATATTTGTTATTTTTTCATACGCCCTCGGCAATTTTTCAGCCTTTTTTATACTTTTTGAACAGAATGAAGGTACTGCCCAAAAGTATCATGATGAAACCCGCAAGGTATATCATGTTAGTCCCCATACCGCCGGTAGAGGGAAGCAGCATAGTTAAAAATGATCTGTTGGAAACAGTCAGTACATATCCGTTTGGATATACCGGGTTAGCACTGTCGTATGAATATATGGTATCGGATTTCGTGTTGTCACCGAGGGTGAAGTAGTAAACATTCTCCTCGTTTACCACATAACCGTCCGGAGCCTTTGATTCCACGAGACAGTACTTCTGATTGAAATACATTTTCTGTCCGGTCTTCTGATAGTCAAGTGAAACTTCCACGGTTCCGTCAGATCCGGTGGTGAACTTTATGATATGTCCGTTACTATCATTAACCGGCTTTCTTTCGTCGGATTCTTTATCTATATAATAAAGTTCAAACACCGCTCCAGGAAGCAAGGTCTGTATATCGCCTTCTTTGTACTTTACAAGTTTGAGTTTGGCAGTACTTCCATTTGCCTTTGCAAGGGCAGTGAAATAAGCCTCAAAATTGGTTTCATCCTCATATCCCATGAGATTTGCCTTGTTTTTGAGTGTTACAGTATTTGATGTAAATATAGGCAGCGCATCATAAGTGATAACTACCTTTGCTTCATCCGGGATATTCTGAAAGCTCAGAACATTGTCCTCCAGAGAATAACTGATCTCATTGTGTCTGTCCTTTCCGGACTTATCTTCTGCAGTAATATTGATTGTAGAAATGTCTATGATCTGATTCTCAAATACATCTTCCAGAATCATGACATTACCTTTGTTCAAGGTTTCCTTTCCGGAATTGATGGTTATAGTGTAACTAGCGATTCCTTTTGTAGAATCATACTTGTATTCCTTTTTGAGCGGATTATGTTCATAAGTCACAATTGCCTCTGACTTTTCCGAATCCCAAAAAGCGATGTTTTTCAGTTGAGCCTTACCATTATTCTCAAGAGCAAGACGGATTGCATCCGACTCATCTATCGCCAGGTAATAGCATATTCTGTAGAAGCCATAGAAGGAGCCATCTTTTTGTCTAGGGAAGTTCTTAATATAAAACTTTATTCCTCCGGTATCGGTTTCAGGGAATGCATACAAACCTCCGCCTCTTACTTTTTTTCCCTGTTCGTCGTATTTAGTGGTTTCTGCTTTTTCTCCATGCTCATTTGTAATATCCCACACTGCGTCCCTATAATTGCCACCATAGATAAGAGCTTCTGTGCCGAAATAACCATCTTCTACTTTAAAATCAAAAAAGGATAAAACATTGGTATCAAACTGGTCATCAATAGTAATACCATCGTGTGTAACGCCTGAAAGTGTCAGATCGTACTGGTATATTATCTTTCCAGGATAGTTTGTATAAATATACTTTCCGGATTTCTTCAGAGCCTCTGTTGAAGGGAATGCGGATGCATATACCGAGTAACCGTTTACTTTAGCTTCATTTTTATGTTCCATTCGCCAAGCTTCAGATGTTTTTGCATAATCTAACCAGTATTTATTGTTTTTAGTTTTATAAATAATGTTAATAGTTCTTTCTGAGCTTGTCGCATTAAGCCCTTCGTTTGTCTTATCTTTGGCTTTATCGTTATCTTTATAAAAGGTTAATGTAAAACTACCTGTGGTAGAAGTTAGTTCGTAGTATTCCTTGCCCATTAGACCAGTAACTTCTTCGATCTTTTCAAATTCATCGTAATATGCTTTGTCTATCCAGGTATTTGGAAGTGTATCTACGACAATAAGTTCATCGATGCCCGTTGCAGGAACATTGATATTTATGGTCCAGAGAACTTCCTCAGCAGTAACTGCTGAAGCGTGTTTTGATGCCTTAACAGAGTTATCTTTAGGAGATGCAATATTTATTTTTTCGGAAACTGATCCGTGATGGTCAGTTTCGGCATGATTTATAACATCTAAATCAGAATATCGATCCTGCATCTGGACACTGGTCTTATAAGTTACTTTGTAGGAAGCTTTGTAGTAAGGATCGTTCACATCATATTTAGGTGTGTTCCAAGTCCAGCTATATTTACCATTCCATGTTAGATTTGCCCAAGGTATGGATAGTGTCTTTATATTTCCGTTTACATCGGTGAGTTCAACATCTATGCCGTCTCCTGAATACTCCATATTTTTTTGGGAGTCTTTATCAATGGTGTCTTTTATATAAGAAACATGTGTAAGACGCTCATTATTTGCCTCTATGGTCCATAAAACATTTTTACTATATCCTTTTTCACTATTAGAAATGTTTTCTTTTGAAGAGCCGTCAAGAGAACCGCTTTTTTTCAAAGACGAAAAACTGATATAGCTTTCATGCCATTTATCTGTGTCAACAGGTTTTCCATTAATCTTTGCAGTAACGCTGTTTCCTGTTTCCTCATAAGCAACCTGTCCGCTATTTTCAATTTTCTGAAAATCAACAGAAGCAGTGTATGTTATTGTTGCCTGCTCACCGTTTTTCATTTTTGGGATATATACGATGAATCCTTTGGCACTTGTTTCTTTTATCGCTTCATTTGACACTCCGGATATTTTAATGGAATCTTCATCCAGATTAATAGCCTTTCCTTCGATAGTATCTACTATCTCAACATTATTTGATATGCCTTTAGATGTTGCAGTTACTGTAAAGTGAATCTTTTTGTTGTTATAATCGTAAGAACTGGATTTCACGACATCGACCGTATTAGAGTCATCGATTATTATTTCTCTTATTACATCGGTAGAAAACAGTACTTTCTCGCTGCTTTTGTCGAAAGATCCCGTTAGTTCTGCATAAATCTTTTTGTTAGTAGAACTCTGCAGTTTACTAAAATTATCGCTTTCAGTATTCCATTGAAAAGCTACTGTACCTTTTTTTGAGTCAACTTTGATAGTGTTTCCATCTATTACAAATTGTCCATCTATTATGCCACGAAATGTATCTTTTTTGTCCTCAAGATACAGCCCTTTGGGAATTTGATAGTACATCCATGCATTATCGTCCGGAAACTGAAAGCTATTGTTTTCCTCAAATTCAAGCTTAAGAGTGTAGGTCTCTCCGCTGCTCACCACCCAGATATTACCGTCATCTGAACGGGCGCCTTCGATGGAAACGTCTGTAAGTAAATCTTTCATATCGCCTACTGTCACAACAATTGAATAAGGTGAGAATGTCTCTGAAGAGAACTCTACCTTCTGAACCTGGCCATCTTCATCCTGGGAAACAACAGTTTCTTCAGAATCTGTAAGATCTTTAATGTTATTAAGATCGTTGTTCTCGATATGAAAAACCTTAACTGCAGAATTTTCTTCTGTTTCGACAGGCTCAGTAAATTCCATGCTGATGGAGACATTGCCATCAGGTTCTACTTCATTACCCTCGTCATCTACAAAAGATATGTCATAAGTATAAATATTTCTGGCAAATAAATTTTCATCTTCGAGGAGCTCATTGAAGGCTTCCTCTGCATTTTTCATATCCTCAGTCTCAAGAGCACTTACCTTGAGAGAGACATTTTCCTTAAAAGCCGATATGCCGTAAGAGGCAGTTACCGATACCTTTCCGTCATCCGAAATAGATGTCATCGTCTGCGCCTTGTATACAGAGATGCTGCCTGCCAGTCCCCCAAGCTCAACCTCAACCATGTCATCATCACTATCTACCATGGTCTTTGCTTTAAAGTAAAAGGCTCCGTCTATGTCTTTTCCTTTTTTTACAAAGCTCTTGTCAAAAGAAATAGTGAGGGAATCCTCTTTAAGGACATATCTTCCTATGGATCTTCCATCGGAGCGGACATTTCCGCTCTCCTCCTTCGCTGCTATAAGCCCCTCCGGTATCATATAGACTACACTTCTGTCTTCCTCGGAAAGGTCTTCTCCGGGAATGCTGAAGAACAGTGTTACGTTGATCTTTTTATTTGAGTCAAACTCGGAAGCTTCAATCAGATCTCCATTTGAAAGACGCTTCACAGAAGAAATGGTCAGATAATCGCTGATGTCAATGGCTTCAGCTTCAGAATCACCGTCTGTTCCGATAGTTTCCTTTTCAACACTGTTGGTTTCTTCTGATTTGCTTCCTGAATCCGCTTTAGACTCATCAGTTTCTTCTTCTAAATAAAAGACTCCCTGCTCTATCTCGCTTGCTGTAGCCTTCTTTGTTTCCGCTGCCTTTGAATCAGAAGACTTTGAATCCTTCTGTACCTCACTTTTTGTGGCAAGGTCTTCAATAACAGCCTCGGCATTTTCGATAGTGTCCCTGTGCCTTGCATAAACAAAGGCGGACTTACTGCTGCTTATTTTATCAATGGCGGACAGGATTTTTTCATCAAGCCTGCGCTCTGCTTCTCCAAGCTTTGCCGGGATATCACTTTGAGTTGAAATCTTATTTCCGTCGGAATCCTCATCAAAATCAAATATAGGTGAATCTTTCACGCCATGTCTTATAAGTTCTCTTCTGGCTTCGTCTCTTGAAAGCTCCCCATCTTCATAACGTTCAAAAATACTGTTTATATAATTGTCTCTGTATGCAGCTATTGATGTCTCTGCAGCTCCCGTAACGCTCAGGAAAAGTATGACCGTTGCCATCAGCAGACTCATGAACTGTTTTTTTAACCTGCTTCTAAAGAAGGCTTTAAACTCAGTGTAAAATTTTTCCATACTCGATCTATTCTCTTCTACTACTCTTAACTTTTATCTACTGCTCTTTGTCTATCGCTCTTAGCTCTTTGCTTTTATCTTCGTGATTTCTTAAACCAGATGATCATCCAGAAGATAAGTAACAGCATTGAAGCGGCTGAAATATAAAGGTACAGCTGCATCCTGCTTTCATCTCCGGTCTGGGGTATTCTGCCCGCTCCCAGAACCATCTTTTTTTCAGGTACAGGTAAATCACGCCCCGCGCCGAGAACGTCTCCCTTTTCGAATTCAATATCCGAATCGGAAGGCGGCTCATTGGATGAAGAGCCTCCGCCTCCGTTTCCTCCGCCGTTTCCGCCTCTGCCGCCATGAGAAGTGTCTTCGATCTTTGCTTCTACGGTTACAGATGAAGATTCGAAGCTCGGAACCGAGATCAGACTCGGTGAAGCATTATAGTCGCTTCTTTCGGAAAAGATGATGATATATATCCCCTCTTTAAGATCTTCAAAATATACTTTTCCGTTATTGTCGGATGAAGAAGAAGCTGTTGCCGATACTCCGCTTTTTCTAATGTGCTCCTGAATCTCCAGAGCCTTCTCGGATATTTCATTGGCTGTTTTTTCTTCTGTTATGAAACTGACATCTATCAGGTCTCCGTAATTTTTATTCACGGAATAGGTAAATGTTCCGGCATCATAAGATGCTATCTCATAAATAGAGATGTTCCAGCCTTCGATTGCCTGGTTTTTGGAATTTTGAATATGTGAAATAGTAATGGAATTGCTCCCCGCAGCAATTGCCGTTGATGTCGAAAAGACTGACATCATAAAAAGAAACATAAATGTTATAAACTTTTTCATACTTTTCAGCGCTCACTCTTCGCTTTAAACTGCATGCCGGTTCAATGCTTTTTTATGTAAAAAATACTTCCGGAACATGGCATTTAAAAAATTTATAATGTAATAAATTCAACCAAATGCGTACAAGACAAAAGAATAGTACAAAAAAGCTTATAAATCTACTTAAATTTTAATTCAATTCAAAAGTTTTATATTTTCTTTATAAGAAAAGGCGAAAATTGATGTGATTTTTAGAAATCACATCAATTTTCGCCTTTGTTTTGATTATGGGGTCGAAGGGACTTGAACCCTCACGTCATGGACACAGGAACCTAAATCCTGCGCGTCTGCCAATTCCGCCACAACCCCTTATGATGATAAAAGGTGGGTTACCTTTCTGTTCAATGCTTTTATATAATAGCAAATGACCTAAAGATAATCCACCATTAATATTACAGCGCCGGTAAAAAAACCGGTATCGAATCGTTTTGCTCTTTGCACTGCCGCGTTTTTTCCGCATTTGTGCAGAAAAGATGGGATATACTTATGACCCTTATATTCAGATGATCTTCTCACTCTTGTAAATATGGCTGTATTTCTTTTCAAATTCCATTACAGATATGGGTTTTGAGAAAAGATATCCCTGGTATACATCACAGCCCATGGAACTAAGCTCTTCGAACTGCTTGGTTGTTTCCACTCCCTCTGTCACTGTATACATTCCGAGACGCTTGGCCATATAGATAACGGAATCAAGTATTATCCTGCTGCGGTCTTCGTTCTCTGACTTACGGAGGAAGCCCATGTCTATCTTTACAACATCAGCCTTTATATCCTTCAGCATATTAAGGGAAGAATACCCGCTTCCGAAGTCATCGATCTCGATTACGAAACCATCATCCTTAAGCTTGAGTATCATATCGCTTACAGTTTCAGGATTACGCATAACTGCTGACTCAGTTATCTCCAGATGAAGCTTTGAAGGATCAATATCATACTTATTCACAAGACCCGAGATAACGTCATATACATCCATAAATTCCATATCTCTCGGAGACACATTTACCGAAATATAGAGATCTCTGAATTCTGTATGTTTCCATTCCCTGAGCTTTACTGCTGCAAGCTCCCATACATACGCATCAAGATGACTGATAAGGTTGGACTTTTCAAGTACAGGTATAAATACATTTGGAGGTATGACAGTATCATCGTCCTTCTTCCATCTCACCAGGGCTTCACATCCTATCAGTTCTTCATGATGGTTCATCTGAGGCTGCAGATAAATCCTGAATTCACCGTTCCTGAGAGCAGATTCAAAACGTGAAACCACTATCTTCTCAGTGATGGCCTGCTTCATCATATCCGGATCGTAAAATGCAAATGTTACCGGATTCTCGGATTTTATGGAATTCAGAGCTATCATGGCCCTGTCACACATGGCGCTTACATCATCCTGCATGGTATCCATTTTGTATACCCCTGCCTGAAGACGAAGAGTCTGCTTATCGGAAGTGATCTGACTTCTGATAAGATTTATCATGCTGTGATACATGGCTTTATCAAAGTTTTTTTCCGGAACCAGAATGGCAAACTTATCAGCATATAAACGTCCGTAGATATCATCTTGATATAAAAGGGACTTGATGATACGTCCGGTAGTCTTAAGTATGGAATCTCCGAATTTATCCCCGTGAATCTGATTTATGAGCTTGAAGTCACGGATATTGGTAATAATGAGATAATGTGCCCCCCGGTCAGTCTTATGCATATTACGATACTCTTCCACAACATGACAGAAGCCCTCGCGATTCAGGAGGCCTGTCAGAGGGTCGTGCATCTGTCTGTATCTTATACCGGCCTTGACCGAAACATTGGATGCGCACTCATCTATAATATATATAGAATTACGAAGCTTACCGTCAGGAGTCTTTATACGCTGACAGGTGATGTCGAAAACCTTTTCGCCGTCAATGGACTCATACACCTGACACCAGTTTGAATACTCAATATGTTCTGAATGGGTCTCAATCCAATTAAAGAAGACCTTTTCCAGACTTTCACTGCTGGTGACGTTGAAGGTTTCGAACGCTCTTGCGTTGGCGTATGTCAGCCTGCACTTGTCATCAAAGCATACCAGAGCAAGATTACTTGATTTTATAGCCTGCTGCAATAATGCCACAAGCTTTTCGTTTGTTAATGCAGTATCCGTAAAAGAATCTCTATATCCTATTAGATTTCCAAAGCGAAAATAAGCATCATCGTTGAACATATATTTCATCCTGTTTTCTGTAATTTAAAGAGGGCTTAAATATACCATACCCACTTATATCTAGCCACAAAAAAATAGTTCTTACCCTATTAAAAATGCAATCATAATCAGCCATCTTTTTGCAAATATAATATACTACACAATTCGCAAAAATTAAATCTATGAAAAAACTTAAAAAAATTAATTATTTTTAGCTGCCTGATCACCCTGTTCAAAATCAGTGCCGGACCCCGGTGTAATGAATCACTTGAATACGCCTTTACTACTATGCACTGATATGATTCTCTATGATGACTATGGGATTTGCAGATAGATATTTCTTTTGACACAAAAAAAGATGTAACCAATCGTTACATCGTGCTTAATCAAAAATATAAAAGATGAGGCTGACGGGATTCGAAC
>DFGZ01000152.1 GCA_002371295.1 Oribacterium sp. UBA3737 | reverse complement strand
ATAACGATCATTTATTGATGTTTTTTACCAGCTCTTCAGCTTCCCTGCACATTCTCTCTATCTCATCAAACTTGCCTTCAGCTATAAGTTTCTTATCTACCATCCAGCTGCCGCCGCATGCAATTACCTTGTTGAACGCAAGATAATCACAGATGTTATTTGCATTGATGCCGCCTGTAGGCATGAACTTAACATTACCGTAAGGTGCCGCCATGGCCTTTATAAGCTTTAGTCCGCCAAGTGCTTCTGCAGGGAAGAACTTAACTACCTCAAGATCAAACTCCAAAGCTGCCTCGATATCACTGGGGTTGGCACAGCCGGGTACCATGGGTATGCCCTTATCTACACAGTAGCCTACTACCTTAGGATTAAGTCCGGGACTTACTATAAACTTAGCGCCTGCCGCTATAGCTCTGTCCACCTGTTCTGTCTTAAGGACCGTACCTGCTCCTACCAACATCTCGGGGAACTTTTCCGAAAGGATCCTGATAGCCTCCTCAGCCGCATCAGTCCTAAATGTAACCTCTGCACACGGGATACCGCCGTTTACGAGTGCCCTTCCTAAGTTTTCAGCATCCTCTGCCCTGTCGATCGCTACTACCGGAACTATCTTTATTTCCGATATTTTTTTCAATATGTCGTTCATCTGTGCCTCCTGTAATGCAAGCGGATCCGGCCGATTTCGTTCCTGCCACATAAACCCGCATTTTATCATATCCGACATCAGTATACACTTAAATCGGGAAATATGCTATATATTTCTTGCTTTTTTCTTTTTCAAAAAAAAAGATTCCTATTAAGGAATCAAACTCAAATGCCGATATATCTATACGGAGCAGAGTGAATAAGACCGGGCAGAATTGTACTACCCGGCGTTTCATAAGGAGAATGAACAATGGCTAATTACCTTGAGATAAAAAACGTATCGGACGGATATGTTGGAAAAGTAAGACAAGACCTGAAGTTTAAAACAGGGAACTTTGTCTGGAAGATTTTCTTCAACATCCCGCTTAACCCTTCCACAGTAAACAACCAGAACCTGACCGTGACCAATGCGGCCGGCAAGGCTCTGAGCACCCATATCACCTACAATTCGGAGCTTCACGCCATCGAGATAGCTCCGAAAGAAGCCTATGCCCAGGGAGAGTCCTATTTCCTTCACATCAACAAGATGGTAGAATCCCGCGGCGGACAGAGGCTGAAGGATGAAATATCGATTGAATTTGCGGTATAAGGTTACTATCTGAGGCTGAAACTTTTATAAAGGCTATTGCAAGCTTGCTTGTAACTATACACACTCCCCGTAACTGAAATGGTTATGGGGAGTTTCTTTTATTCTTGGATTGGCATTAATTATATCAAAATATTCCCATTGACAAAAAATGCGGAATCCGCAAAAATTTAAAATTGGCTATTGCTTTATTGTACCGTATGAAGTATAATCGTATTGACAAAAAATGCGGAATCCGCAATTTTTTTAAATAAAAGGAGCTTGAGATGAAAATAAACAGAGACATATACCTTGATAAGCTGGTTTCAAAAAAACATAACAAGCTGATAAAAATAATCACCGGAATTCGAAGATGTGGTAAATCATACCTGCTTTTTAACTTATTTAAGGACCATCTTGTATCAGAAGGCGTTCCTTACGATCATATCATCGAAGTGGCTTTTGATCTTTATGAGAATATCGAATACAGGGATCCGAATATTTTCCTTCCATACATTAAAGACCAGATCAAAGATAAAGAAACGTATTATATCCTCTTGGACGAGGTGCAGCTGCTGAAAGAATTTGAGGCTGTACTAAACAGTTTATCCCGCATGAAGAATGTGGATATATATGTAACCGGCAGCAATGCCAAGTTCTTGTCAAAAGATATCATTACAGAGTTCCGTGGGCGCGGTGATGAAGTCCATATGTCCCCGCTTACTTTCCGGGAGTTTATGAGTGTTTATCCGGGAGATAAGGATGCAGCCTGGAAAGAGTATGTGCTTTATGGCGGAATCCCATTAGTCCTTGAATTTAGTACTCCGGATCAGAAAGTAGACTTTTTAAAAAAACTATTTGATGAGACATATATATCGGATATCGTCGGAAGGAACAATGTTAAAAACCGGTCAGAATTAGAAGAATTGCTGAATATTCTCTCATCTGCTATCGGATCTCTGACAAATGCCAGCAAGTTATCCGACACCTTTAAAAGTGTCAAGAATAAAACATTAAGTCACAACACAATAAATAAGTACATCGGATATTTTGAGGATTCATTCCTGCTCCGCAGTGCATATAGATATGACATAAAGGGAAAGAAATATATTGACACACCGCTTAAGTATTATTTTACGGACCTGGGACTTCGTAATGCCAGATTGAATTTCAGACAGGTTGAGGAAACTCATGCGATGGAGAACATCATCTTCAATGAGCTTCTTGTCAGAGGCTATAACGTGGATGTCGGAGTTGTGACAACGAACGAGGTTGATAAAACCGGAAAAAAGATACGGAAACAGAGGGAGATTGATTTCGTCTGCAATAAAGGTTCGAAGAGGTATTATATCCAGTCAGCGTTAACACTGCCCAACGATGAAAAAAAAGAGCAGGAACAGAGATCCTTACTACTGACACAGGATGGCTTTAAAAAAATAATAATTACTAAGGATGCCATTGCTCCATTATATAACGAAAACGGAATACTTGTAATGGGATTGTTTGATTTTCTTCTCGATGGCAACAGTCTCGAAATATAAAAAATCAGCCTCCGGCGGAAATCCGCCGGAGGCATTTAATCTAATTATACGATTTTAATATTCCGTCTCACGAAACACCCTTTAATGCCATCTTTCTGCAGTAAAGGTCTTCATCGACATCATCATCAACCTTTTCTATCTCGGCACCTAAGCTCTTAAGCTTAACTTCGAACTCTTCATATCCGCGCTCAATGTACTCAACCTG
>DFGZ01000258.1 GCA_002371295.1 Oribacterium sp. UBA3737 | reverse complement strand
GGGACGCTGCTGATGGTAATATAACATTCCGGGATAATATAGAACGGCAAACAGGAATCTGAATAGGAGTGATGCGATTTGAAACAGAATCTGAAAGAATATGATCAGCCTGAGAAAATAGAGGTCAGAGGTGCAAGAGTGCACAATCTGAAAAATATTGATGTGGATGTTCCTCTTCATGGGATTACTGCCGTGGCGGGTGTTTCCGGATCGGGAAAATCATCGCTTGCACTTGGGGTAATTTATGCAGAAGGTTCAAGGAGATATCTGGAATCTCTTTCGACATATACAAGGAGACGTATGACACAGGCTGCCAGAGCAGACGTGGATGAGGTGCTCTACGTACCGGCTGCCCTTGCACTGCATCAGAGGCCGGGGGTTCCCGGGATCAGGTCGACCTTTGGTACGGGAACAGAACTGTTAAACAGTCTGAGACTCATGTTTTCAAGGCTTGCTTCTCATAGATGTCCAAATGGACATTACGTAATACCCGGCTTGCAGGTTGCGAGCATGCAGGAAATCGTCTGTCCGGAGTGCGGAGAGCATTTTTACGGACCAGGAGCGGAGGAACTTGCCTTTAATTCCCAGGGAGCCTGCAAATGCTGTGCAGGAACGGGAACTGTCAGAACCGTGGACAGAAGCACCCTCATTCCGGATGAAAATCTGACCATCGATGAAGGTGCGGTCGCTCCCTGGAACTCGCTCATGTGGTCCCTTATGACGGACGTATGCCGGGAAATGGGCGTACGGACCGACGTGCCGTTTAAGGATCTTACCGATGAGGAAAAAAACATCGTATATGATGGCCCGATGGAAAAGAAGCATATATTTTACCGCCCGAAAAAGACGGACAGCCCCACTGCTGCAGAAATGGATTTTACCTATTACAGCGCAACTGCGACGGTGCTTAATGCCCTTTCAAAGGTAAAAGATGAAAAGGGGATGAAGAGGGTTGAAAAATTTCTTAAGGAAGAAATATGCCCCGAATGTAAGGGAACAAGATTGTCCGAAGAGGCAAGGGCACCCAGGCTTATGGGGATTTCCCTTGCAGATGCCTGTAGGATGACACTTAAGGAATCCGTTGAATGGGTAAAAAAGGTACCAGGATCCCTGCCCGAGGAGATGCAGCCTATGGCCGTGAATATCTGTGAGTCCTACATTGAAGTTGCGGCAAGGCTTATGGAACTTGGACTTTCATATCTTACATTGGACAGGTCGTCCCAGACGTTATCTACGGGAGAACGACAGAGGATGCAGCTTGCCAGAGCAGTCAGGAACAGAACGACCGGAGTGCTCTACGTGCTCGATGAACCATCGATTGGCCTCCATCCTGCAAATATAACTGGACTTAACGGCGTGATGCATGATCTGGTAAAGGATGGCAATTCGGTTCTCCTTGTTGACCACGATACGCAGATACTTAAGGAAGCGGACTGGCTCATAGAGATGGGACCTGAAGCAGGTGCAGAGGGCGGTAACGTGATAGCGGAGGGGACGATCAAAGAGATCGAGGAAAACAGCTATTCCGTTATTGGGAAATACTTGTTAAAGACTGGAGAAGCCGACAATAAAAATGAGAATAAGGATGTTTTTTCCGATGGAGTGATCTGTATGGAAACAGACCGGATCCATACGGTGAAGCCGTTGTCTGTAAGGATACCAAAGAACAGACTTACGGTCATTACAGGAGTTTCCGGTTCGGGTAAGACAACTCTGGTTCTTGAGAGTCTGATCCCTGCACTTGATTCCATATGCGATGGTAAAAAGATGCCGGAGCACGTAAAGAGTGCAGAGGCGGAAGGAATAAAGCATGTCAAATTGATCGATGCGACTCCGATAGGGATCAACGTCCGTTCAACGGTGGCGACCTATGCGGGAGTGCATGACGAACTCAGAAAGATCTTTGCAAGAACAAAGGATGCAAAACAGCTGGGATACAAAGCAGGTGATTTTTCCTATAATACAGGTTCACTCCGTTGCCCGGTATGTGACGGAACAGGAGAGATATCGCTTGACGTTCAGTTTCTTCCGGACGTGGACGTACCCTGTCCTGAATGCAGAGGATCGCGATACTCAAAGGATGCAAAAAAGATACGGCTTAAGAATAGATCCGGGATCGAAAAGAATCTTCCGGAACTTATGGACATGGACATAAACACGGCACTGGAATTCTGTAGTGAGATGAAAACCGTGAAGCCGAAGCTTGATACTCTTTTTGATCTTGGGCTGGGATATCTTACGCTGGGCGAAGAGACGCCGGGTCTCTCCGGGGGAGAGGCGCAAAGGCTGAAACTTGCATCAGAAATGGGAAAAGCACAGGGTGACTCGGTTTTTGTATTTGATGAGCCTACGATTGGTCTGCATCCGAAAGACGTGGAGACCCTTTTGAATGTTTTTCATACGTTAATAGCACATGGAGCAACCGTCATTGTGATAGAGCATGACCTTGACGTGATAAGAAATGCGGATTACGTAATAGACATGGGACCTTTTGGCGGAGAAGAGGGTGGAAGGATTGTAGCTTGCGGAACACCTAAAGAAGTCAAGAAGTGCAAAGAAAGCATAACCGCAAAATACATCTGATTCCTTATGGGAGCGGGTACATTGCTGATGATAATAGATTAATCCGGCATTATCGAACAAGGAGGCAAGTAATGAAGCAATATATTGTTGATGCTTTTACAGACAAGCCGTTTTCCGGAAATCCGGCGGCTGTTTGTGTAATGGATAAATGGCCTAAAGAAGACTTCATGATGAAGCTGGCTATGGAAAATAATCTGAGTGAGACAGCTTATATTGTCAAAGAAGAACAGGGTTATCACCTAAGATGGTTTACTCCGGGATCTGAAGTTGAACTATGCGGTCACGCTACTTTGGCATCTTCTTTTGTGATATTCAATTACTTTGAGCAGAGTAAGGATGTAATAGAATTTAATACTCTCAGTGGAAAGCTGACAATTGTTAGAAAAGATAAACTTTATGAGATGGATTTTCCTACATATTATCAGCAGGAGATACCGGTGACAGATGAAATGGAAAGCGCTTTTGGAGAAAGACCCGTTAAGGCAATACTGGGACCCGATCTTGTATGTATTTTTGAA
>DFGZ01000018.1 GCA_002371295.1 Oribacterium sp. UBA3737 | reverse complement strand
TTAAGGAACCGCCGGAGACTATATAAATCTCCGGCGGTTTTAAGTTAATGAATCATAATATACATTACAACCGAAACCACAGTACTTGTAAGACCGATGATGGCTTCGTAAGGAATCAGTTTCATGCGCTCACTGATGGTAAGGTTTACTGCACCGCCTGTTGCGTGGAAGAAGGAACCGTGTGGCAGGGAATCCAGCACTGTTGCTCCGGCATGGATCATTGCTGCTGCGGCCAATGCTGAAACACCGTTAGCAAGGAGTGTAGGAGCAAAGGTTTGTGAAGCAACGGTTGCTCCAGCTGTGGTTGATGCTGTAGCTGCTGCCATAAGTATTCCTGAAAGCGGAGCCAGAACGAAAGCCGGCATATTCATTGCCTCAAGGAGGTTTGTCACATCATACTGTAATGCAGAAGCCTTTATGATACCTGCGATTGTACCGGTACCTATAAGAAGGATTGATACACCGATCACCTTGCTGAGACCAAATTCCATATACTCGATACAGTTTTTGACTTTACCGGTTGCAAGCATACACACAAAACCTCCCACCGGAAGTGCGATCAAAGGATCAATAGCTATTCCTGCGATAGGACGTAATGCAAGCATCACTATAACCACAACCGGACCGAGTACTGCAGGTAAAAATGCAGGAAGGTTCTTTTCGCCTGTAGCTTCCATGTCATCGGCTGTGATCTCTCCTCCGCTCTTTTTAACAAGCATGGAAGCCAGAATGATGGACACTATAAGAGCAAATACTGCAGGAACTGCATTTCTCATCATTACTGCTGTAAGATCCTGTGAAAATGCCTCTGATACTGAAATTGTATTGGGGTTCGGGGAAATAATGTTTCCGGCCTTTCCTCCACCAATCATAGCGATAAGGATGCCGCTTTTTGAAAGACCTGCTCTCTTTCCTATTGCCAAAGCTATGGGAGCAACCGTAATTACGGAAATATCTATAAATACACCAACCGCACAGATAATCATGGTGGCTATGGCAATTGCCGCCACAGCTCTCTTTTCACCAAGCTTCTCAACAATGGTTTCTGCGATTTTCTCTGCAGCTCCTGTTTTGATCAATGTTCCTGCCAGGATTCCGCTGGTGAGAATTCTGAGAACCGATGACATCATTGAGCCTGCTCCGCTGACCATGGTGCTTACTGTTATGGAAAGACCACCTCCGCCGATCAGACCTCCGATCAATGCTCCGAGAATAAGACTATATGCCGGCTGGACCTTTTTGATGATAAATATTATCGCAACAGCCAGTCCGATAATTGCTCCTAAAGTTGTAAATTGTGCTTCCATGGTTACTTCCTTTCGTTATCTATCTACTCATCTATTAACACAGTTTTTGAGCCTTAACATCTGACACACAGATGTCAATCCAATCGACCATTATCGTGGTCGCCATACCACCTTGATTTCTAAAAAATCAAAAAGAATCATTCTTTATAGAGATATGTTGATCATCCGGAACATTCGAACAGCTCCCTTATAGTAAAGCTCTTCTGCCCTATCCAGAGCTTCCGACAGAGGCATTGGCCCATCCACCGTAGTCATGATGGAATTGATTCCATGCTCGAATATTCCTTCATAGCCTTTTCCGAGACCGCCGCAAAGGGCTGCAACCGGAATCTCATGGCTCTTTGCTCTGTCTCCGACTCCCTGCATTACCTTTCCGAAGCAGCTCTGCCAGTCTGTTCTGCCTTCTCCGGTAACTATCAGGTCCGCACCTTCTATAAGTTTATCAAATCCGATGAGATCAAGCACTGTCTCGATACCCGACTTCATCTCTGCATTTAAAAATATTTTAAGCGCCGTACCAAGTCCGCCTGCTGCTCCCGCTCCTTGTATATCATCGGGATTAATGCCAAACTCCTTTATGATCACATCCCGATAATTACACATGCCTTTCTCGAGGCGTTCCAGAATTTCGTGGGTTCCACCCTTCTGTTTTCCAAATGTAAATGTGGCTCCGTCTTTTCCGCAAAGAGGATTTGTAACATCACACATAACCGTGAAACGCGCCTTCTTTGCTCTCTCATCCAAACCACTCACATCTATATGAGCGACCTTCTCAAGCTCGCTGCCCTTGCCTTCAAGTACGTTTCCGTTAATGTCTAAAAACTTTACTCCCAGGGCACTCGCAAAGCCCATGCCTCCGTCATTGGTTGCCGATCCGCCGATGGCAATGGATATATCCTCGAATCCTTCATCCAGCGCCGCCTTAACAAGCTCTCCGGTTCCATAGGTTGTGGTGTTAAGAGGATTCCTCTTATCCTCCGGAACCAGGGGAAGTCCTGAGGCCTGTGCCATCTCGAGAATTACCTCGGAATCACTAAGCTGTCCATAATAAGCTGTGACATCTTCCATCAGAGGACCGTGTACTTCCTTATAGACCTTTTTGCCTTTTCTGGCCAGAATAACGGCATCTGTTGTTCCCTCTCCGCCATCCGCAACAGGGATACCCATAGTCTCACAGGGACCAAATACCTCATGGGCTGCTTTTGTAAGTAATTCAATGGTTTGTTCGCTGGACAATGTGCCTTTGAAAGAATCCGATGCAAATACCAGTTTCATAGTCTGCTCCTTTTTTGTTACGACATACCATAACGATTTATGCAGTTTGTTAAGTTCATTGCATAAAATCGTTAGTTTCTATTGTTCTGAGTCACTCATTTATTAACTATATCTATATTTTATTTAAAATTTCTGATTTGGATAGAACTTCCGAGCATAAAAAGAACGCATATATTTGTGTCTGCTACACAAAACATGCGTTCCGTATAAGTTTGCCCATTGTATACATTAGCCAATGAGATACATGTACAAAAAATCCATGAATCCCCGGTCCCTTGCACTTTCCAATGGATTAATGCCCAAATAATCCTTCATTTTGTTGTATCTGTACATCAGTGTATTTTTATGGATATAGAGCTTTTTGGATGCTTCAGACAAATTATAGTTTGATTCTTCCAGAGCTCCGATCATTTCCGTCAGCTGCTTTATCTGATCCTCTTTAAGTCTGCTTTTATATATGTAAAAAACCTGCTGAAGCTCCTGCCTCGAAACCAGTGAATGAAAATACTCCTGCACATGATCCATGAAGAATATGATTTCTTCTGAAGAATTTATATGGGATTCCAGCCACCGGCAGTGGCGAAAGGCATGATAGTACCTGGAAAAAGTGGTCTGAAGTGAACCTATATAAAAAACTGCACCGATGCCGGCTTCTTTCAGCTGTCTGATGGTGTACTCAAGATATATCGAAATCTCTTCTCTGTAATCAGTAAGATTCCTGTGTCCATCGACCTTTACCGTCTTAAATACCAGAAGGTGGTTGTCATCCATTACAAAACTGAAATCCTGGACCCAATGTCCTTTCCCCTGTCTGAGAACGGCAAGCACTTCATCAGGCTCCATAGCTTTGTTTCCAGACCTATCAGTTTTTCCAATCTTCGCGAAATTCAATTTACATAAAATCGGAACTCTGACCAGTGACTCATCATATTCCAACTGCTTTGCGATGCTTCTGATCTCAGCTGCATCTGCATATTCCGCCTGGGTTAAAAGATTCAGGAAATGTTCTTTCCTGCTTCTTCTGAGGCGAATGCTCTCCTGCTGCTTTTCAAATTTAAGCATGGTCTCAATGGCCATACGGGTAATGAGCGCAACATCATGTATCTGATCCGGATCTCCGGTAACTCCCACAACTCCTTCTTTACGCCCATCGCAAACTATAGCCATATTTATGCCCGGAAGCACTCCGGGGAATAATGAATCTTCCCGAACCACCAGAACATCCTGTGAACTGTGAATAACTCGATTCGCAGCTTCGTGGTACTTTCCCACACGTTCCTGATCCCGGCTTGCTATGATCACTCCCGATTCATCCATGATGTTAATGTTGTAGCCCGTATATTGGGTGACCTGCTCGATAAATTTTCTTGCTAACTCAGGTTCGATCATGAGAGGATTTTCCTTTCTGCAAAGAAATCAGCTTTAAAAACATCCCAACCCATCCACGCAAGGAGCAACAATTGATTTGCGTGATGATAAAATTCATTTTGAAGAAGCTATGACAAAACCATTTGACATTGGGGCTTTTGGCATTCTCGTTATGCCAATTATTTCATCAGTAATCCAGCGCCAACTTTGCCATGAGGACT
>DFGZ01000350.1 GCA_002371295.1 Oribacterium sp. UBA3737 | reverse complement strand
GATATCATCGATAGCCTTGATGATGTTTTCAATCTGATTTGACTTGCTTTCGATCTCATCCATGGCTTCCTGAACCTTGCTCATCTGCTCATTCTGGATAGTGATCTTGTCGGCAACGCCTGCTGAGAACTCTTCAACGTCTCTTGCAGACTTCGCACTGTTCTTTACCTTATCGTTCAGAACATTGATAGTAGCTGAAAGCTCCTCGAGAGTTGATGCCTGCTCTGTAGCACCCTGGCTGAGTGCCATGGATCCGTTGGCGATCTTCTCCGATCCGTTCTTGACCTGTGTTGCTACATCGTTCATGTTAGAGAACATATCCGAAAGATTCCCGGAAATCTTTTCGAATCCCAGCCTTATGGGCATGGTATCCTTAACATAGATTTCGGGATGTTCCATCCTTACGGCAAAATTTCCTTCACTCATGGCTGAAAGCATGGAGCTGACATCCTCAACAAGAGTACGGAGTTTGAATGTCATACCGGACATGTTTCTCACCATGCTTCCCAACTCATCCTCTGACAGCTTTGATACATCTATATCTATCTGGAAGTCTCCGTTCGCCATCCTGTCCATGGTATCGTTTGCCACGTCCACAGTGCTCACGATGGTGTTCGCAAGGAAAAGGAATACGATAACCACGCATACGATAACAACCACTGCAAGGATAACCAGCGTGAATGTAACCTTCGTCTTAAAGGAATCCGATTCCGCAATAAGATCTGCAGCCTGCTGATCGGAGAGCTTTCCAACCGCACTAAGTGCTGATACAAATTCTTCGGAGGTCACAACGTTGAATCCGCTCTTATATTGTTCCATGGCTGCTTCCCTGTCTCCGCTGTCTATCACATCCAGAAGTTCATAGGAGCCTTTCTTCAGGGCATCAAACTTCTGCTGGAGAGTATTAATGAGGGCATCGTCACCGAGAGTCTTGCTTATGGAGTCTATATCTCCCTGCATATCACCGAAACGTTCATCAAAATCAGCCTTCTGATCTGCTACAGAATTGCCCTCAGGATCCATAATTGCAAGAAGGATACGTTTATTGACAGTCTGAATATCCTTACGCATATTCATCTGAGCTTTCGTGTTGGAATACTGTACTCTGGAAAAACTTTCCATCATACCGCTCATCCTGAGGAATGCGAAAAACGACGTACCGACAAGGATGATTATCGCCAATGCGATGACTACCACAGTCGTTGTGAATTTGGTTCTGATCTTCATGTTCTTAAAACCTTGCATAGTGCTGCCCCCTTTAAACAGGCTAAACCAATCAGCGGATGCCGAACCCCCGGAACCCGAAACTTAAATATCTTCTATAGAGGTGCCGGTTGACATCTCTATTTACTTATTCGTCATGAAGTCAGGGTTCTATTAGTGAAATTTTCAGATTTGATGATAAAAAAAGCATTGTTTACCGGGCAAGCACACAGGCAAACAAAAAAAGCCGGTAGAACCGCTTCATATCAACGGTTCTATCGACTTTTTATTGCTAAGGTCATTTTTTTGATCAGTTTTTTGCAAGCATCTGTGTTCCGTTTGAAAGATACTGTCCCATAAAGTTAACAGAGCCTGTTCCTTCCTGTCATCAGTAACTATGAGACTTCCCACACCGCTGCAAACCAGGGTGCAAGCTTCATATCCTCACATAATTCCGCATCACCGCAATTTGAGATCAAAAGAGCATTAGCCTTCTTGAAGGCATCGTTGTGATAATGAATCTCCCGGTCACAAAGATTACAGAGCACATACAGTTTTCTGCCCTCAAGTTCTCTTTCGTAGGCAAATATCTCTGTGCTGTCTTCATCCAGAAGCCTGTATGTTCCGTAAACCATAAGGTCTGACCATTCACTGTTTCGTCTCAGGGAAACAAGCTTTTTATAGTAGTTAAACACCGAATTCCGGTCTTTACGTTCCGCTTCAGCATTTATCTCTTTATAGTTAGGATTCACCATGATCCATGGAGTTCCTGTGGTGAAGCCGGCATTGACACTTGCATCCCACTGCATAGGGGTTCTGGCATTGTCTCTTCCCTTGGCTTCGATTCCTGCCAGCATTTCGTCATGAGACATCTTTCCGCTGTCTACAAACTCGTGATAAGCATTTATCTCTTCAATATCTCTGAGGTTTTCAAGGCATCCGAACTTACAGTTTGTCATGCCCAGTTCCTCCCCCTGATATATGTACGGTGTACCCTTCATGAAGTGAAGCATGGTGGCGATGGCCTTGGCCGAAAGTGGTGAATCATCCCCGAGTCTTGAAACGATTCTCGGCTGGTCATGATTGTCAAGGAACAGAGAATTCCACGCCTTTCCCTCAAGCTCTGTCTGCCATTTACTGAGATTCTTCTTTAACTCACGAAGATCAAATCTTCTGGTGGTCCACTTTCCATGCTCATCATAATCGAGATCTACATGCTCGAACTGAAATACCATATTAAGCTCTGAGCCATCCAGTGATGCGTACTTCTGAGCCTCATTTATAGTAACTCCCGCACATTCGCCAACCGTCATGATGTCATACTTTGAAAGGACTCTTTCGTTCATCTCCCTGAGATACTCATGTACATGAGGCCCGTTTGTAGTGTTTTCGAGACCACCGTAACCGGTGTTGGAATTGACCTGTCCATCCGGAAGTCCTTCAACTTTTGAAATCATAGAGATAACATCCATTCTGAATCCGTCGATGCCCCTGTCACACCACCAGGTCATCATCCTGAAGACTTCATCTCTGACCCTGGGATTGTCCCAGTTCAGATCCGGCTGTTTTTTTGAGAAGCAGTGAAGATAATACATCTCCGTTTTTTCATCGTATTCCCACGCAGAACCGGAGAAGCAGCTGCCCCAGTTATTTGGTGCCTTACCGTCCTTACCTTCCCTCCAGATATAGAAATCTCTTTTGTCATTGTCTCTTGAAGCTCTGCTTTCTATGAACCACTTGTGCTCATCGGAAGTGTGATTTACCACCAGATCCATGACTATCTTAATGCCCAGTTCATGCGCTCTTTTCAGGAGAATGTCAAAATCCTCCAGCGTCCCGAACTCATCCATGATGTCCTGATAATCAGAGATATCATAGCCGTTGTCATCGTTAGGTGATTTATAAACCGGGCTAAGCCAGATTACATTGATTCCAAGGTCATGAAGATAATCGAGTTTACCTGTGATTCCTTTTAAATCACCTATTCCGTCTCCATCAGAATCACAAAAGGATCTGGGGTAAATCTGATAAACCACACTTTCCTTCCACCACTTTTTTTCCATATGTCCTCCACCACTCAGACTGACCGTCTGATAAAAAACTGTTCTCATGTATGCTCGTAACCACAAATATATGCATTCATGTCTGTTTACATCCGAGATCACAAACATGCCTGTACTCACGGTCATACCAAACAAGTTTTGACGGTTAATCGAATAACTTTTGTAAAATTAAATTAACCCAAAACAGGACTGGTGTCAAAGGTTATGCACATAACTATCATCTAATCTTAATCATCAGCGGATTAAATTGTGGATATTGTACAATTGAAGCCATTATGGAGGAGAATTGCTCCTGTCTGTTTTATAGAATTATTCGTATTTTCGATTTTGACGATTTCAGGTTATGGCACATAACCTATATGCTTTACTTACATCTATTCTGACCCGCAGGGACGACATGACTTCCTGACTACGAGTTCTACCGGCAGCTTGACATTGTGCTTTACAGATTTACCGGAAAGCATCCTCATCATACTGTTCACTGCTATAACCGCCTTTTCCTCTACATTCTGCCTTATGGTGGTCAGTTCAGGATTTGAATAGCTGGAAAATGCAATATCATCATATCCTGCTACAGATATATCATCCGGCACTCTCATGCCATCCTGGTACAGATGGTTTATAAGCTGAAGCGCATAATTGTCCGAAACACAAAAAACAGCCGAATGTTTTTTTATCTCCGGAAGAATCCTGTTAAGCCCATCCTGAAACTTCTCTTTGCTGATGTCGATGATGTAATGGCAATCCTCATCCAGAACTATCCCTCTCTCCATATAGGCCTGGCGGAAGCCTCTCCATCTGTGACGGTTTACTTCGAGATCACTATCATCGAGCATGGCAACATTTTTGTGTCCGAGGCTCAGGAAATACTGACCCATGATGTAGCCGCCGTTGAAATCATCTATAAAAATCTGAACGAGCTTATCATATTCATAGACATAGGATGCATCGATAGTAACCACAGGTTTCAGAAACTGACTGCTGACCTCTATCATCATCTCCTTCAGCTGGTTACAAAGTATGAGTCCATCCAGGTTCCATCGTCTGGCATCCCTGATGATCACATCCACCGACTGATCAAGCAGCACCAATATATATTTGTCATTTTTTCTGAATTCCTTTTCCAGATATGAAAACAAAACACCAAAGTAAGGATCTGCCATGATGTTTTTATTTTCACCATGATTCAGGACAGCGATCCCTATAAGTCCGGAGCTCTTACTCACAAGTGAAAGCGCAGACTGATTGGATATATATCCGGATTCCGAAATAGCGGCTTCTATCTTCTCTCTGACTTCTTTGGATACCTTCCCGGTTTTACCATGTATCACATACGAAACTGTTGCTGTGCTGACCCCGCATATCTCAGCAATATCTTTTATTCTGATCATCTCTATACTCCAATATGATTAAGTAATCTATCGAGGCATGTTCTGTTCAGAGAATCATAGATGCTCGATATCTCTGTTAAGCTAAAGCCTCCGACCGGGCTTTTACCCTCCTGTGTCACCTCTGATTTAAGTTATACGCATAACCTATTTACCTGTCAATATAACTATGCTAATTTTTTTTACAGAAAAAAAACAGTGGGAGGCACAAAATGGAAAAGAAATGGTGGCACGAAAAGATAGCCTATCAGATATATCCAAAAAGTTTTAAGGATTCAAACAGAGACGGAATAGGTGATATAAGAGGAATAATAGAAAAGCTTGATTACCTTCAGGAACTTGGCATAGATCTTCTGTGGCTGTCGCCTATCTACAGCTCTCCTCTGGCAGATCAGGGATATGATATTTCCGATTACTACAGCATTGACCCAAGATTCGGGACCCTTGAAGATCTTCAGGAACTGATTAAAGAAGGTAAAAAGAGAAACATTGGCATAGTCATGGATCTGGTTGTTAATCACTGTTCGGATGAACACGAATGGTTCAGGAAGGCTATAGCTGACCCTGACGGGCCTTATGGAAAATTCTTCTATATCAGGGATTACAAAAAAGGCGATAAACTGCCCTGCAACTGGCGCAGTTATTTTGGTGGATCCTGTTGGGATTTTCTTCCGGGTCATGATGATAAAATCTATCTTCACGTATTCCACAAGAAACAGCCTGACCTGAACTGGGAAAATCCTCTTCTCCGTAAAGAAATCTATCACATGATCAACTGGTGGCTGGATAAGGGTATCGCAGGCTTCAGAATTGACGCCATCATCAATATAAAAAAGAAACTTCCATTTCAGGACTACCCTGCCGACAGAAGTGACGGGCTCACCTGCATCGACAATATGCTTAAGGAAGCAACAGGTATAGGTGAGTTTTTAAATGAGATGGCTGATGAATGTTTCAGAAAATACGATGCTTTCACCGTTGGCGAAGTATTCAACGAAAAGGATGATGAACTCCCGCTCTTTATAGGTGAACAGGGATACTTCTCAACCATGTTCGATTTTTCGACAACATTTATAGATGAAACACCGGTTTCAACTGTAGAACCTGTAGCGGATATCGCCGAAAAGTATAAAAAGGCAGCATTTGCATCACACAAACGTGTGGAAGGCATAGGTCTTTTGTCCAACATCATCGAAAATCACGATGAACCACGTGGCGTTTCCAGATATATAAAGCCGGAAGACCTGTGCGACAAGAGTAAAAAGATGCTGGCAGGCATATATTTCATGATGCCCGGCATACCTTTCATCTACCAGGGTCAGGAAATCGGAATGGAAAATCTTTCGGAAGTAAAGTCGCTTTCAGAACTTGATGACTGTGCTAACCCTCACCTCTATGAAAAGGCACTGGAAGACGGTCTTTCGGAGGAAGATGCACTGAAGCTCCTCAGTTTGAAATCGAGAGATAATGCCAGAACACCGTTCCAGTGGTCTGACAAGCAGTATGCCGGATTCAGCAATTCTGAGCCCTGGCTCATGGTCAATCCGAAATACAGAGACATTAACCTGGCAGCTCAGAAAGATGATCCGCATTCAGTATTCTCTTTCTATAAGGAGCTTATACAGCTTAGGAAAAATGAAGAATATCTCGATACTATCGTTTACGGTACTTTTGAACCATATCACGAAGAACAGAAAAACTTACTTAGTTTTAAAAGAACCGGGGACAAGACCCTCCTTATAGCAGCAAACTATCAGGCTGAACCTCAGAAGCTGAAGCTTGATGCTGCTGTTAAATCCATCCTCCTGTCAAACCGTGATGAGATCATATATGATGACAGTTATATATACCTTGATGGATATGATTTTGTTGTGGCTGAAATAAAGGATAGATAAGAGATATTATACAGTATAAAAATATAAAAAGGTCACTTAACCCGGAGCTTTCCGGTAAGTGACCTTTTCAGGTTATGCTCTTTCAATATCACATGTGTGATGCTTAAACTCATCCCTTGTATTCTTTGCATCCCTATTGTAATTAATCCCTACAAGAAGAATATTCCCTTTATATGCCGAAAGTCGTTCCGGATACTGTTGCCTCTTTATCTGGGAAATAGCTCCATCTGCATCTTTCTCGTATTTCAGTTCAATGATAAGAACCGGCTTGTCAGCATACTGCGGACGAGGAATATATACCCGGTCAGCGTAACCTTTTCCCGCATCCAATTCAGGCAGCATCGTGTAGTACTTCTCTGCCGCATAATATGCATAAAGAATTGAGTAACTAAGTGCCGCTTCATCGTTATAGGTTTTGTTATCAGCCCTGTTATGAGCTTTCTCAAGAAGCTCCGCCACCTTATCACTATCCTCTGCCCAGGTAGCTTTTACAAGCTCCAGTGAAGTTCTGAAGGAAGCAAATGCATCCACCCACTCATGATCTTTAGTGGAAGATTTGAATTCATCCAGTATTTCACGGTTCGGTATATATACTTCACTCTTTTCATCATCAAAGCCAAGATACCCGAGATGTATCAGAAGCGAAAGTACATCATCACGTCCGGTAAATGTAGTCATATCGTTCTGATATGTTGAT
>DFGZ01000213.1 GCA_002371295.1 Oribacterium sp. UBA3737 | reverse complement strand
CACACCGCAGAAATATAAAGCGTATTGATGAATATGGAGAATCCCACACTGCTTTTTTGCAACAGTCCAGTCGGCTCTTATCCGCTCATGCCCCGGCTGAACTATTATATTTTGCAGTGTGGGATTTTATAATATATGATATTCTGAAAACAAAAACTGTAGTATGATAGAAGAGTGGAGAGCTGCGCGGCTTTCAGCGGTTTCAAAAAATCCGTAAGGAGTTCTAAGGAGGAGTGATACATGAAGACGGATTTAAAACGGATTTACAGAGGGTTTATATTAGTGTGTCCTTTCGTGATCACTTTGCTTTTTATCTGCCAAATGATTTTCGTAAGCCGTTTTAACGCCAGGGAATATGTTGTAAGAGGAGTGAATCAGGATAATCCTACATATTTCAAATATGCCGGCAGAGGTGATTCCACTAGTGAATGGTTAAAAAGAGATTTTGACCTGAATGGGAAAAAAGTAGACCTGAAGGGGCAGACAATCGACGGAGTTCTTTATAATCATTCGGAAGACCTGGTGAGTCAGTGGACTCTCCGTATAAACATACGTGGAGACTGTTACATTAACAATGCCTGGTGCGGAACTGTTGAGATACATCAGGCCGTTGGGACCGAGGATGAAAAGGTTCAGAAGCTTGATCTTAGAAATTACAAGCTGGAAGAGGTTGAGCTTGATTATGTTTATGACGGTGACCTGCTTATCCCTCTTTCAAAGGGTGATTATGTGATATATTTTCCTTCGCTGAAGGATAATGAAATTCCTGCCGGACCTCATTCCGAGCTCACCACCGGCGTGATATTTTATTATCTTGACACGTTGGATCTTGACAATATTGACCTGAGCTTTTATTACCACAGGGATATAACAAACGGTACATTATTTTATATCATCATCACGCTTTTTATGATCTGGCTTGTGAACCTGATCATTTACCTGACATCCATAAAAATCTATGAGGATACCCTTAAGGAGCTGGAGCTTAAGAAGTCGGGAATTTCAAGTATGTCTGATATATATGATGTTATCTATATAGTGGACATCGTAAAAAATGAAATAGTCTCTGTGGTATCTGAGGTAGAAGGCGACCTCAAGAGACCCGAGGACATGGGAGCCAATGAACAGTTCAAAAATCTTTTCAACATCGATTGTACTGAGAGCTTCAAAGAGAATGTACTGGAATTTGTAGATATTTCAACTCTCAGTGACAGGATGAAGGGAAAAAAGAATATCACCTGCGAATATATGAGTAAGTTCAGAGGGTGGTGCCGTATACATTTTTTTGCCATGGATTACGTTGAAGGTCAGCCTGTTGACAGAGTAGTGTTTGCACTTCAGATCATAGATGACGAAAAACGTGAAAAGGATAGTATAGTTCAAAAAATAAGCGATATTGAAAGCGAAAAGGAGGAAAGGATAAATCTGTTCCGCAATCTGGCAGAGAATCTCATATATAGTTGCAATGAAACCCTTAGCCAGGAACAGCATATAATTGATGAAAGTAAGGAAGAAACAATACGTGAATACGCAATAAAGTCAAAACGCGGTATCTCAAAAACCTCAAATCTTCTAAAGGATCTGGTGGAGTTTTTAAAGATTGACAACGGATTTTTTGCTGTAGAAGAAAAAGAGTATGATTTTAATGCTATGGTAAAAGATATTGAAGAGAATGTAAAACCGGAGCTTGAGGGAAGTCAGATCACATTTAATTTAAATGTTCAACAGCCTATCCGGAGTAAACTGTATGGTGACGGTGAACGGATAAGATATTTAATACACTCACTGATACTTAATTCTCTTGACAGAATGGACACAGGAGAGATAAAGCTGGTTGTTTTTTCCAAGGAACACGACGATAGTCTTCATCTTGTGATATCCGTTCGGGATAATGGGACACCCGGTATGCATGATAATGCAAAATTCCGTTTGGGGCTTGCTGACAAGATTCTCGTATTAATGGGTTCGAAGCTTCATATCATAGAGGCTCCTGAAGGTGGCAATGATACATATTTTGAAATAGACCAGATGTTAGGGGGGCAGTGATGTATACATACGCCTATGGCTTGTGCCTTTTAGTGTCTGTTTTGATATGGATCCTTATCGCCGGCAGAGGATATGAAAAAGTCAGTCCTTATACTAATGCTACTTTTATCATCATAGTTATAGTTAATCTGGGTTACTGGCTGAAAAGTACGGTTCTTGGCTGGGAAGCAGCCATGATATGTTTTTGTATCTGTTATTTTGACTGTACGATCCTATTGTCTATCGCAATACTGTCAATGCTTAAGGCTTTAGATATAAAGGTGGGATTTTTCACAAGATTTCTGGCTTATGGGACTGCTTTTATTCACTTAGGCATAGTCTGGCTTAGTGTTCATAATAAGAACTATTATGATACTATCACAGTAACGCATACTACTATGGGTAATGTGACAAACATTACTGACGGTCCTTTGAAGCTGTTCCACACAGTTTACCTGGCTGTACTTGGAACGATCTTTGTGGCTCTGATGATCCTGGCTTATGTAAGGAAGGGTACTTATTCAAAAAGAACCCTTTATGTTCTCACGGCAGGTGTATTCATGGGGCTTCTGGCTTATTTGCCGGATGCTCTGGGATTGATGCAGTTTTCGCTCCTGCCCTTTGTTTATGTCCTTACAGATATATTTTTGGCATACAATTACGAGAGAGCCCAGGCACATGATCTTACTGCTATTACGACAAAGCACCAGAATACTCAGACTGTTAAGGGCTTTGTTGCTGTTGACACGCAAATGCGTTTTTTAAGCTGCAATGACAGAGCCTATGATTTTCTGCCTGAGTTAAGGGAGCAGGTAGTTGACGAACCCCTGCTTGAGGGAACCGAGTTTGCCAGGTTAATGTATCCTATGATGTATACATTTGAAAAAGAAGGCTTTGCATCCAAAAAATTCCAAACGGGGGATATAACCTGTATTGCAGAAATCCATAACTTTACCATCCGGGCTAATGGGCCAAAAAGAGGATATGTTTATGAG
>DFGZ01000016.1 GCA_002371295.1 Oribacterium sp. UBA3737 | reverse complement strand
GGATGTATACGTCCGTCTACGATGAGCTTCTCAAGTGCGATCCTTGCAACTTCACGTCTGATAGGATCGAAACCTGAAAGAACAACAGCCTCAGGTGTATCATCAACTATGAGCTCAACTCCGGTAAGCTGCTCCAGTGTACGGATGTTACGGCCCTCTCGTCCGATGATTCTACCCTTCATCTCATCGTTAGGAAGCTGAACTACCGATACTGTAGATTCTGTGACCTGATCAGCGGCACATCTCTGAATAGCATCTACAATGTAATTTCTTGCGTTCTTTTCTGCATCTTCCTTAGCCTGATTGTCAAGCTCGCGGATCATCATAGCATAATCATGCTTTGTATCCTCTTCCAATGACTTGAGAAGTTCTGACTTGGCCTGATCTCTGGTCAGTCCTGAAATTCTCTCAAGCTCTGTTACCTTCTGATTATGGAGCTCTTCAACCTCAGTCTCTCTCTTGTTGATCTTATCCTGACGCTTCTGAAGCTCCTGCTCCTTCTGCTCAAGATTGGCCGCTTTTTTCTCTGAAGCCTCATCTCTCTTCAGCATCCTGTGCTCAAGATCAGATACTTCCTTACGACGATCCTTGATTTCCTTATCCAGATCATTCTTTGCTTTCAATGCCTCTTCCTTTGTCTCTAGAAGAGCTTCACGTTTTTTATTCTCAGCTGTTCTTATCGCATCATCAATGATCTCTCTGGACTTCTGCTCGGCAGACCCCACCACCTTTTCGTAGTCGGATTTAGCCTTGTTCTGACCAGCGATGAACATAATAATGCCCACAACAACAGCTACTGCTATTACAGCAGCGATTACTACTGGGGACACCTTGTGTACCTCCTTCACTATTTTGTTGTTAATGTACAAACAGATATGTGAAAAGCTGTAAACGTCGTGAAATACGACGAAGCTCTGTCCAATTCCATTTATATATAAAGTTATATTGTCATCAATATAATCATTAACTTAACCATTACATTTTATATAAAATAACAGTCACTGTCAATAAAAAGGCGTGTGCTTAAGCTTCCCGGAAAGCACGTAAAAAAGCCGCTAAATCATGGATTTAGCGACTTTTTTCTATACTGAATTCTTATTTCATGGACTCTTCGATACAGTTAAGGGTCCTGTAAAGCAGATTGTACAAAGTTGAAGCTTCTTCTTTGGTCAGCTTCATACAGCTTCCCATTTCTCTGGGAATCGTAAGAGCTTCTTCTTTCAGATCTTCACCCTTCTTTGTGATACTTACATCCAGAGCACGCTCATCCTCATGAGAACGTTCTCTCTTTATGAGTTCCTTGGCTTCGAGACGCTTAAGAAGCGGTGTCAGTGTTCCCGAATCGAGATAAAGCTTCTCTCCGAGTTCCTTTACATTTACACGCTTCTTATCCCACATGACCATCATGACAATGTACTGGGTGTATGTGAGATCAAGCTTATCCAAAAACGGCTTATAACGTCGCACAACCTCCTTTGCGCACGCATAAAGCGGAAAACATAACTGATTTTCAATTTTTAATGACTCATAATTTCCTGTCATCATATCCTCCGGTTGTGGTAGCTGTGCAGAACATAATGCGTTATGCTATTCTTTTAAAAACGCCGTTATATTATCACAATCCCCCGTTTCTTGCAATTAAATTTCTGTAAATCTTTATTTTATCCGAAAAGCTGTAGGGATAAGCTTAAAATTACCGTTTTAATTTATCTTAAAGCACTGCTGCTACTTTCTTCTCAACCTCTGCCATATCCATGGTAGGCTCGAAACGGTCGATAACTTTACCCTCACGGTTTACCAGGAACTTAGTGAAATTCCACTTAATGTCCGGAGTGCTCTCATAATCAGGATGAGCCTTTCCTACAAAGTCCTTCATAAAGTCAGCCTGCTGTCCTTCTCCAAAGCCCTTAAATCCCTGAGCAGCCTTAAGGAACTTAAAGAGCTCTGTTTCATTCTCACCGTTTACGTCGATCTTTGCGAACATAGGGAAATTAACTCCGAATCTGCTTGAGCAGAACTTTGCGATCTCCTGCTCTGTTCCCGGTGCCTGGTGTCCGAACTGATCGCAAGGAAAATCAAGAACAACAAGTCCCTTGTCACCGTACTTCTCATACATGTCCTGTAACTGCTCATAATGAGGTGTAAATCCGCACTCTGTTGCAGTGTTTACTATAAGAAGAACCTTACCCTTATATTCCTCAAGTGTTGTCTCATTCTTATCCTTATCCAGAACCTTGATATCAAAAATATTTGCCATTTTATTTCTCCTTTTCCGGGCTCACGGCCCCATAATAATATTTATATTTACATTACCTTTACTTAACTGTCATGACAGTGAATCGATGTATCCGCATGCGGCAAGAGCAGCCGTAGCTCCGTCAGATGCTGCCGTTGTAAGCTGTCTTACTGTCTTTGTGCGGCAGTCACCGGCTGTAAATATACCGTCAGTGCCTGTCTTCATATCCTCACCGGCTTTGATATAACCCTTTTCATCAAGTGCTGCCACATTGCTGAATGGAGCGTTATCCGGTGCCTGTCCGATTGCCACAAAGAGACCGGATATCTCTATGGTTCTTGTTTCCGAACTGTTCTTATCGGTGACTTCAATGGAAACAAGACCTGTTTCATCTTCATTAAGTTTTGTTATGGTGCTGTTAAGAACAAATTCAACATTATCCTTTGCCTTTAAGCGCTCTACTTCCTTTTCATCAGCCCTGAACTTATCTCTTCTGTGTACCAGATAGACCTTTGAACAGTAATTTGACAGGAACTGTGCATCCTCTAGAGCAGTATTACCGCCTCCGTTAACAGCAACCACCTTATTTCTGTAGAACATACCGTCACAGGTAGCGCAGTAGGAAACGCCCTTTCCTACCAGGTCTTTTTCATTTGGAAGTCCTAAAGGACGGTTCTTTGCTCCGGTGGCAAGTATCACAGCTTTACACTCATACTCGCCCTGAGAGGTCTTCACTTTCTTAATTCCTCCCTCGTCAGTTATCTCCGTTACACGCTCGAATTTTATCTCTGCTCCAAGATCCTTTGCCTGATTGTAAAGTCCGGTAGCAAAATCAAAACCCGAAATATGTGCAATTCCCGGGTAATTCTCAATGTCCGGAGTATTTACAATCTGTCCGCCATAAGAGCCGGCTTCAATCACCAAGGCCGATTTGCCGGCTCTTACTGTATAAATCGCTGCAGAAAGCCCCGCTGTACCGGCTCCAACTATGATTACATCATACATAACTGATCCTCCATAATCCTTTCCCACACCCCGTGTCACTTGACCTCTTCAAGGTGTGTTGTAATAAAAATATGTTTTGTGTTTTCAAAATCTCGTTTATCAAATCTGTAATTAGATTGTACACAATCAAAATTAGATTGTCAACAATTAATTTCGAATCATAAAACCAATTAATTTTGCATCACAAAATCATACCAGTCAGGAGCGGGTATACCGGCTTAACGGGTTCGTAATCTATAAGTTTAATAATCCTCGTCTATGGACAGTGCCTTAGTGACCGTACTGTAAGAAAAGCCCTTTCTCATAAGTGATGCATACAGTTTTCTCTTACTGTCAGGATCCAGATCCTCTGTATCTCTGCATTTTTTTCTTATGGCAGCCCTGACCGCCCTCATTTCGGAATCTCCGGACAGCTCCTCATCTTCTTTAAACGCAGCCATAGCCTTTTTTATACAGCTTTGATCCACTCCCCTTTGATAGAGCTTCTGTTCTATTTCACGAAGGGATTTGGAGCCGGAATACTGCTTGATGAGCTGTTCAGCAAACCTGAGATCGTCTACATAACCATAGTTTTTCAAAAACTCAATGGTCTCCTGCACTATCTCTTCATCATATTTGCCGGAACTTAAGAGCTTCTCTCTAAGCTTAGATTCCGTCTTCGGTGCACGTTCCAGAAGATAAAGGCTTCGTTCCTTACATCTGTTTCTGAGCTTATCCCTGTCGCTGAGCTTCTGAGGATCTAGATTGTATTTTGATACCTCCTCAGGATGCTCGTTTATAAAATCATCTAATGTTTTCAATTATTTTCTCCATCTAGATTTATAGCCGGAGCACCCCTTTCGGGATGTCCGGCCATAAACTCTTTTTCCTATTTATAATCAGGCTTCATCTTCTTCAGTCACTTCTGCTGCTTCAGCCTCTTCATACTCATCCTTGGGAAGACCGTACTTTTCACGCACTTTTCCCTCGACCTCAGCCATAATGCGCGGATTTGCCTTAAGGTATTCCTTGGCGTTCTCACGTCCCTGGCCTATCTTTTCTCCGTTATAGGAGAACCATGCACCTGACTTATCAACGATGTTCTCGTTAACCGCAAGATCAAGAACATCTCCCGACTTGGAGATACCCTCTCCGAACATGATATCGAATTCGCACTGTTTGAAAGGAGGCGCAATCTTATTCTTTACGACCTTGACTCTTACACGGTTTCCGGAAGCATCTCCGTTCTGCTTGAGTGTCTCAACACGGCGGATATCAAGTCTTACGGATGCATAGAACTTAAGGGCACGTCCACCGGTGGTCGTCTCAGGACTTCCGAACATTACACCAACCTTCTCACGGAGCTGGTTAATGAAGATGAGGATACAATTGGACTTGGAAATGATGGAGGTGAGCTTACGCAATGCCTGAGACATGAGTCTCGCCTGAAGGCCCACGTGGGAATCTCCCATCTCACCGTCGATTTCCGCCTTCGGTACAAGAGCAGCAACCGAGTCGATTACAAGAATGTCCATGGCACCTGAACGAACCATGGTTTCCGCTATCTCCAGAGCCTGCTCTCCGGAATCCGGCTGTGATATGTAAAGATCATCGATATCTACTCCGATATCCTGTGCATACTTTGGATCAAGGGCATGCTCCGCATCGATAAATCCGGCAATACCGCCCCTCTTCTGAACCTCTGCAACCGCATGAAGTGCCAGTGTAGTCTTACCTGAAGATTCAGGTCCGTAGATCTCTATAATTCTTCCCTTTGGAAATCCACCTGCACCGAGAGCTATATCAAGTGAAAGTGATCCTGTAGGTACAGTCTCTATATTGAGGCTGGCAACGGAATCTCCCAGCTTCATGATAGAGCCCTTACCAAAGTTTTTTTCTATCTGTGTCAAAGCAACGTCAAGTGCTTTTAATTTTTCTTCGTGATCCTGGTTTGTATTGACCGCGGATTTACTGGTCTTAGCCATGTCTGTCCTCCGTAAAACATATGTTTTGTAATATTTTGTATTTTAAGCTTTATTTACTCTGCTGTCAAGGAGTATAACACAGCACCGGGATCAATAATATACTCTAAAAAACGACCATATGTCCCTCCTGTTCACGAAAATACCTTATACAAATCCTCTCAGTGCTGCCTGATAGTTAAGAACGGCGCCGGAAGCATTGATGGCGGAAACCTTGGCCATGGCCTCAGATGCTATGTACTGGGTCACTGCCCCGTAATAGTCTTTAAAACTGATCATGCCTGCTGCAAGGCTTCTTTCAGCAGCTGCCTTCTGCCTTTCTGCTACCACAAAGCCCGCCGCTGCTGCTTCGTACTGCGTGCCTGCCTGTACCGCATTGGTGTACAGGGAAGACATGGTGATGTTCAGGTTTTCCCTTGTGGAATTTCTCTTTATATCCACTTCCGAATATCCTGTGATGTCCGGCTTCAGGGTTGCCTGGGCAGCACCATACTCCACGTTGTAAAGTCTGGCTTCCTCTATATCCTGATTGAGATTTCTCGATGCCATGTATGTGGGATCATAAGCGGGAAGCTCACCTATTGTGACATTGGCGGAATCTGCGATATCCCATCCGAGTATGATGGCCATGTTTTCTTTTATGGAACGGAGCGACTCCTGATTGCTTCCGAGCTTTATCTTAGCCCCCTGCAGATCCACCTCTGCCATCCTGACATCAAGCTGGGTTGCACTTCCTACTGCCATCTGCCTTACGGCGGCATCATAGGCCGCCTGATACATATCCACCTGTTTCTGGTACATCCTGTCAAGCTCTCTCAATGACTGGTACCCGAGAAAAGCGGAATTCATACCCGTTGTCACCGAGACCTTGGTACCGTGCAGTCCTCTTTTTATACTGCTTACAAGACTGGTGAGCCCTCCTTCAGCCCCCGACTTCTGAACGTTCAAGGTGGTCTTTCCGATCACATTACCGTCATCATCCGTCACAGGGAGACCGTAATTGTCTGTTCCGCTGGCACTTATCATACTGCTGTAGGCATTGATAAGTGCTGTATAGTTGGCCTTTTCGGTTTCATCCGTGGACTCTTTTCGCTTTTCCTTGAGATCATCGATCTCTGCATACATGTCATCTATGGAAGTACTGATGGAATCGATGATATCATTCATGTTAACGGCATAATTGTCTATGGCCGCCGTCTGCTGTTTTGATATGACACTTCGATACTCCACAAGATTGTTTATCTCGTCATAATCGATCACATCATCCTGAAGCCGTATCCAGGTCGCATCATCCATTCCGTCGGGTCTTCCCGCAGAGTCAACCCCTGTGAGATTTCGTGCAGGTGCATTGGGATCATTGATATTGACTATGACTCTGGTGCCCGGCTTCTTTTCATTCGCCCCCATGGCTGTTCCGCTTGCAAAAGCAGCGACAACGGATGCTGCGGCAAGAGCTGCAATATGTTTTCTTCTCATCATTTCGTCACCCACATTCGTCACTTTGATGCTGAGCCGCTTCCCGCAAGACCGTCTCTGTATGAAATATAGGTAAAATATGCGCTCTGCATATTATATTTCATAAGCTGAGTGTTTATGACCGCCGAATTATAGTTGTAAGTGGCAGTCTCCAGGTCTCTCAGGCTCGAAGAACCAAGTGCATAGCTCCTGTTTGTTTTATCCAGGGTCTTAAGAAGATTAAGCTCACTAAGCTGCTGCTTCGCATAGTTGTTCTGTGCTTCCAGAAGAGCATTGTACTTAGCAGTCATATCAGACTGGACCTGATTCTTGTCAGTGTTAAGGCTGATTGCCGTGCTGCTGACAGTTCCTTCCGATTCCGCAAGAGCCATCTTCCTCTCATCTATCTTAAGTGTATAGCTGTTTCCTATGGCCTTCTGTATGTCTTCCTGAAGGTTGAGCTGATTTATCATTTCATCAGTGACCTCCGGAACCTCACAGATCACAGGCTCCGCATCATACTTCCATCCCAGATTCACGAGCACGGTCTGCTTTGCCTTGATATGGTCCGCAAGGGAGGTCTGAAGTGATACCTCCGCATCCTTAAGGGTCTTTTCGGCAGTAAGTACATCAAGTTCGGTTCCGGATCCTACAGCAAGCTTTCTCCTTGACTGTTCAAGAAGTTTTGTATCCTGCTCGATGGCAAGCTGGTTCAGTTTTGAGGTAAGCTCCGTAGTATAAATGCTTATGATCTGCTGCTTTATGGCTTCTGCAGTAGTAACTTCCGTCTTTTCATGCCCCAGGGTCACTACCTCCCTGTCCGAATTCTGTATGGTGGTATCTACGCTTGCCAGTGACTGCTTTCTTGCAAGCTCAGCCGAGGCATCACCGGCATCACTTTTTCCCAAAGCATTGTCATATACACTCTCTATGTTGCTGATGACATCTTCATAATCCAGGTCATAGGTTCCGGTATCATTGTTATCCCTGTAATTTATCCATAAAGCCGAAACCGTAGGGTTGTATTCGTGAACCAGATCCCTGATCTCTTCCCAGGTAAGTACATCGTCCCGGAGCGTTTTCCACTGCTCCTGCGATCTCTCCCTTTCGTAGGAAGTCTGTCTCGGAGCTCTGTCTATAGTTGCTTTTTCAGCCGCCAATGCCGTCCCCTGATGCATCATCAAAAGAGAGAGTATTACAGCTGTAAGCCTTTTACCATGTAATCTCATCTTCCAAACACCTCGTAATCATAAAATTTCATATAAGTCTTATTTACAAAATATCCCGGAAAGCTCAAGCCTCCCGGGATTTAATACATTACAGTCTTCAGAACAAAATCCCGACCGCTCAGATTATGGTTGTTCGTCAATCCGGGAATCCGTCAGAAAAATCTCCCTGACTGATTTCCGATTCATCCTCCGGTGTAGGATCATCATCTGCGGATCCGTACCTTTCCCATTCTTCGGCAGCCTTCTTCTGGTAGTAATCAGATGGCTGTTTGCCTTCCATATATCCCGGACTCGGAACATCCTTGTCTACCATCTTCTTGTTTTTATCCATTACGGTATAGTAAACAGGAAGTACAAGAAGGGCAAGTATGGTGGATGCCGTAAGACCACCTACATCTACTATAGCAAGTCCCTTCATCATCTCACCGTTATCTCCGATACCTATCGCCATAGGAATCATGGAAAGTACAGTGGTAAGTGTTGTCATAAGAATAGGTCTTAGTCTTGTAGCACCTGCTTCAACCAGGGCCCGTCTTCTCGGCATGGCCATTCTGTACTGGTTAACCGTATCCACATAGAGGATACCGTTGTTAACAACCGTACCGATGAGCATCATAAATCCAAGAAGTGAAACCATGGAAATAGATGAATCACTGAGCCACAAAAGTGCGAAGGAACCTATCAGGGCAAGAGGAAGTGTTGTCATGACCATGAAAGAGAATCTCATGGACTCGAACTGCGCCGCCATTACTACCCAGATAAGGAATACCGCGATGATAAGCGCTCCTCCAAAGGATGAAAACTCTTCACTCTGTGACTGATCATTGGAATTCACACCCATTGTAATGCCATTTCCAAGATACTTTGAGATGACTTCCTGATTGATACTCATCCTGGACATCTGATCAGCCTTGGTCGTATAGTCAGCAGTAATGGTAACATTATACTTCTTATCCACTCTGGAAATAGATGCAGGTGAATCCTCAAATACAACATCACTTATATCTTTTAGCTGCACCTGGGAACCGGAGGGTGTTGTCAGGAAGATATCCTTTATCTTCTCTACATCATCATACTCTTCCTTAGGATACTCAACTGTGACATCAGTATTCTGACCGTCAATCTGCATGGTCATGGCCTTCTTACCGGATATCATGTTATAAAGCTGAGATCCGACTCCGGAAGGTGTGAGCCCCTCTGCAGCAGCCTTTATAGGATCAACATGGATCTTGATGAGAGGTGCGGCATTTTCAAGGGAGGAATGTACCGCTGTGACATCATCTCTTTTCTGAAGCTCTTCCACTATATCTTTTGACGCCGCCTTAAGACTGTTGTAGTTCGATGACTGTAAAATCGCCTCGTAATTGTCCTTGGCAGTTGACATACCGGACATGGAGTTATTGGCTTTTACAGAAATAACCGCATCGGCTGTACCGTCAAACAGCTTTCGGTAGTAGGTTGCCTTATCCTTTGTCTTCATGCTCCTGTTTTTTATAAGCTCAACAGAAACGGTAGAACTGCTGCCGTAATACATGGACTGTATACCCGATCCGCCGGAAGATACTCTGTAGCTCTTTGTATCAGGATCCTTGGAAACCACTTCTTCTATTTTAAGAAGTATCTCGTTTATCTCCTCTGTCTTTAAACCCGACCTTGTTTCCGCAGTAATGGTCAGCTTACCATCGTCAGTTGCCGGCATCATCTCAACTTTGATATATTTCAAAAATCCGAGAGATGCGATGAACAGTCCTATGGAAATTATAAGAACAAGGGCTCTGTGATTAAGAAGCCTGTCTATGATACCTCTGTAAACCACCTGCATTCTCTGAATGATAGCATGGGCCGGGGCATGATTGTTTTCTGATGGCTTATATATTACAAAGCATAAAGGCACAATGGATATCGCCGATATCAATGATGACAGCATACAGAAAACAATGGTGAATCCGAGTGGCGCAAAGAACTGTCCCATAAGTCCCTTCATAAATCCAAGAGGCAGGAAAACTACACAGGTGGTTATGGTTGAACCGAGAACCGACTCTCCCACTGTCTTTACTGAATCAAGAGCCGCTGTCTGTCTTGTTTTTAAACCGGCTGTTGAATACTTCTCCATGGATCTGAAACAGGCCTCAAGTACGACTATGGAGTTATCAACCATCATACCTACACCAAGAACCAGTGAAGACATGGTTACCATGTTAAGGGAATATCCCATAGCCCACATGGCTACAAGAGCCGTAAGTATGGAAATCGGAATAGAAGTACCGACTATAAGGGATGCCTTCAGATCTCCAAAGAACAGTATAATGATGATCATGGAAATGATGATGGCCATGATCATGGTCTCAAATACCGATGTCAGAGAGCTTAAGATACTGTCCGAATCATCATCTATAATATGGATCTTGAGATTTTTATCTCTTGCTTCAAGCTCGGCTATAAGATTTTTAGCCTGTTTTGACATATTAACAGCTGACTCACTCTGTTTCTTTGTAAGGTCAAGCATGATGGTATCTTCACCGTTGTACCTTCCTATGGCCTCCTGATCCTTGAGACTTAAGTTTATCTTTGCGATATCACTTAAATAAACCGTGTTTCCGTTTCCGGTTGTTATAGGAATACTGCCCAGGGAATTAACATCGTCATAGTCATTTCCGGTGGAAACCGAGAGCTTTTGTTTTCCTACATTGGCGGTACCTGCCGGCTGGGCAAAATCTGCCGCTGCAACTGTTGATGCCACAGTAGCCATACTAAGGTTATACTGCTTAAGCTTTTCCGGTATGAGCTCAATGCTTACATACTGCTTCTGACCACCGGAAAGTGCTACACTGGCAACAGTACCAAGACTTTCAAACTCAGGAGATATATCATTCTCAACATAGTTGTACATATTGTCCTGAGCCGAGTTCTCTATGGATAAGCTGAGCGATGGCTGTTCACTGACGTTCATGGTAAGGACATTAGGATCATTTACGCCGTCCGGAAATTTTGACTTTACCGTATCAATCTTCTTTTTCAGCTCATCATAGGCCTTGTCCATATCCGTGCCATACTCATACTGAACCATGGTAAATCCATAGTTTTCAGAAGATTTGGACGTAACCTTTTTAACGTCGGAAAGAACAGAAACTCCTTCTTCTATAGGTGTGGAAATGATCTCATCCACATCCTCAGGAGATGCTCCGTTGTAAGTTGTGGTAACGATGATCATCGGAACATCGATATTGGACATAAGCTCCATCTTCTGACTGAAGAGGGACATTATTCCGAAAAATATGAGACTGATAACCGCCAGGAAGGTGGTAACCGGTCTTCTTATTACGAATTCGGTTATACTATGCATTTTTTGCTGCTCCTTCCTGAAATCAGTTAGCTGCTATATTCCCGTTTTCGTCTATGATACGAACACTGGCTCCGTCATAGATGTCCTCAGTCCAGCTTGAAACAACCATATCTGATCCGGTGATTCCATCAAGCACCTGATACTCCGAATCACTGGTGATCCCCAGGGTGATGAAGGCTCTCCTTGCTATACCGTTTTCGTACACATAAACATAAGGATTTCCGCTGGAATAGTATACATAGTCTACAGGAACGATGAGAGCGTCCCTGGCTGTTGCCGATACCAGCTGAACCTTGGCTGCAACTCCGTCTGTAAGGGCTTCTGCGTGTGAAAGTACAGCCTCTACAGAGAAAAGTCCTGAGGAAGAATCAACTAGTCTTGATAAATCCGTGATAGTTCCCTCATAAACCGTGCTGTTTTTTTCAACAGTGACTTTCTGACCCTGGGAAAGATTGTTAAGCACGTCCTCTGTAACACTGAATTTTACCTTTCTCTGTCCGGAGCCTGTGATAACACAAAGCTCAGATGACTGAGATACAGGGGCGTTCAGAGTCATATTCTGATTCTGGATCGTGCCGTCTGCAGGTGCTGTTACAGTTGAATACTCCACCTGGGTATCATACTGAAGCTTTGCGGAATTCACCTGAGCTCTTGCTGCGGCAGCCTGTGACTGGGCAGCATTTGCGGAATTCAGGGTTGAGGTATATGTCTGAGGAGAAACATCTCCTGCCTGATAAAGCGGAGTCATGCGATTGAGAGCGTCTGTTGCGGTATTCGCCTGATTCTGTGAAGCCTGAAGAGATGCGTTTGCAGAATCATAAGCAGCCTTTGCAGAATCTATAGCCTTCTGATTATCTATTCTGGCAATGGGATCTCCCTGCTTTACCTGATCCCCGTTCTGCACGAATATTTCAATGATTTCACCGGAAGTCTTAGGCATCACATGGTAGGTATCGGATGGCTGGATCGTGCCCATCAGTGAGGTTTCACGTTCTATGGTACCTGTGGAAAGAGTAGTCACTGTAACTGCCGGAAGTTCCTTGACCTGCATCTCTTCCTTCGGTTTCATCAGCCTTGCCGCGACCGCAGCTCCTAAAGCTCCAATCAACGCAACAACTATGATTATAGTAATCGGTTTTTTCATATATCCTCCTGTTATTAGATGTCTCCATGCCATAACACGGACACAGCAGACACTTTATTTACTTAAGCCTGTAGTTCAACACTTCCGCTTTTCTTTCACACAAAAGAAATGTCGACATATTTTAATGATTAATTTATTTATATTAGATTATTATTAAGTGTGTTCAGCGATTATTTTCTTGTATCTCCACCATAGCGAAGGATGTCCATCTTGAGATTGAACTCTTCAAGGATCTTTTCGGTATCCCTGTTCTGATATGCTATGAGATTAAGTATGGCAAGCCCCGAAATCATGTGTGCCGACTTTACGATGGCCTCAAATCTCTCCCTGCTTCCCCTGTAGTCCAGGAGACTGAGATCCAGTTTTTCCATCAGCCAGTCCAGCTGTTCCTTTTCCTTCTCCTGCTTCCTGCAGTTTTCGGTTTCGTTCCAGACCACTGCTCTCTTCATGATACCGGTGTTCACAAGAATATTTACCCTTTGCTGGAGATTTCCCTGCTTAAGATAACCTGCCACCTTCACAGTCCACTCTGTTATGGCCTTCCAGAAATCGCCTTCATATTCAATCACCAGTTCACGAAAAAACCTTCTGCTGTCTTCCTCATCCTGACTGAAAACATATTGAAGCAGATCATTCTTATCTTCAAAATATGTATAAAAACTGCCTCGCGAAATGCCCGCATTTTTTATGATCTGGTTTATGGATGCCTCCTCATAGGGCACCCTGGCAAATTCTTCCCGGGCTGCTGTAAGAATACGCTCCTTCTTATCATCGGACAGCTTTTCAAACCTCTCTGTTGCCAATTTACGCCTCCGTTCCCCCTGTAACCTTCTTATTCTCCATGTTCAGCCGGGAAATCTCCCGCTTTTTCAAAGATTAACTTATGTTGTGAATGCCAAAAAGTGACAACCTGTCATTTTTCTTTCTATGCGAGTATAGTGACAACCTGTCATTTTGTCAATAATCGTAGAGTGAAAAAACCCGTATTTTATGTCGGAATAATGATTTTTTATACTTTTTTTAGAATATTGTATATTTATGAATACACTATTCCTTGCTTAAATCTGTTCTTTGCATTACAATAGCGAAGTATTGTATACAAAGAACGATTTGGATTTAATATTCTCATCTATTCAATTGTAGTAATTTATACAACTATAGGGGGATAAGCTTTATTTATGGACAGTATTAAACTTCAGGCATACGGTAAGATCAATTTATCGCTTGATGTTCTGAGGCAGCGAGAAGACGGTTATCATGATGTCAGGATGATCATGCAGAC